>NZ_CP019602.1:351250-702500 GCF_001661675.2 Croceicoccus marinus | reverse complement strand
AACTCGCTGGGCCTGCTCAACATCGTGCAGGGGTTCATCACCAATGCGCTGATGGCGGGCGCGATGGGCTATACGGTGTGGGGCTGGAGCCAGGGGCGCCTTTCCACCGGCGACCTCGTGCTGGTGAACACCTATCTGACGCAGCTTTTCCGCCCGCTCGACCTGCTGGGCATGGTGTATCGCACCGTGCGGCAGGGCCTGATCGACATGGCCGAGATGTTCGCGCTGGTCGACACCCCGGTCGAGGTGTCGGACCCGCCGGGCGCGCCCGCGCTGATCATGCGGCAGCCGACCGTGCGCTTCGACAATGTGCGCTTCGGCTACGAACCTGACCGCGAGATCCTGAAATCGCTGTCCTTCCGGGTCGAGGCGGGCGAGCGCGTGGCCATCGTCGGCCCGTCGGGCGCGGGCAAGTCGACCATCGCGCGGCTGCTGTTCCGTTTCTACGATCCCACCTCGGGCCGCATCCTGGTATCGGGCAAGGACCTGACCAGCGTGACGCAGGAATCGCTGCGTTCGCAGATCGGCGTGGTTCCGCAGGACAGCGTGCTGTTCAACGACACCATCGGCTACAACATCGCCTATGGCCGCGAAGGCGCGACCCGCAGCGAGATCGAGGCCGCCGCGCGCGGTGCCGCCATCGCCGATTTCATCGAGCGCCTGCCCGACGGTTACGAAACCGAAGTGGGCGAACGCGGGCTGAAGCTGTCGGGCGGCGAGAAGCAGCGCGTGGCGATCGCGCGCACCCTGCTGAAGAACCCGCCGATCATCCTGTTCGACGAGGCGACCAGCGCGCTCGACACCAGGACCGAGCAGGAAATCATGCAGACCATCCGCGCGGTGGCGCGCGACCGCACGACCCTGACCATTGCCCACCGCCTGTCCACCGTGGTCGATGCCGACCGCATCCTCGTGCTCGACGAAGGGCGCCTTGTCGAAAGCGGCAGCCACGGCGAATTGCTGGCCCATGCCGGGCTCTATGCCGAAATGTGGCAGAGGCAGGCCGCCGACACCGCCAACGAGCCCGAACCGGTCTAGAGGCCGGCCGCTGGACCCCGCGCGCCCGGTTCCAGATCGCGGCCGAAAAGGGCCCGGTCTTGTCATTCGGTCGCCTTTGCTGCACATGCGAACCGAATTGACGCGCCTCCGACGCCGTCCAACCCGCTTCGCATCAGGCAGGATCCTACCATGATCAACACGGCCACGCTTCGCCGCGACTGGCTCTCCAACCCGCGCGCCGAGGTGCTTGCAGGCATCGTCGTCGCCCTGGCGCTCATCCCCGAGGCGATCGGTTTCTCGATCATCGCGGGCGTCGATCCGCGCGTGGGGCTCTATGCGTCGGTGGCTATCGCGATGGTGATCGCCTTCACCGGCGGGCGGCCGGGCATGATTTCCGCCGCGACCGCCGCGGTGGCGGTCGTCGTGGTGCCGCTGGTGCGCGATCACGGCGTCGAATATCTCTTCGCCGCGACGATCCTGATGGGCATCTTCCAGGGCATCGCGGCGCTGCTGCGGCTCGACCTTCTGATGCAGTTCGTCTCGCGATCGGTCATCACCGGCTTCGTCAATGCGCTGGCGATCCTGATCTTCATGGCGCAATTGCCCGAACTGACCGATGTCACATGGGTCACCTATGCGATGGTCGCCGCGGGGCTTGCGATCATCTACCTGTTCCCCCGGCTGACGACCGCCATCCCCTCGCCGCTGGTCGCGATCGTCGTGCTGTCGGTCATCTCGATCGCGATGCAGGCGCCGGTCAACACGGTGGCCGACATGGGCCAGCTGCCCGAAGGCCTGCCCTATTTCATCCTGCCCGACGTCCCGCTGACGTGGGAGACGCTGCGCATCATCGCCCCCTATTCGCTGACGATGGCCGCAGTGGGCCTGCTCGAATCGCTGCTGACCGCGCAGATCGTCGACGACATGACGCACACCGATTCGAACAAGCGCCGCGAATGCGCCGGTCAGGGCAGCGCGAATATCGTCGCGGCCCTGCTGGGCGGGATGGGCGGCTGCGCGATGATCGGCCAGTCGGTCATCAACGTCACCTCGGGCGGACGGGGCAGGCTTTCGACCTTCACCGCGGGCGCGTTCCTGCTGATCATGCTGTCGCTGCTGGGCCCCTGGGTCGGCCAGGTGCCGATGCCCGCGCTGGTCGCGGTGATGATCATGGTGTCGATTGGCACGTTCAGCTGGAACTCGATCCCCAACCTGCGCCGCCACCCCTGGCAGTCGAGCGTGGTGATGCTGGTCACCGTCGCCGTCGTCGTGGCGACTCACAATCTGGCGCTAGGCGTGCTGGCTGGCGTGATCCTGTCGGGCATCTTCTTTGCGCAGAAGGTGATGGGCATGTTCGGCGTGGTCCGCACGCGCCAGGACGACACGGCGATCTATACCGTGACCGGCCAGATCTTCTTCGCCAGTGTCGACCGCTTTCAGGCGGCGCTCGGCCCCGAAAGCGAGCAGCCAGATCCGGCAGGGCATGTGCTGATCGACGTCACCGCCGCGCATTTCTGGGACATCTCGGCGGTCGGCGCGCTGGACAAGGTGGTCGAACGGATGCGCCGCAATGGCCGAAGCGTGCAGGTGGTGGGGCTGAACCGCGCAAGTTCGGACCTGGTCGACAAATATGCGCTGACCGACAAGACCGGCGTCGAAATCGGGCTGGCGCCGCACCCCTGAGGCCGGATCACGGATGAAAGAAAGGGCGCCGTTTCGAATCGAACCGGCGCCTTGTTCTGTTCAGTCGGGATAGCCCGGCCAGACGACCGCCTGCGCGACCACTACCTGCTCTCCATCGAAGGTGAGCGCGGGCGATCCATGCAATTTCCAACCCTCTTCGAGCGCCTTGGACACACGTTCGCAAAACGCCTGGTCATTGCTGCCGGTCAGGCATCGATAAGGCAGGCGGCCATCTGGCGGGTTCGTCGCGGGCATGTCGGGGCTGTTCCTTACAGTATGTATTTCGACAGGTCGCTGTCGCTGGCCAGTTCGGCCAGCCGCTCCCTTACATAGGCGCGGTCGACGGTAACGGTCGTGCCGGTGCGTTCCTCCGCATCGAAGCTCACTTCCTCCAGCAGCTTTTCCATCACGGTCTGAAGGCGGCGGGCACCGATATTCTCGACGCTTTCGTTCACCTGCGCGGCGGTGGAGGCGATCTCGTCGATGGCGTCGGGCGTGAAGTTCAGCGTCACGTCCTCGGTCCCGATCAAAGCACGGTACTGGTCGACCAGATTCGCGCGGGTCTCCGACAGGATGCGCACGAAATCCTCTTCGGTCAGGGCGCGCAGTTCGACGCGGATCGGCAGGCGGCCCTGCAGTTCAGGCAGCATGTCCGACGGCTTCGACACATGGAACGCGCCCGACGCGATGAACAGGATATGGTCCGTCTTCATCGGGCCATATTTGGTGGCCACGGTCGTCCCCTCGATCAGGGGCAGCAGGTCGCGCTGCACGCCTTCGCGGCTGACGGTGCCGCCGCGCTGGTCGGACACAGCGATCTTGTCGATCTCGTCCAGGAACACGATCCCGTTCGATTCGGCATTGGCCAGAGCGACGCGTGCGACGTCGTCCTGATCCATGCGCTTTTCCGATTCCTCGTCGACCAGCTTGTCCCACGCCTGCGCCACGGTCAGCTTGCGGCGTTTCATCTTCTGGCCGCCGAACGCCTTGCCCATCATGTCGGACAGGTTGATCATGCCGATATTGCCGCCCATGCCGGGCAGCTCCATGTTCATGTTCGGCTGGTCCTCGACCTCGATCTCGACTTCCTTGTCGTTCATCGTGTCGTCGATGATCCGCAGGCGAAAGCTTTCGCGCGTCGCCTCGCTGGCATTGTCTCCGACCAAGGCATCGAGCAGGCGCTTCATCGCAGCCTCGCTCGCCGCTTCGCGAACGGCTTCGCGGCGGCGGTCCTTTTCCAGGCGAATCGCTTCCTCGGCCAGGTCGCGTGCGATCTGCTCGACGTCGCGTCCGACATAGCCGACCTCGGTGAACTTGGTCGCTTCCACCTTCACGAAGGGCGCGTCGGCCAGCTTGGCCAGCCGGCGACTGATCTCGGTCTTGCCGCAGCCGGTAGGGCCGATCATCAGGATATTCTTGGGCGTGACTTCCTCACGCAGCTCGGCGGCAAGGCGCTGGCGCCGCCAGCGATTGCGCAGCGCAACCGCCACCGCGCGCTTCGCGTCCTTCTGGCCGACGATATGTTCGTCCAGCGCAGCGACGATGGCCTTGGGTGTCAGGTTTCTCATGAATGTCTCTTGATCAGGGCGCGACGGTTTCGACCGTCACATTGTCATTGGTGAAGACGCAGATGTCTGCGGCGACCTTCATCGCCTTGCGCGCGATCTTTTCGGGATCATCCTCATAATCGGCGAGCGCCTTGGCGGCGGACAGCGCATAATTGCCGCCCGACCCGATTGCCGCGATGCCGCCTTCGGGTTCAAGCACGTCGCCATTGCCGGTGATCACCAGCAGCACGTCCTTGTCCGCCACGATCATCAACGCTTCCAGGTTGCGAAGATATTTGTCGGTGCGCCAGTCCTTGGCCAGTTCGACCGCGGCGCGCATCAGCTGGCCGCGATATTGCTCCAGCTTGCGCTCCAGCCGTTCGAACAGGGTAAAGGCGTCGGCGGTCGCACCCGCGAAACCGGCGATGACCTTGCCCTTCTCGGGCCCGCCCCCTTCCCCGGCGCCCAGCCGGCGAACCTTGCGGGCATTGGGCTTCATCACGGTATTGCCCATCGAAACCTGGCCGTCGCCCGCGATCACGGTGCGGTCGCCGCGCTTCACGCCGATGATGGTGGTGCCATGCCATGGCGTAAGGCCATGAGCCGATGCGCTATTGTGCGAATATCCGTCCATGCGGCGGGATATGGGGCCCGCGCAAACCGGTTCAAGTCGCCGCAGTCACGGTCACCGCAATCATCGACGACGCGAACCTTAGCTGCCGTTGGGTCCGGGACCACCCGGACCGCCGGTGCCCACGCCGCCCACCGTGCCGATATTGCCGAACAGATCCTCGATGAAGCTGCGGTCGCGGCCCATCGTCTCGGTCTCATCGCCATCGGGGCTGATATCGCGCACGTCGTCGATGCCGCCCTGGGTCACGCTGGTCACCGTGCCGCTGTCGTCGAAGGCGACCTTGAGAACGCGGTGCTCCTCGGTCTGGGGCACGCCGAACACGCGCTGCTCGGTCGTGGACGAGACGTAGTAATAGACGGGCGGCCCGTACTGGCTGGCAAAGCTGGGGTGACCAAGCGTGCCTTCCACCGACTGGCGATTGTCGACGCCGGGCTGGATCGCATCGGTCAAAGCGGGGTCGAACAGATAGCCGCGATGATCGCGGATCGCGGTGCAGCCGCCGGCCAGCAATGCCGCCGACGACATCGCGGCCAGAACGGCCAATCGGGAAACCTTGAAACGGGGCGTGGACTGCATGATCCGCCTTATCTGTCTTGATGCCGCGCGGCAGGCTTCCGCTTGGCGCGCGTTCTTACTATATCGTGTGTGGCAAGCCTTTAGAGCCTGACCCGCAGCCATACAAGTTCGCCCGCCGATTATCACCGCATGGGCCGCGAACTTCGTGCCGGGCGCACATGGGGCCTGCATTTTGCCGATTTAATGCCCGATGAACGATGGGTGCGAAAGCGCACCGCCAGCGGCCCGGGACAGGAGTGACCTGCGTTGAAGTCCTTATTCTCCCGCCTGTTCAGGCAGATCGAGCCAAGCGGCATCAATGCGTTGTGGCACGATGTGGTGGCCATCGCGCGCGAACCGGAATGGTACCGCGATGCGCAGGTCGCCGACACGATCGAGGGGCGCTTCGACATGGTCAGCGCCGTGACAGCCCTCACCATGGCGCGGCTGCAGGACTCGGGCGATCCGCGGCACGGCGTGGAGCTGACCGAACTGTTCATTACCGACATGGACGGCCAGCTGCGCGAGGAAGGCGTGGGCGACCTGATGGTCGGCAAGCACATCGGCAAGCTCGTGTCGGCGCTGGGCGGACGCATCTCTGCCTATCGCGAGGGGCTTGAGAGCGACGATCCGGCCGTGCTGGACGAAGCGGTGCGGCGCAACGTGACCCTGCTGGACGGCGCTTCGCCGGGGCCGGTCGCAAAGCGGCTTCGCGGCCTGTGGGCCGACCTTGCCGCCACCCCGATGGACCAGTTGCTTCAGGGAAAGGTCGCGCGATGAGCGATCTGCCCGGCTCGGAACTCACCCGCTGGATCGCGGTGCGCCAGTGCGACGGCCGCACCGCCGAAATCACCGCCGATGAAGCCGAGCGCGCCGCGCTTGCCGAGCGATTCTCGCTGGTGTCGATCGGTAGCCTTTCGGCCACGCTGAGCCTGTCGCGCGACGGCGAAAAGGTCGCCGCGAGCGGCCATATGCAAGCCGCCATCGTGCAGAGCTGCGCCATATCCGGTAATGATCTGCCCGCCCGAATCGACGAGGAGCTGGAATTGCTGTTCGTCCCCGCCAGGAGCGATTTCCGCCCAGACGAGGAGATCGAGCTGGAAGAAAGCGACCTCGACGAGATTCCGTACGAGGGCGACCGGTTCGACCTGGGCGAGGCGGTGGCGCAAAGCCTCGCGCTTGCCATCGATCCCTTCGCCACCGGCCCGGAGGCGGACCGGGTAAGGCAGGAAGTCGGTCTGGCAGAGCCGGAGAAGGAAAACCCCTTCGCGAAACTGAAGGGCCTGGGCCTGAACTGACGGCGCAGTCGCCGCGGGAATGTCTGTCAAGACTCCGGCAGACACAAGGGCCCCTTATTGGCGGCCCGCGAGCATGTCCATCGTCACCGGGTGCTTCGGCGTTCCCGTCTCTTCAAAGCGGGAGAGATTGGCAATGGTGGTGTCGGCGATCGCCTCCATCGCCTCGCGCGTGAAGAAGCCCTGGTGGCCGGTGATCAGCACGTTGGGAAAAGTCAGCAGGCGGGCGAATACATCGTCCTGAAGCACCTTGCCCGACAGATCCTCGAAGAACAGGTCGCCTTCCTCTTCATAGACGTCGAGGCCGACATGGCCGATCCGGACGCTCTTCAATCCCCCGATCAGTGCCTGCGCGTGGACTACCGCGCCGCGGCTGGTGTTGATCAGCATCGCGCCGGGTTTCATCGCCGCGATGGCGGCTTCGTCGATCAGATGCCGGGTACCCGGCGTAAGCGGGCAATGGAGCGACACGATGTCCGAGCGTGCCAGCAGTTCGTCCATTCCCACATAGCGCCCGCCCGCCTCCGCCAATGCGTCGGATGGGCAAGGATCACTGGCAATCACCTCGCAGCCGAACCCGTGCAGGATGGCGGCCACGCGCAGCCCGATCTGCCCGGTCCCGACGATGCCGGCCGTTTTGCCTTTCAGATCGAAACCGAGCAGTCCTTCCAGTGCGAAATTGCCTTCGCGCACGCGGGCATAGGCACGGTGGATCTTGCGATTAAGCGACAGGATCAACGCCAGCGTATGCTCGGCAATTGCATCGGGCGAATAGCCAGGCACGCGCGCCAGTGCGATACCGAGATCCCGGGCGGCGGCGACATCGACATTGTTGAAGCCCGCGCAGCGCAGCGCCGCAACCCGCACCCCCGCATCGGCAAGCGCTGCCAGCACCGGGCGGTCGAGCACATCGTTCACGAAGATGCAGATCGCGTCGTGCCCCTCTGCCATCCTTGCGGTGTGCACATCGAGATGGGTCTCGATAAAACTGAACTCGTGCCGCGATCCGGCGGAGCGATTGGCTTCGGCCAGGAAATCGCGGTCATAGGCGCGCGTGCTATAGACGGCGGTTCTCATCGGCACCTCCTGGATCCGAACGTAAAGCCTGCGGCCGCTTGCGTCCAGAAATGCGCTTTCCTGTGTGCCCTTCCCCACATGAAAACGCCCGGCAGTCGCTGACCGCCGGGCGCTTTGCCACCGGTTGCGGGATCGGCGATCAGAACGGGATGTCGTCGTCCAGATCGTCATAGCCGCCGCCCGAACCGCCGCCGGATCCACCGGCACCCGCTCCGCCAGCCGCGGCGCCGCCCTGGTTCCAGTTGCTGGAACCGCCGGTCGATCCGCCGCCCTGGTTCCAGCCGCCGCCCGACGATCCGCCGCCAGAGGACCCGCCCCAATCGCCGCCGCCGCCGCCGCCGCCGCCGCTTTTCCCGCCCTGCGCACCGTCGAGCATCGTCATCACGCCGCCGATGCCGCCCACCGAAATCTCGGTGGTGTAGCGGTCGTTGCCCGACTGATCCTGCCATTTGCGAGTACGCAGCTGGCCTTCGATATAGACCTTGCTGCCCTTGCGCAGAAAGCGTTCGACCACGCCGACAAGCCCGTCGGACTGGATCACGACGCTATGCCATTCGGTCCGTTCCTTGCGCTCGCCGGTCTGGCGGTCCTTCCAGTTTTCGGACGTCGCGATGCGCAGATTAGCTATGCGCCCGCCGTTCTGAAAGCTCTTGATCTCCGGGTCCGCGCCCAGATTGCCGATCAGCATGACCTTGTTGAGTGAACCCGCCATATTCCAGTCCTTCGTGAATTGCCTGGCCCAACACCTAGGGACGCGAACGCCATGCTGCCAGAGCCGGCGCGGGCGATTTCCCCATCTTCACCTAAAGCCCGGCGGAAACGGCGATCCAATAGGTCGCCCCCGCCGCCAGATAGGCCAGCGCGAACAGATAGGCGAGCATGAAGGCGGGCCATTTCCATCCGTTCGTCTCGCGCCGGGCGACCGCGATGGTCGACAGGCACTGCGGCGCGAAGACGAACCAGGCCAGGAAGGACAGCGCCATAGGCAGCGTCCAGTCCCGCGCCAGCCGGTCGCCAAGCGCCTCCGCGGTTTCATCCTCGTCGTCGCTGGCGACCGCATATGTGGTGGCGAGCGAGGACACGGCCACTTCGCGCGCGGCCATCGCGGGGATCAGCGCCAGAGCCATGTCGCGGTTGAAGCCGATCGGTTCGACCACCACGGCAAGGCCGCTGGCGATCCTGCCGGCGATCGACACGTCCACCTGGTCCTCGCCCGGACCGGCTTGCGGGAAGGACAGCAGCAGCCAGAGCACTACCGTGACCGAGAAGATGATCGTGCCCGCGCGGCGCAGGAATATCCACGCGCGCTGCCACAGGCCAAGCAGGATGTCGCCAAGGCGCGGCCATTGATAGCGCGGCAGTTCCATGATGAAGCCCGAAGCCCCGCCCTTCGCCACCGAGCGTCGCAGCACCAGCGCCACCAGCATCGCGCCGATGATCCCTGCAAGATAGAGCGCGAACAGCACGAGCCCCTGCAGCCCGATACCTCCGCCCACGGTTCGCGCCGGAATGAATGCCGCGATGATCACCGCATAGACGGGAAGCCGCGCCGAACAGGTCATCAGCGGGGCGATCAGAATGGTCGTCAGCCGGTCCTTGGGGTCGCTGATCGATCGGGTCGCCATGATGCCCGGAATCGCGCAGGCAAAGCTGGAGAGCAGCGGGATGAAGCTTCGCCCCGACAGGCCGACGAACGCCATCATGCGGTCCATCAGAAAGGCGGCGCGGGCCATGTAGCCCGATGCCTCCATCAGCAGGATGAACAGGAACAGGATCACGATCTGCGGCAGGAACACCACCACCGATCCGACGCCTGCCAGCAGCCCCTCTGTCACGGCGTCGCGCAACAGGTTTTCCGGGAAGGTCGCGGTCACCCAGCCGGACAGCGCGACGACCGCGCCGTCCAGCGCATCGGCAAAGGGCGTGGCCCAGGCGAACACCGCCTGGAACATCACGAACAGCAGGCCCAGCAGAATGACCGGACCCGCCCAGGGATTCAGCAGCACGCTGTCGAGCCCGCGATGCAGGCGGCGCTGCCGGGTTTCGGACAGGATCGCGGCCCTGGCCATGGCGCGGGCGGAGATGCGCCGTTCCGACATGTCGAGATTGTCCGAGATGATCGGCGCGGTGTTCTGCCGGTCGGCAGCCTGGCCAAGCACGTCGCCCAGCTCGCTCAGCCCGCGCCGGCGCACCGCCACCGTCTCGACCACCGGGACGCCCAGCGCGTTTCCAAGCGCCCCTGGGTCCAGAACCAGCCCGTCGCGCTTGGCCAAGTCGACCATGTTGAGCGCCACCACGACGGGCATGCCCAGCGCGATGATTTCCTGCGCGAAGACGAGATGCTGTTCCAGATTGTTCGCATCCAGCACCAGGATCAACGCATCGGGCTGGCGCTGGCCGTCCTGCTGCCCGGTGATGACGGCGCGCGTCACCTCCTCGTCCGGGCTGGAGGGATCGAGCGAATAGCTGCCGGGCAGGTCGATCAGCTCGACCGGCTCACCATCGGGGAGCAGCATGCGGCCCGACTTACGCTCTACCGTGACGCCGGGATAGTTGGCGATCTTCTGCCGCGCGCCGGTCAGCGCGTTGAAAAGGGCGCTCTTGCCGGAATTGGGGTTCCCGACCAGCGCCACCGTCTGGATGGGGCGCGTCATGCCGGAACGCCGATCTTTCCGTCATTCGGACGCTCTGCGGCGGGATGGGGCGCTTCCTCGGGCGCCGGTTCGACGCTGACGGCCAGCGCGTGCGAACGGCGCAGCGCGATCGTCATACGCCCAATCTCAAGCGCGATCGGGTCGCGACCCACGAAGATGCCGCGATGCGCCAGCCGCAGCACGGCGCCCGCGTCCAGACCCAGCGCGCGCAGTCGCCGTCCCTCGGCCGGGTCGAGCCGGTCCCAGTCGACCGCAAGAACGCGGACGGATGTGCCGAGCGCGCAATCGGCCAGTGAATCGCCAATCTGTGTCATGTCGGCTGCGGCGCTCGCATAGTCGGGCGAGAATTGCAACTCGTTCGCATTATTGAATGGTGGCGGAAACGGGTTTCCGTTCAGCGCGCCGGATAGCGCAGCCGCCCCAGCAGGCGCATGACCGAGAAGCTCTCGGCATCGGCGCGCCTGAAGCGGGCGGTGAACTTGCCGAAATCGGCCACGTCCTTCAGCCGCCGGTCGAGGAAGGCGAAGCTGTCGGCGAACCCGTCGCTGTCGTCCTGCGCGAACACCGTAAGCGTGCTGGCATAGACCGAGGCCAGGATCGCGCGCTTGGAATAATGGTTGAGATCGGTCGCGGTATCGCCCGCCATGCGCCACATCAGGTCTGCGCTGCTCCAGCCCAGCCGCGCGGTGCGGGCCGCGTTCTGCGGCATCGCCATGATCGCCATCGCGCGGCGCAGCGATTCGCGGTACGGCATCAGCCGTTCGAGGCGGAACACCAGCATCGCGCGGATGCGCTGCCCCACGCCCATCGCCTGCAATGCCGGGGCGGGCAGTTCCTCTGCCATGGCGGCGTCGACCGAACCGATCCAGGCGGCGATCATGTCCATCGCCCCGCCCGGATAGGCAAGCTGCGCGACATCGGGATCGACACCCTCCATCTCGGCCGCGGCGCGCACGGCGGTCGGCGACCAGCCGTCGAAGATCGCGGCATCGGCGACAAAGGGAGCCAGCGCGATGGCCAGCTCGTCCAGCATGAGTTCGTCGGCTGCGATCGGCATCAGTTCATCACCGGCCCGTACTGGTCGGCGGTATCGGTATCCGATTGCTCGATCAGCGTCAGCACCGGGTTGCGATCGCCCTGCCGCGCATAGTCGCGCGCGGTGCGGCCCGACCGGTCGGCACGGTCGGGATCGGCGCCCTTGTCCAGCAGCAGCCTCGCCAGCGATACGTTCTGCATCAGCGTGGCAGTGATCAGCGGCGTCTCTCCGGTGGCATTGGTGGAATTGGGATTGGCCCCGCCGTTCAGCAACGCCTCCACCCCGTCGACGAAATTGAGCGAGACTGCGATCTGAAGCGGCATCACGCCCTTCTTGTCGGCGACGTTGGGATTGGCGCCCTTCTGCAGCAGGAAGCGGGTCCAGGTCGCATCGCGGCGCGCGACGGTGATGTGGAGCGCGGTCTCTCCGCTGGACAGGTCGCGTGTGTTGACGATGGTGCTCGACGGATCGGACAGCATGTCGACGACGTCGTTGCCCTCGGACTTCTTCACCGCCTCGAGGAACTTGTACCCTTGCGAGAACTGCGCCTGCGCCGGAAGCGCCGACAAGGCAAAGGCGGCCGCTGCCAGCGCGGCGGAAAGTCGAATGGAGCGCTTCACGAGCGTTCCTGTCTTGGGCGATTTCATGTCAGACACGCGCATTGATCCGTTCTTGTATCCTTCCGGGCGCCGCCACCGAAACGACGGTCCCGCCGAAAGCAGGGGCGCCCGCCGCGAAATCGATCCGCGGGAAGGCTGTTTCGTCCTTGCCAGCGGGGCCTTAGCACGACATGAACCCGCCTGCCATGACGACTGACAATGCCCCGTATTTTCGCCGCGCCCTGCTTGCTCCCCTGCTTGCGCTGGGTCTTGCCCTCGCGGGTTGCAACAGCGGCCCGCCCGCACCGACCCAGGCCGACTGGCCGCTTGCGGGAGCGTCGATCGGCGGCGACTTCACGCTGGTGAACAAGGACGGCGAGACCGTCACCTGGGACGATTTCGCCGGAGAGTGGCGGATCGTCTATTTCGGCTATACTTTCTGCCCCGACGTCTGCCCCGTGGACGCTGCCGCGATCGCCGCCGGGCTGAACCGGTTCGAGGAGACGGATCCCGAACGCGCCGCCAAGGTCACGCCGATCTTCATAACGGTCGATCCCGAACGCGATACGCCCGAAGTGGTGGGCGAATTCGCCGCCGCCTTCCATCCTCGCATGGTCGGCCTGACCGGCAGCGAGGAACAGATCGCCGAGGCCGCGAAAGCCTTCGTCGCGACCTATAACCGCGGCGAGGTGCAGGACAACGACTTCTACCGGGTGGATCATACCGCCAATACGATGCTGTTCGATCCCTCCGGCGATCCGGTCGCCATCCTGGAAACGCATCAGGGTCCGCAGGTGCTGGCGGACGAGCTGGCGAAATGGGTGCAGTGAAGCCCGAAAACGGCAACGATCCGCCGTTCTGGGAGCAGCCGCTCGACCAGCTGAGCGACGCGGAATGGGAAGCTCTGTGCGACGGATGCGGCCAATGCTGCACGCACAAGCTGGAAGATGCCGATACCGGCGAGATCTATCCGACCGACGTCTCGTGCCGCCTGCTCGACACCTGCACCGCCCGCTGCATGGATTACCCGAACCGCAAGCGCCACGTGCCCGATTGCCTGCAGCTGACGCGTGAGACGGCGGGCACTCTGCCATGGCTGCCCGACAGCTGTGCGTACCGGCTGCGCGCCCACGGCAAGCCGCTGCCCGAATGGCACTATCTGGTGTGCGGCGACCGCGAGGCGGTGAAACGCGCCGGGGTATCGGTCGCGGGCCGCGTCATCTCGGAAGACGAGGCGGGCCCGATCGAGGAACATGCGCTGATCGAGGGCTTCACCCTGGTACAGACGCCCGACGAGGACGAGGACGAGGACGAATGAGCGACCGCGCGCGCCGGGGGCTGGAGAATTTCCTGTCGCGCCGCGCCCGTCCGCCGCGCGAGTTGCGCGAGGAGCTTGCCCTGCCCGGCGGGCCGCTGCCGCTGCTGGTGCGGCCCCATAATACCGCGCGCCGCATGACGCTGCGCCTGTCGCCCGACGGGAGCGAGGCGCGAGTGACTGTGCCCTTGGGCGTGCCGCTGCGCGAGGGCGCGCATTTCGCCCGCTCGCGCATCGACTGGCTGGCGCGACAGCGCGCGGCCGCGCCGCAGGCAAAGCGACTCGAACATGGCGATTCGCTGCCGTTTCGCGGCATGGCGCTGCGGATCGAATGGGACAAGGCGGCCCGGCGCCAGCCGCTCGTGATGCAGGACATGCTTGTCCTGGGCGGACCGCAGGACGGTCTGGCGCGCCGTATCCAGCGCTGGCTGGAAACCGAAGCGCTGGCACTGTGCCGCGCGGATCTTGCCGAATATTGCGCGGCTGCCAATGTGGACGCCCCCGACCTGCGCCTCAGCCGCGCGACGCGCCGCTGGGGCAGCTGCTCGACCAGCGGGACGGTGCGGATCAACTGGCGGCTGGTCATGGCGCCCGACGAAGTGCGCCGCTCGGTCGTGGCGCATGAGGTCGCGCATCTGGTGCATTTCGACCATTCGCCCGCGTTTCATGCGCTGCTCGCGCGCCTCCATGGTCCCGGCCTGCCCGCCGCCGACCGCTGGCTGAAGCGTGAGGGGCGCTCGCTTTATCTCCATTTCGGCTAGACTGGGTCGTTTCCGTCAAGGCTGGCGCAAGCTGGCCTGCGCTATTATCTAGCCGCCATGTTCTCATTCTCCCGCATGTTCCGCCTTTTCAACCCGGCCGTCGCCGTGCGCGATTTTCGCGAGGTCTGGGTCCAGGAAAACCCGCACCGCCTGCGCATATTGTTGCTGTCGGGCGCGGCGACCTTTGCCATCTTTGGCACGATGTTCGGCGAATCGCATCTGATACAGCCCCGCCCGCCCGAGGTGACCTATATCACCAGCTATCAGGGCGAGCGGAGCGATGCCGAGATCATCGCCGAGAATATCGCCAACCAGCGCGAGAAGAACGAGCGCTTCGCCGAGGCCGATGCGCGCCGCGAGGCGGCCCGCCAGGCCTATGAGGCGGTCGGTAGCGCCACCGGCGTCGACACCGACGAAGCCCGCGCCGAGGGCGAGGCCGAACGCCGCCAGTACGAGCGCGACCTGGCCGAGGCCCGCGCCCGCGCCATTTCCCGTTGGGGCACGATCGATCCTGAGACGGGCGCAATCGTCGGCCCCGACCAAGCCGAATCGGGCCAAGCTGAAGCCCCGGCCCGTAACGGACCCGAGCAGGCCGCCATTGACGCAGGCGAGTAAGGCCAGCGCGCAGGACCGCCGCTGGCTTGCGGCGGCGGCGGCGCTTGGCGTTCGCGCGCGCCCGTTGTCGCGGCCCAATCCGGCTGTCGGCGCGATCATCGTGCGCGGCGGCAAGGTGCTGGGCCGCGGATGGACCGCCGCCGGCGGACGCCCCCATGCCGAGGCGGTGGCCATCGCCGAAGCGGGCGGGTCGATCCATGGCAGCACGGTCTATGTCACGCTGGAGCCCTGCGCCCACGAAAGCCGCCGCGGCCCCGCCTGTGCCAGCATGCTGGTCGAGGCGCGTCCCGCCCGCGTCGTCATCGGCTGCGGCGACCCAGATCCGCGCACCAATGGCCGCGGCATCGCCTTGCTGCGCGAAGCGGGGATCGATGCCGTCCTTGCCGATTGCGAAGCCAGCCGCAATTCGCTCGCGGGCTTCCTGACGCGCGAGAAGCTGGGCAGGCCGCATGTCACGCTGAAGCTGGCGCTGTCGCTCGACGGGTGCATCGCCATGGCAGGCGGGGAAAGCCAGTGGATCACCGGTCCGCAGGCTCGCGCCCATACCCACATGCTGCGCGCGATGAGTGATGCGATCCTGGTGGGCAGCGGCACGGTGCGCGCGGACAAGCCCCGACTGGACGTCCGCCTGCAGGGGCTGGAGCGGTTCAGCCCCGCCCGCTGGGTCCTGACCCACGGCGCCGCGCCCGAAGGCTGGCAGGCTGTCGCCGATCCCGGTGACCTGACCGCGATGACATCGGCGCAATATCTGCTGGTCGAGGGCGGAGCGCGGACCGCTGCGGCATTCCTGGCGGCGGACCGGGTGGACCGGCTCGCCATCTATCGCGCGCCCATCGTCATCGGCGGCGGACGGGCGGGGATTGCCGACATCGGCCTCGGCTCGCTGGCCGAGGCGCATGGACGCTGGCGGATGAGCGACAGCCGCATGCTTGGCAACGACCAGTTCTGCGTTTACGAGCGCACGCCATGTTTACCGGAATAATCACCGCCATCGGCACCGTGGGAGAGGCCCGGCAACAGGGCGACACCCGCCTGCGCATCGCCTGCCCCTATGACACCGCCCGGATCGACATCGGCGCATCGATCGCCTGTTCGGGCGTATGCCTGACGGTGGTGGAACGCGGCGAAGGCTGGTTCGCGGTGGACGTCAGCGGCGAGACGATCAGCCGCACCGTCCCCGGCCAGTGGAGCGCGGGGCGGCGGCTGAACCTGGAGCTGGCGATGAAGCTGGGCGACGAGCTGGGCGGTCACATCGTGACGGGCCATGTCGACGCGGTGGGCACCGTGGCAATCCGCGACGAACGGGGCGGATCGGTCCACCTGGAAATCGACGCACCTGCCGGCATGGCGCCCTTCATCGCGGGCAAGGGCAGCATCACCGTCGACGGCGTTTCCCTGACGGTGAACGCGGTGAACGACCTGCCCGATGGCACCGCGCGTTTCGCGCTGAACATCATCCCGCACACCGCCGAGGTCACGACGCTGGGCGCGCTGCGCGTAGGCGACGTCGTCAATCTGGAAATCGACGTGCTGGCCCGCTATCTCAAGCGGATGCAGTCGCTACAAGGCTGACACATAGCGGGCGAGGCGCTGCCCCGCCCGCTGGTAATTCGGCCTCTGGCGTCAGCCGCTGACTTTGGTCAGCGCCTTGATGAACTTGTCGATATTGCCCATCGTCAGACCCGCGATGTTGATGCGCCCCGATCCCGCCATATAGATCGCGTGATCGCTGCGCATGGCGGCGATCTGGTCCTTCGACAGCGGCAGCACCGCGAACAGGCCGCGTTGATCCGCCAGCGGGCGCAGGTCGATCGAACCGGCGACACCGGCCTCGGCCAGCCTTGCGCGGACCTGGTTGATTCGGGTTCGCATCGATTCCAGCTCGTCCTTCCACTCCTTCGTCAGCGCTTCGTCTTCGAGGATCATGCGAACCGCCGCGGCGCCGTGATCGGGCGGCATCGACCAGTTGGCACGTGCCAGCGCCGCGCCGTTCGACGCGATGCGCGGCAGGCAATCGGCGCCCTCGCCCATCATGTAGACCGCGCCGACACGGTCGCGGTACAGCCCGAAATTCTTGTCGCAGCTATAGGCCATCAGCGCCTCGGGCAGCGCTTCCATCACCATGCGCACGCCGGCGGCATCATCCTCCAGCCCGTCGCCCAGGCCCTGGTAGGCAAGGTCGAGGATCGGCAGCAGGCCCTTGTCGGCCAGCAGACCCGTGATCTCTTTCCAATCGGCTGGCGAATAGTCGATTCCGGTCGGATTGTGGCAGCATCCGTGCAGCAGAATGGCATCGTTTGGCGCGGCATCGGCAACGGCCTGGCGCAGCGCGGCCATGTCGGCGGTGCCGTCTTCGGCCGCGTGGTTGAAGGTGCCGACCTCGACGCCCAGGTCCTTCATGATCTGCGCATGGTTGGGCCAGCTGGGCGTGCCCATCCAGATCCGGCCCACGCCCGCCGCCTTGGCCAGCGCCGCCGCCAGCCGCACGCCGCCGGTGCCGCCCGGCGTCTGCATGCCGTCGATGCAGTCGATCCTGGCGAAATCCTTGCCGAAGATGATCGGCTTCAGCGCCTCGACGAAAGCCATGTCGCCTTCGGGGCCCAGATAGGCTTTTGAATCCTGCCGGTCGACCAGCATCTGCTCGGCCTTCTTGATCGAGGTGAAGACCGGGGTATCCCCCTCACCTGTGCGATAGACGCCGACACCCAGGTCGATCTTGTCCGCCCGGTCGTCAGCCGAATAGAGCTTGATGAGCGCGAGCAGCGCATCGGGGGGCTGTTGGGTGAGCTGGGCAAGCATGGTCATACAAAATCCTGTTGGACGGTCTGGTGGGCCGAAACCGTCGACCCGGTTTCGATTCGCGCCGCGACGGCTGCGTCAGGGCGCGCGCTCCATGCCGGGGCTTCGCGCTTCGGGCAAGCCCTGAAGCATTGTTGCGCGGATCGGCCGTCCCTTGAAACGGGCGCGGTTTGCTGGCATAGTATCCAGGCGGGCCGGGCTCCTCTGGCGTGTATCCTGCGGGATGCGCGTGATGTCGGACCGTATCGGATCATCCGATGCGACATAGACGGGCCCTATTGCCACTTTCACGCTGTCAGGCCCCACGCTCATCGCATCCGGTGTCCGATCGAACAGGCTTCGATCAAAGGAGTGAAGGATGAAGGGCCGTATCTACAGACTGAACGAATTGCTGCAGAAGGTGGACCGCCACCTTCGGCTTGAAATGCAGCGTCGGCACCCCGACGCATGGAACCTGATGCGGCTTCGGCTTTTACGTTACCGTATCCGCAATGCGCTGCGCCGCTCGGCGCGACGGTGGGTGAACCCGCACCGCGCGATGCGGGCCCGCAAGGCGCTCTCGCTTCTGCCGGTCTAGCCGAGGCGCGCGCAGCCAGGCCGCTACGCAAGGAAGGTTCTATTGTGATTTTGACATTGCTGACGCTCGCCGTCGGGCTTGCCGGGCTTCTGGTCGGCGGGGAACTGCTGGTGCGCGGGGCGGTGCGGCTGGCCGAACGGGCCGGGGTGACGCCGCTGGTCATCGGGCTGGTCATCGTGGGGTTCGGAACATCCGCGCCCGAACTGGTGGCCAGCCTGCAGGCCGCGCTGTCGGGTTCGCCCGCCATCGCGTGGGGCAATATCGCGGGGTCGAATATCGCGAACACGCTGCTGATCCTGGGTGCGGCCGCGTTGATGGCACCCATCGCGATCCGGCGAAGCATCGCCGGGCGCGACACGGGGCTGGCGCTGGGCGCTTCGCTGGCGCTGCTGGGGCTTGCCTTTGCCCAATGGAGCGGCGCGTGGATCGGCATGGTCATGGCGGCCGGGCTCATCGCCTATATCGCCTGGTGCTATATCGAGGAGAAGCGCGACAAGCGCGCGGCGGTGCATAATGCGGTGCACGACCGGGCGGAAGCGCTGGAGATGAGCGACAGCGCCCTGCATGTCGCGGAAGCGGGATGGACCAGGCCGATCCTGCTGACGGTGGGCGGCCTTGTCCTGCTGGTGATCGGCGGGCGCCTGCTGGTCGATGCGGCGATCGACCTTGCCCGGCTGGCGGGCCTTGGCGAGACGGTGATCGGGCTGACCATCGTCGCCATCGGGACATCGATGCCCGAACTCGTCACCTCGCTGGTCGCCGCGCGCAAGGGCGAGACCGAGGTCGCGTTCGGCAATGTGGTCGGATCGAACATCTACAACATTTTGGGGATCGGCGGCGTCACGATGATCGTCGCGCCCATGCCCCTGCCGACCGAGCTGCTGCCGTGGGACATGGGCCTGATGGCGCTGAGCGCGGCCATGCTGTTCGCGGTCGCGGTGTTCCGGGGCCGGGTCGGGCGCGGCCTTGGCGGGGTGCTGGTGGCTTCCTATTGCGCCTATCTGGCCTGGCTGCTGGCCGCGGCCTGAGCGCCGTCTGGCCTGAACCCCTGTTTTGCCTGAACCCCCTTTGGCCCGACCCTGACGGTCAGGCCGCGGGCGGCCCATCGGCAGGAATGGCCGCGATCAGAACGGCAGCCAGTCCTGCTTCTTCGAGAATTTCATGTAGCCGGCATTGATGCCCAGCCGCGCGCCCGCGCCCAGCCGGATCGGGATCAGCACGACATCGCCCTTGCGCATGTAGCTGGCGTTGAGGCCGCCCACGACATAGGCCGCGCCCTCGCCCGCCGGATAGCGTTCGAACAGCTCCTCGCTGTCCCACAGATTATAGACCAGCACGAAGGTGGATGCCGCATTCGCGCCAAAGTCGAAACCGATCGACGGCCCGGTCCAGTAGACGGGGCGCTTGCCCTCCACCTTGTGGTACATCGTGCCCGAGCCATAGCGGATCCCCGCGATGAACGCGCCGCCCGCCTCGCGTCCGACGATATAGGCATTGGGTTCGCCCTGGTCCTTCAGGATCTTCTCTATCAGCCCGGCAAGCCCCTCGGCGCCCTGCCCGAACACGCCCTCGGCCGCGCCCATCAAGTCGTCTTCCTGATATGTGGTGCTGGCGGGTGCCTGCTTGGCGGCCTGTTCGGCGGGGAAGACATCCGTCGCCGCGCCTTCGACCGGTGCGCTATACGGATCGCCGGGGGTCACCACCTGCGACGGGGGCGGCGTGTAGGGATCCTGTGCGGGGGCCGGTGTGGGGGCCGGTGCCGGTGCCGGTGCCGGTGCCGGTGTCGGTTGGGCCGCATAGGGATCCCCGCCCATCGCGCTGCCCGACACGGGCGGCAGTTCGCCGTTCAGATCGCCGTCGATCGCGCCGCCCGACTGGCTGGCGCCCGCATTATAGATCTCGTTCGGATCGATCGTCTGGATCTGGGCCAGAGCCGGCTGGACAGAGCCGAGCCCGAGGCCGAGTGCCAGCAGCGCGCTGGCGCGCCTGGCGAAACTGGAGCGCAAATTCATCGGTAATACCCCGTGTTCTTTCTGTCGCGTGGTACCGACCGAGCGATGATGCCGATGCGGACCGCGATGCCACCTGCCTGACGTGGCTGCCTGAATCCATGCAGCCATTACGGCAATGAATGGGCGGTGAATCGGATCGATTTCGCGCCGGATCGACCCCCCGCCTTCACTTATCCGCCGCTTTCTTGCCGACATTCGCCAGACCGCAAAACCAGTCTTGAAGCCGGTCCGAACGCTCGCTATAGGCCCCCTTCTTCCGGAGACGTGGGTGAGTGGCTGAAACCAGTTCCCTGCTAAGGAACCAGACGGGGTAACCTGTCTCGAGGGTTCGAATCCCTCCGTCTCCGCCATTTCCCCATCGAACGGTCCCGCCCGCTAGGTCAGCAGGCGCGCCAGTGCCAGCGTCAGGCAGATCATGCATCCGAGCGCGGGTATGATCGCGGGATAGGTGCGCACGCCTTGCGGCACCGGTTCGCGGCGGGCCTTGATGGCCAGCAGCGCCGCGCAGGCGGCCGTGAAGATCAGCAGCATCAGAAGGCTGGTGCCCGCGGCAAGCTGCTCGGTCGGGAAGGCCATGGCCAGCACGGCGACGATCGCTCCGCCAAGGACGGTCGCGGCCAGCGGGGTCGTGGTGCGCGGGTGGATCCGGGCCAGCCAGGCCGGTGCCGATCCGCGTCTGCTGCCCAGGTCATGCACGACTCGCGCGGCCATCACGATCTGCGCCAGCGCTCCGTTCAGGATGGTGAGCAGCCCGATCACCGCGATGATCTCCGCCGGTCCGCCATGCCTAGCGAGGATGTCGCTGAGTGGCGCTCCGCTGACGGCCAGTGCCTCGGGCGGCATGGCGGAAACGGCTATTGCCGCGATCAGCAGATACAGCACCGATGCGCCCGTCAGCGAAGCGACGATGGCGAAGGGAATGGCGCGCCTGCTGTCTTTCGCCTCTTCCGACAGGGTGGCCAGATCCTCGAAGCCGATGAAAGCGTAGAACGACAGCACCGCGCCCGAAAGCACGCTGGCGGCGAGCGGCAATGCGGGTTCGCTCGACAGGGCGGCCGAAAAGGCGGCGGGGAAATGGACCAGCTCGCCGCCCAGATAGACGATCACCATGATCAGGCCCGCGACCTGCAGCGCCGTCGTCGCGATCATGAACCAGGCCGCCTGCCGCACGCCGATCGCGGCCACCGCGGTCAGCAGTGCCGCGGCAAGGCCGATCGCCAAGGGGCGGGGCACGGACAGGAAAACGCCGACATAGCCCACGAAGCCGGTCGTGATCGTCGCGGCGGACACCAGGCCCGTGGCGATCAGCCCCCATCCCGCGATGCCGGTCAGCCAGCGCCGGTCGAAACCGCGCGCGATGAAGGCGGCCGAACCGCCGCTTTCCGGCACTCGCGCGCTGAGTTCGGCATAGGAAAGCCCGGTGATGGCGGCGGCGATCGCCGCCGCCAGGAAGGCCAGCGGCGCCAGCGCGCCGGCCTCGCCCGCCACCTTGCCGATGACGACATAGATGCCCGCGCCCACGATCGTGCCCAGGCCATAGATCGCCAGCACCCAACGCGACAGTGCCGGCTGCAAGGCGGTTTCCGTGTCGGTCATGGCGTCCCCTTGCCTTTCCCCTGTTCACCGATGGGCGAGTATGGCACCCAGACGGCCATAACAAAACAAGCCGAAGGCCGATCGCATGAAACTAGCATCAATCGACAATGGCAGCCGCGATGGACAGCTGGTCGTGGTCTCGAAGGACCTCACCCGCTATTGCGCCGCGGACAATATCGCCCCCACGCTGCAGGCCGCGCTGGACGAGTGGGAGAAGATCGCCCCGCGCCTCGAGCTGCTCTACCGCGATGTGGAGCACGAGACCGTCCCCTGCCTGCGCTTTCGCGAGCATGCTGCGCTGTCGCCTTTGCCGCGCGCCTATCAATGGGCGGACGGGTCGGCCTATCTCAACCATGTCGAACTGGTGCGCCAGGCGCGCGGGGCCGAAGTGCCCGAGAGTTTCTATAGCGATCCGCTGATGTACCAGGGCGGATCCGACGATTTCCTGCCGCCGCGCGCCGATATTCCGCTGGGCCATCCCGACTGGGGCTGCGACATGGAGGGCGAGATCGCCTGCATCACCGACGACGTGCCGATGGGTACGACATCGCAGCAGGCCGCCGATCACATCAAGCTGCTGATGCTGGTGAACGACGTGTCGCTGCGCGGCCTGATCCCGGGGGAACTGGCCAAGGGCTTCGGCTTCTACCAGTCGAAGCCCGCCACCGCCTTTTCGCCGGTCGCGGTCACGCCCGACGAGCTGGGCGATGCGTGGCAGGGCAATGTGATCCATTTGCCGCTGATGGTCGATTACAACGGACAGGCTTTCGGCAGGGCCGATGTCGCGGCCGATGCCACATTCACGCTGGCGGATCTGGTGTCGCATGCCGCGCGCACCCGCAATCTGGGCGCGGGCGCCATCATCGGGTCGGGCACGATCAGCAACAAGGACGAAGGCGGCGGACCCGGTCGGCCTGTCGACCAGGGCGGGGTTGGCTATTCCTGCCTGGCGGAGCTTCGCACCATCGAGACGATTCGCGACGGCGAAGCCGCGACGCCTTTCCTTCAGCCAGGCGATGTCGTGCGGATCGAGATGCGGGACAAGGCGGGCCATTCGATCTTCGGCGCGATCGAGCAGACGGTAACGGCACCGCCCGAAGGCCTGCGCTAGCACCGTCTACGACCTTTCGCCGATGGACCGCGCGCGCCCACAGGCATAGCGTGCCGGACTGTCATGACCGAGACCACCCATTTCGCTCCGGCGGAGCCCGACGAGCTGCGCGCGTTCCTGGCCAGCCATCCGCCGTTTGCGCAGTTGGGGCCGGATGCGCTGGCCGCGCTGATGCGCGGAAGCGAGATCAGCTATCACCGGCGCGGCAGCACGGTCACGCATGCAGGCGACGACAATCGCTTCCTGTCGGTCGTGCGGTCGGGCGCGGTCGAATTGCGGCTGGGCGGCACCGATCTTCACGCGCGGCTGGGCGAAGGCGAATGCTTCGGCTACCCCTCGCTGATCCGCGGCGGACCCGCGCAGAACGAGGTGCTCGCGATCGAGGACACGCTCCTCTACCGCATGGCCAGACCCGCCTTTCTCGCTCTCCGCGAGGCGGATGACGGGTTCCGCGGCTTTTTCGATACGGACGAGGCAGCGCGCCTGCGCCGCGCGCTCGACGGGATGCGCCGCAAGGTTCAGGCGGGCAATCCGGATGCCGAGGTGCTGGGCGTGCATGGCCCCGTCTCCTCGCTCCACCGGCGGCGTCAGGTCGTGACCGCGACGCCCGAAACGCCCATTTCCGAAGTGGCGCGGATCATGGCCGAACGGGACGTATCGACCCTGCCGGTGACGAATGGACAGCGGCTGGTCGGGATCGTGACCGACAAGGATCTGCGCCGGCGCGTCCTTGCGCCGCAACTGGACACCCGCCGCCCCGTTCGCGACATCATGACGGCGGATCCGGTTACCGCACCGGAGGACACCCCGGTGCTGACCGCGCTGGTGATGATGGCGGAGCGGCAGATCCATCACCTGCCCGTCACCGATCGGGATGGCGCGCTCGTATCCGTCATCTCCTCGAACGACATCCTTGCCCGGCTTGGGTCAAACAGCCTGCTGATCGCCAAGGAAATCGCCGCCTCTGCCAGCGCGGCGCAGGTGGCGCGGGCCTGCGCCCAGTTGCCCGATGCGGTGGGCGGGCTGGTGTCGGCGGGCGTCGATGCCGACCATGTCTCGCGCTACGTCTCCACCATCGGTGAAGGCGCGCACCGCCGCATCCTCGCTCTCGCCATGGAAGATCTGGGGCCGCCCCCCGTCCCCTTCGCGCTGGTCTGCTTCGGCTCGCTCGCCCGGGGCGAGCAGGCGCTGGGCTCGGACCAGGACAATGGCTTCATCTTCGGCGACGGGGACAGGGCTGCGGGCGCGGACCCTTATTTCGCGGAGCTGGCGCGCCGACTGGCCGACGGACTGAATTCGGCGGGCTATCGCTATTGCCCCGGCGACATCATGGCGACCAATCTCGCCTATCGCCGCAGCGTCGCCGAATGGCAGGCGCAGTTTAGCGGCTGGATCGACGCGCCCGATCCCCAGGCGATCCTGCAGGGCACGATCTTCTTCGACATGCGCTGCCTTGCAGGCGATGCCGCGCTGGTCGACCGGCTGCGCGACCGCGTGTTCGCGTCCGCCAGCGCCAATCGCATCTTCCTCTCCTTCGTGGCCCGGGCGGCGGCCAGCACGCGCGTGCCGCTGGGGTTCTTCCGCAATTTCCTGCTGCAGGACGACGCGGACGAGGGGCAGGTGCTGGATCTGAAGACGCAGGCGATCGCCCCCATCGTCGATATCGCGCGGGTGCATGCGCTGGCGAACGGCACCAGGGCGACGCATACGCTGGAACGGCTGCGCGTCGCCGCCGCGCAGGGAAGCATCGATGCCGACCCGGCCCGCGATCTGGCCGCCGCGTTCGAATTCGTGCGCGACGTCCGCCTGCGCCACCAGGCCGGACAGGTCGCAAGGGGCGAGCTGCCGACGAACAAGCTGCCGCCTGCCAGGCTGTCCCGTTTCGACCGCGAGCACCTGCGCGGCGCGTTCAAGCTGATCCGCGAACAGCTCGACCGGACGCGCACGCGATTTGCCGGGGGCGTCACTTGATCCTGCCCGGCTGGCCGGGGCGGGAAAACCGCCTGCGCCGCCAGTTCGAGGCTGCGGCGAAAGCCGCGCTGCCGGGACCCTTGCGGGATTATTACGCGGCGGGCTTTCCGGATCTGGCCGCGGCGGCGGACACGCAGGAGATGGTGGCCATCGATCTCGAAACGGACGGGCTGGACCTGGCCGCCAGCGCCATTCTGGAGGCCGGCATCGTCCCCGCGAGCACGGCTTCGGTCGCTGCCTCGCACGCACGGCGCATCCGTTTTCGCCCGCCAGAGGCATTGCACGCCAGCAGCGTCGTCATCCACCGCATTACCGACGACGCACTGACGGACGCGCTTCCGGAAGGCGAAGCGCTGGCGCGGCTGCTTCCCCTGCTGTCCGGCAAGGTGCTGATCGCCCATTTCGCCGAGATCGAGGCGGGTTTTCTGGACGCGGCATGCCGCCGCGCGTTCGGTGCGCCTTTCGTCGCCCCGTTCATCTGCACGATGCAGCTGGAGAACCGCTGGTTTCCCCGCAGCCGCGCCGCCGACGGCCTGCGCCTCGGCAAGCTGCGCGCCGCCTATGGCCTGCCCGCCTATACGGCCCATGACGGGCTGACCGACGCCCTTGCCTGTGCCGAGCTGCTGATGGCGCAGATCGCGCATCACGGGTGCGAGAAGCTGACGCTTTCGGACCTGCTGCGACGCTGAATGGCCGCCTTCCGGCGCATTAGACCAAAGTCGCTCTGTGCAAGCAGCCGCTCTTCCCTGACCCTGCACGGCAGACCGCGCCCGGTGCGGCGCGGTTGGTGCAACGATACATATTGGGGGAGGACAGCCAATGTCCGACGAAAATCCCGAGGCCGGCAACGGCCATGAAGGGGCCTATTGGAAAGAGAATATCCGGCTGCTGCTGACGCTGATGGCCATCTGGTTCATCGTCTCGTTCGGCTTCGGCATACTGCTTCGCGATTTTCTCGACCAGTTCATGCTGGGCGGATTTCCGCTGGGCTTCTGGTTCGCCCAGCAAGGTTCGATCTACGTCTTCATCGTTCTGGTGTTCTTCTACGCGTGGCGGATGAAGAAGATCGAACAGCGCTACGACCTTGACGATTAACCGGAGGCCGGCATGTCGACACAGACCCTGATCTATATCTTCGTCGCCGTCAGCTTCGCGCTCTATATTGGCATTGCCATATGGACGCGCGCCGGCTCCACCAAGGAATTCTACGTGGCGGGCGGCGGGGTCCACCCCGTCGTCAACGGCATGGCCACTGCCGCCGACTGGATGAGTGCGGCCAGCTTCATCTCGATGGCCGGTCTCATCGCCTTCATGGGTTATGACGGCTCGGTCTATCTGATGGGCTGGACCGGCGGCTATGTCGTGCTGGCTTTGTTGCTGGCGCCATATTTGCGCAAGTTCGGCCGGTTCACGGTCCCAGACTTCATCGGCACGCGCTATTACTCGAACGTGGCGCGCACCGTGGCGGTGATCTGCCTCATCTTCATCTCGTTCACCTATATCGCCGGGCAGATGCGCGGCGTCGGCATCGTGTTCAGCCGCTTCCTCGACGTGTCGGTCGAACTGGGCGTGATCATCGGCATGTGCATCGTGTTCTTCTACGCGGTGCTGGGCGGCATGAAGGGCATTACCTATACGCAGGTGGCGCAATATTGCGTGCTGATCTTCGCCTACATGGTGCCCGCCTTCTTCATCTCAATGCTGATCACCGGCAATCCGATCCCGCAGATCGGGCTTGGCTCCACCGTCAACGACGGATCGGGGATGTATGTCCTGGAAAAGCTGGACCAGTCGCTGCAGATGATGGGTTTCGGTCCCTATACCGACGGCAGCAAGTCGATGATCGACGTGTTCTGCATCACCGCCGCGCTGATGATCGGCACGGCGGGGCTGCCACACGTGATCGTGCGCTTCTTCACCGTGCCCAAGGCGTCGGATGCCCGCAAGTCGGCCGGCTGGGCGCTGGTGTTCATCGCGCTGCTGTACACCACGGCTCCCGCGGTGGCGGCGTTCGCGCGGATCAACTTCAACGAATCGGTGCACAACACCGCCTATGCCAATGCACCCGGCTGGTTCACCAACTGGGAGGCCAATAACCTGATCGCCTTCAAGGACAAGAATGACGACGGTGTGATGCAGATCGCAGCCGGGGAACCTTTCGAAGGCGCCCCCGAATACACGGGCGAGCGGGGTCCTGCTGGCAACCGCCTCGTGGCGAATGAACCCGTCGAGGAAAACCCCAACGAGGTCTACCTGGACCGCGACATCATGGTGCTGGCCAATCCGGAGATCGCCGATCTTCCCGGCTGGGTCATCGCGCTGGTGGCAGCGGGCGGTCTTGCGGCGGCATTGTCGACGGCGGCAGGCCTCCTGCTGGTGATCTCCACCGCCGTCAGCCACGATCTGCTGAAGTCCACCTTCAAGCCGAACATCTCGGAAAAGGGCGAGTTGCTGGCTGCGCGCATCGCGGCGACGGCGGCGATCGTGGTGGCGGGCGTACTGGGCATCTATCCCCCGGGGTGGGTGGCGCAGGTCGTGGCCTTTGCCTTTGGCCTTGCCGCGGCGTCGCTGTTCCCGGCGATCTTCATGGGCATCTTCACCAAATCCATGAACAAGGAAGGCGCGATCTCTGGCATGGTGTCGGGGCTGGCCTTCACCTTCATCTATATCGCCTATTTCAAGCTGTGGAATCCCGACGCCAATGTCGCCGACAACTGGCTCTTCGGCATCTCGCCCGAAGGGATCGGCGTGATCGGCATGCTGATCAACTTCGCCGTGGCCATCGCGGTGATGAAGATGACGGCGCGGCCGCCGGTGGAAATCGCCCGGCTGGTCGATTCGATCCGCGTTCCCCGCGGAGCAGCCACGGCCCACGCCCACTAGGTCCGCGGCCTGCGAAAACGGGACGGGGCGGCAGGAGACTGTCGCCCCTTTTCGTTTTTGCGCTATCAACCGGCGGGACCAGAGAGGGGGCCGCGCGAAAGTTCATGTCGATCTGGATCGTTCCGCTGGCAGCCATTGCCTATGCCGCCCTGCTGTTCTGGGTGGCCGACGCGGGCGACAGGCCGCACATCGCGCGTTTCGCCGAACGCCACAAGCGGGTCATCCTGGGCCTTGCGCTGTGCGTCTATTGCACGAGCTGGACCCTGTACGGCGCAGTCGGCACTGCGACCGCAAGCGGGTGGCAGTTCCTGCCGATCTATCTGGGACCGGTGATCCTGTTCACCCTGTTCGGCAGGTTCGTCGAGCGTATCCTGCACACCGGCAAGGCACAGCACTCCACCTCCATCGCCGACTTCCTGTCGGCGCGTTATGGCAAGAGCGCGTGGGTCGCGGCGCTTGTCACCTTGCTCGCGCTGTTCGGTGCGCTTCCGTACATGGCCCTGCAGCTGAAATCGGTCAGCCAGACGCTCGGCGCGCTTTCGCCGGAGCTGGTCGCGGCGCTGGGCCAGGACCAGGTTGTGCTGGCAGTCGCCGCCGTCCTGGCCGTGTTCGCGATGCTGTTCGGCACGGGCAGGCCCGAACTGACCGGCCACAACCGTGGGCTGGTTCTGGCCATCGCGCTGGAGGCGGTGGTGAAGTTCGTCGCATTGATCGCGGTGGCGGGTTTCGCCCTGCTGCTGCTGGGGGAGGCCCCGGCCGGATCGGTGGCGCGCCACGCCGCCCAGCGCTTTTCGCCGTCGCAATTCGACCTGCGCTTCGTGGTGCTGACCTTCGTGTCCGCCATCGCCGTGCTGTGCCTGCCGCGCCAGTTCCACATGCTGGTGGTGGAAGCGCGCGAGGACCGCCTGCGCGGCGCGGCGCGGTGGCTCTTTCCCGCCTATCTCGTCCTGATCTGCGCGGCCATCGTGCCTGTCATGCTGGCGGGCGGGCTGATCGGCCCCGCGGACGCCAGTCCCGACATGATGCTCATCGCCCTGCCGCTTTCCTTCGATGCTTACTGGCTGGCGGTCCTTGCCTTCATCGGCGGGCTGTCCGCCGCGACCGGCATGATAATCGTGACCGGGATCGCGCTGTCGAACATGATCACCAACGACCTGATCGTTCCGCTGCTTTTTCGCGACCAGATGCGACAGCGCGGCACCGCAGAGGCGCTGGGCCATGCGCTGGTCAACGCCCGCCGTGCGACGATCGCGGGGCTGTTCGTGTTCGCCCTGTTCTACCTGTCCGCGATCGAGGGAGAGGCCACGCTGGCGGGGCTGGGAGAGATCGCCTTTGCCGGCGCGGCTCAGCTGGCACCGGGCCTGCTGCTCGGCCTGTTCTGGCGCAAGGCCAATCGCGCCGGCATGATCGCGGGGCTGTGCGCGGGCTTTGCCTTGTGGCTCGCCTATCTCGCCCTGCCCGTGTCGGGTCTGGCGCTGGTCCCGCCGCTTCCGGGCAGCGATCCGCTGGTACCCGGCATATTGATCAGCCTTGCCGCCAATCTCGCGCTGTTCGTGCTGTTCTCGCTGGGCTGGGAACCGGCGCTGATCGACCGCGTGCAGGCGGTCGCGTTCGTCGATCGTGGCCAGCCGGACCTCGGCTATCCGCGGCTCGCGACCCGCACGCGGGTGGCCGACTTTCGCGCGCTGCTCGAACAATTCGTCGGCACCGACCGGGCGCGCCAGGCGATCAACACGCTGCGGCTGACCAGCGGGCGGCCCTATGCCGATGCCGACGCCCCCGACGATGCGCTGATCGACACCAGCGAGCGGATGATCAGCGCGATCATCGGCAGTTCCTCGGCACGGGCGCTGGTGCAATCCACGCTGGAGGGTGACCCGGTGCCCATCGAACGGGTCGTCGCCATGTTCGACGAGACCTCGCAGCGCCTGCAGTTCGGGGCGGAACTGCTGCAGATCGCGATCGAGAACATCGACCAGGGCATCTCGGTGGTCGACAAGGAACAGCGGCTCGTCGCGTGGAACCGGCGCTATGTAGAGATGTTCGGCTATCCCTCCGAACTGGTCGAGGTCGGCCGCCCGATCGCGGATTTGCTGCGCTTCAACATGCGCAATCTGGGCGTGCGCGAAGAGGCGATCGACAATGCCGTGCTGAAGCGGCTGCACCATCTGGGCAGCGGCAGCAGATATAACAGCGAAAGAACGCTGGCCGATGGCCGCATCTTGCGCATCCAGGGCAATCCCGCGCCCGATGGCGGCTATGTGACCAGCTATACCGATGTCACCGCCGATCGCCTGGCCGAACAGGCGCTGGAGGCGAAGATTCGCGAACGGACGCAGCAACTGACCGAAGCGAACGCGGCGCTGGCAAGCGCGACCCGGTCCAAGACCCGCTTCCTGGCCGCCGCCAGCCACGATCTGGTCCAGCCGATGAACGCAGCGCGCCTGTTCGCCAGCGCGCTTGCCGACGACATCGCGCCCGAACGCCGCAACGAACGGGCTCTATTGGGGCAGATCGACCGCTCCATCGAAACGGCGGACCGGCTGCTGCGCGCCCTGCTCGACATATCGCGGCTCGACGGCGGCAAGGCGACGGTCGATCCCGAACGCTTCGCCATCGACCTTGCCTTTGCCGAGATTGCCAACGAATTCGAGATCCAGGCCGAGAACAAGGGGCTGGCGCTGGTGACGGTTCCAAGCGGGCTGTGGCTTGAGACCGACCGCGGCCTGTTCATGTCGATTCTGCAGAACCTGGCGACCAATGCCGTGCGCTATTCGGACAGCGGACGCATATTGATCGGTGCTAGGCGTCGCGGCGCGATGGCCGAGATCGTGGTGATCGACCAGGGCATGGGCATCGCCCGCGAAGACCAGTCCGCCATCTTTCGCGAATTCACCAGACTGGGCGGTGCCGGCACCGATCGGGGCGACGGCGGGCTGGGACTGGGCCTGGCCATCGTGCAGCGCATTGCGGCGATGCTGGGCACGGATATCCACCTTCGCTCGGAACCGGGCCGCGGCAGCTGCTTCTCGTTCCGCCTTCCCACCGTAGCGGCAGGAGCCGGCGAACCCGCGCTGCGAACGGCCCTGGACCTGCCGCGCACCGAGAGCGGCGGCCATGTGCTGTGCATCGACAATGATGCCGCTTCGCTGTCAGCGCTGGAAAGCCTGCTGATGCGATGGGGATATGCGGTGTCCACCGCTTCGCACCCCGCCGATGCCGCGGGCGCCTTGCCGCCCGACCTGCTGGTGATCGATTACCACCTGGATGGCGGTCTGACCGGCGACCGGGCCGCCCGGCAGCTGTACGAACGCTGGGGCGGGCCGGTTCCGACCGTGCTGCTGACGGCAGAGGACAGCGCAGCCACCAAGACGGCGGCGGAATCCATGGCCGCGAAGCGCATGATCAAGCCGCCCTCGCCGCCTGCCTTGCGGGCCTTGATCGGCGGATTGCTGCCGGGCTGACGGGCCTGCCTCAGGCTCCGCTGACCTCTGCGTCGTCCAGGGGCGGCAGGCCCGGATCGTCCAGCCTGCCCGCCATCAGCACCGCCTGCGTCCGGTTGATCACGCCCAGCCGCCGGAAGATGCCGGTCATGTGGGCCTTCACCGTCGCTTCGGAAATCTGCATTTCGTGGGCAATCTGCTTGTTGAGCTTTCCCTCGGCCACCAGCGCCAGGATGCGGCGCTGGGCGGGCGTCAGGCGCTGCAGGCGCGCCAGCGTATCGTCGCCCGCCTCTTTGGCGTCCGCCGGCTGCTCCGGAAACCAGAGGTCGCCATTCGCAATCGCCGTCAGCGCCTCTCGCATCGTTTCGGACGAGGCGCTCTTGGGTATGAAGGCCGCGGCGCCCAGCGACTTCACGCCTTGCCAGATGCGCGCTTCCTCGCTGGCGGACACGACCGCGATCGGCATGGCGGGAAAATCCTTGCGCAGTTCCATCAGCGTCAGCAGCCCGGCACTGTCAGCCATGTGAAGGTCCAACGTCATCAGCGCCACCTCCTCCCCTGCCGCACCGCGGGCGGCGGCTGCGTCCGATACTTCGACGATGGCATGGCCCGGCCAGATCCTTTCGACCGCGGCGCGAATGGCGCCGCGCATCAGCGGATGATCGTCGGCAATCACTATGGTCCCGGTCATCGTGCGTGACCTCCCGTCGGCAGCATCTTCTCCCACCGGCAAGCCGGCATGCGATCCTAGCGGCAGCGAGCGCGTCCTATCAAGCGGCGTCGTCGCGGCGGACCGTCACGTTCCCGCACAGTTCGAAGCACCTGCTTGTCATCGTCCGGCGGCAGGCACAGATTGCCTGGGTCCGACAGGATGGAGGCCCGGTTCATGTCCAGAACACGAATGCTCTCGCTCGCCGCGCTGTTAACCACCGCTTCCGCACCGATCGCTGCCACGGCAGCCTTCGCGCAGGGCGCAGCCGAAACGGCAGTCATCCTTTCGGGCTCGGCCCAGACAGGATCGGCGCAGCGCTCGCTGGGCCGTACGATCAGCGGCAGCGTTGGCAATGCCGCCCACGCGGTGGGCAGCACCGCCCGCGTCAGCCGGTGGCGGAATGCCGCCCAGCGCAACAGCCGCGCATCCTCGCACAATATAGGTGGCAGCATACCGGCCGGTGTCGATCCGCTGGCGAACACCGACGCGGCGACCTACACGCTCGATAATGGCGCGACCATCCGGGTGAGCGGCCGGTTCAATCCCTCGGCAAGCTCGCAATGCCAGCGAAATTGCGCGGCCAAGCCCCAGGACTGATACCGTCAGCGGTTCTGCCGCCCCTCGATCAGCCCATGCACCAGCGACGGATCGGCTAGCGTAGAGGTATCGCCAAGCGATCCGAATTCGTTCTCGGCGATCTTGCGCAAGATGCGGCGCATGATCTTGCCCGAACGGGTCTTGGGCAGCCCCGGCGTGAAGTGCAGGTGGTCGGGGGTGGCAATCGGCCCGATCTCGGTCCGCACCCACTGGCGCAGTTCCCCGGCCAGCGCATCATCGGCATCGACGCCCGCGTTCAGCGTGACATAGCAATAGATCCCCTGCCCCTTGATGTCGTGCGGAAAGCCGACCACCGCGGCCTCCGCCACCTTTTCATGCAGCACCAGCGCGCTTTCGACTTCGGCGGTCCCCATCCTGTGCCCCGAGACATTGATCACGTCGTCGACGCGCCCGGTGATCCAGTAATATCCATCGGCATCGCGCCGGCATCCGTCGCCGGTGAAATACTTGCCGGGATAATGGCTGAAATAGGTCTGGATGAAGCGATCGTGGTCGCCATAGACGGTGCGCGCCTGTCCGGGCCAGCTGCGGGTGATGCACAGATTGCCCTCGGCGGCTCCCCCGGTGTTTTCGTCCGCCAGCACCGCGCCCTCATTGTCGACCAGCTGCGGGGCGATGCCGAAGAAGGGCCTCCCCGCGCTGCCCGGCTTCATTCCGTGCGCGCCCGGCAGCGTGGTGATCATGATGCCCCCCGTCTCGGTCTGCCACCAGGTGTCGACGATCGGCGCGCTGCCGTGCCCCACATGATCGTGGTACCAGCGCCACGCCTCGGGATTGATCGGCTCGCCCACGCTGCCCAGCAGGCGCAGTGACGACAGGTCGTGCTTGTCGACATGGTCGTTGCCCTCGCGCATCAGCGCGCGGATGGCGGTGGGCGCGGTGTAGAAGATGTTGACCTTGTGCTTGTCCACCACCTGCCAGAATCGGCTGTGGTCGGGATAGTTCGGCACGCCTTCGAACATCAGCGCGGTGGCCCCGGCCTGCAGCGGGCCATAGACGATATAGGAATGTCCGGTGACCCAGCCAATGTCGGCGGTACACCAGTAGATCTCGCCCTCGCGGTAGTCGAACACATACCGGAACGTCGTTTCGGTCCAGACGGCATAGCCGCCCGTGGTATGGACAACGCCCTTGGGCTTGCCGGTCGAACCCGAGGTATAGAGGATGAACAGCGGGTCCTCCGCCTTCATGACCTCGCACGGGCAATCGCCGGAAACACCCTCGCTGATTTCGTGATACCAGCGGTCGCGGCCTTCGGTCATCTCGACCGCGCCGCCGGTGTGGCGGATCACCAGCACCTGTTTTACGGCCACCTTCTTCAGCGCGGCATCGACATTGGCCTTTAGAGGGATCGCCTTGGACCCGCGCAGACCCTCGTCGGCGCAGATCACGTAATCCGACCGGCAATCCTCGATCCGGCCAGCGATCGCATCGGGAGAGAAGCCGCCGAACACGACGCTGTGCACCGCCCCGATGCGTGCGCAGGCCAGCATGGCGAAAGCGCCTTCGGGGATCATCGGCATGTAGATCGTCACCCGGTCGCCCTTGGCCACACCCATCTTCTTCAGCGTGTTCGCCATGCGGACAACCTCGCGCTGCACCTCGGAAAAAGTGAAGCGGCGGACCGGCGTATCGGGGCTGTCCGGCTCGAAGATCAGGGCCGTGCGGTCGCCGTTCCCGGCCTCGACATGACGGTCGACCGCATTGTGGCAGATGTTTATCTCGCCATCCTCGAACCATGCGATCTCCACCGGATCGAAGCTCCAGCCCGAAACGCTGGTCGGTTTCTTGAACCAGTCCAGCCGCCCGGCCTGTTCCAGCCAGAAACCGTCCGGATCGTCCATGCTGCGGGCATACATCGCGCGATACTGGTCGAGCGTGCAGTGCGTACCGTCCACTGCCGAATCGGGGACCGGGATCATGTCGGTCGCGGGTGCCATCGTGTCCTGCATGCTATCTCCCGTCTATTCTGTTGATCTGGCCGTTCCGACCAGGCCGATGCGACCGGCCAATCGGGCGGCGGCTGTGCGGTAAAGCCTAACCCCGAAAGGCCGGCGCGGTCATTGCGACCAAAGTCTTATAGACCAATCGCTAGCTGGGAACATTCATCCTCCCCTGCAAGATCCAACCCACCGAGCAGGATCGACAGGCCCGCACAGACGAGGCTCGAGCGGTCGTTTACGGGGAGAGCAGAGAGATGTCGAAACGAGCAAAAGTGGTCTGGAAAACCATTTTCTCAGCGGCGCTGATGGCAGGAAGCGCGCTGGTGCCGGCCGCCGTGCATGCGCAGGACGGCGCAACGGTCGAGGAACGGCTGGACCGGCTGGAAGCCATGATCGGCAGGCTGGAAGCGCGCATGGATGCCGCAGACGCGTCCGGAACCGCCGCGGCATCGGCCGAGAACGTCGCGATCGCACAGGAGATGCGCGCCGCGGTCGCCGAGACGCGCGCCGCCGCGCAGCAGCAGGACCGGATCGAGACCCGCCTTGCCGCCGTCGAGGAGAAGGACGCGCAGGGCTTTCGGGTCGGGCAGACGCAGTTCACGCTGGGCGGCTATGTCAAGCTGGACGCGATCAGCCAGCGCACGAGCGGCGGTCAGGTCCCCGGCGATTCGATCAATCGCGACTTTCTCATCCCCAGCCTGATACCCGTCGGCGGCGATCCTTCTGGTTGGGACACACATTTTCACGCACGGCAGAGCCGCGTCATCCTAAAGGGCGAGACGCCGGTCGGCGACAAGACGCTGGGCGGACTGCTGGAGCTGGACTTCCTGGTAACCGACGGCGGCGACCAGCGCGTTTCGAACAGCTACCTGCCCCGCATGCGGCAGGCCTATATCACCTATGGCGGCTGGACCTTTGGGCAAGCGTGGTCGACCTTCCAGAACGTTGCCGCCCTGCCCGACAGCGTGGACTTCGTCGGGACCATGCCGGGAACCGTCTTCAACCGGCAGGCGATGATCCGCTACAGGACGAACAGCGGCATCTCCATCGCCGTCGAACAGCCCGAGACGACGATTACCAACGAAACGGGCGGGCGCATCCTCCCTTCGGACGACCAGATGCCCGATCTCGTCCTGCGCTATGACCGCGGCGGGTTCGCGGTGGCGGGCATCCTGCGCCAGTTGCACGCGTCCGGGCGCATCCTGCCCCAGGGCGGCGACAGCGCATTCGGCTATGGCGTTTCCGTATCGGGCAGGATCGCGCTGGGCGAGCGGGACGATCTGCGCGTTATGGCGACCGCGGGCGAAGGTCTGGGCCGGTACATCGGCGCCAATATCGTGAACGATGCCGCGATCGACGCGAATGGCAATCTCGACCCGATCCCGACCTATGCGGGCTTTGCCGCGTTCCGGCATGTGTGGAGCGAAAGGCTGCATTCCACCATCGCCGGCAGCTATTTCAAGGCGGACAATCCGGTCGACCTGACCGGCACCAGCCCCACCGACAATGTGTGGAACGCGCTGGCCAACATCATCTACTCGCCAGTACCCAAGCTCGATCTGGGGCTGGAGTACATGTATGCCGAGCGGGAGAACGAGGGCGGTGCCAGCGGCAATCTGCAGAAGATCCAGGCCTCGGCCAAGTACAGTTTCTGACGATGCAGAAAGCGGGTAACGCGATGAATTATCAGGCAGCCATCGAACAGGCACGGCGCGATCCCGAAGGCTTTTGGCTCGAGGCGGCGAGATCGCTCGACTGGGCGGCGTTTCCGGCCCGCGCGCATGACCGGGACGACGACCTGTGGTTTCCCGACGGGTCGATCAACCTGTGCCACAATGCAGTCGATCGGCATGTGGCCGAGGGGCGAGGCCATCAGCAGGCACTGATCTATGAAAGCCCCATCTCTGGCCGGGCGGCGACCTTCACCTATCGCGAACTGCTGACGCGGGTTGCGAAAACCGCGGGCATGCTGGCGGGCGCCGGTGTGAAACGGGGCGACCGCGTCGTCATCTACATGCCCATGGTTCCAGAGGCGGTGTTTGCCATGCTGGCCTGCGCGCGCATCGGCGCGGTGCACAGCGTGGTGTTCGGCGGGTTCGCCGCGCCCGAACTGGCCAAGCGGATCGACGATTGCCAGCCGGTCTGCGTCCTCACTGCTTCGTGCGGGCTGGAGCCCGGGCGGACCATCGCCTACAAGCCGCTGCTCGACAGCGCGATCGGGCAGTGCAGGCACAAGCCCGACACCGTCATCCTGCTGCAGCGCAAGGAATTGCGCGCCGAACTTACGCCGAATCGGGATATCGACTGGCAGGCCGCCCATGACGCCGCCGACCCCGTCGATTGCGTACCGGTGAAATCGACCGACCCGCTCTACATCCTCTATACCTCCGGCACGACCGGCACGCCCAAGGGGGTGGTGCGCGACACCGGCGGCTATGCGACCGCGCTCGCCTGGTCGATGGCGCATGTCTATGGCGTTTCTGCGGGCGATGTATACTGGGCCGCGTCCGACATCGGCTGGGTCGTGGGGCACTCCTATATCGTCTATGGTCCGCTGCTGGCGGGCTGCACGACCATCCTGTTCGAGGGCAAGCCGGTGGGCACTCCCGATGCGGGGATATTCTGGCGGCTGATCGACCGGCACCGGGTCAAGGTGCTGTTTACGGCCCCGACCGCAATCCGCGCCATCCGCCGCGCCGATCCCGATGGCGCGTTCGTTGCAAAATCAGACCTGTCGTCGCTGCAGGCGCTGTTCCTGGCGGGCGAGCGGGCCGATCCCGATACGCTGAACTGGATCGCCGATCTGCTGGACAGGCCGGTAATCGACCACTGGTGGCAGACCGAGATCGGCTGGCCGGCCATTGCCACCTGCCACGGGCTGGGCGAAAGCGAGATCCGGCCCGGTAGCGCCGGGCGCGCGGTGCCCGGTTTCCGCTTCAGCGTGCAGGACGACAACCACCGAAAGGTCGCCCCCGGCACGGTCGGCAATCTGCTGATCGAACAGCCGCTGCCGCCGGGCGCGTTTCGCGCCCTGTGGAACAATCCCGAACGTTTTGCCGAAGGCTTTGCCGACTTTCCGAGGCACTATACCAGCGGCGATGCGGGCATGATCGACGCCGACGGCTTCATCCACATCATGGGCCGCACCGACGACATCATCAACGTGGCGGGCCACCGCCTGTCGACGGGACAGATGGAGGAGGTCGTCGCCGCCCACCCCGAGGTCGTGGAATGCGCGGTGGTCGGCGCGGCGGACGCGCTGAAGGGCGAGATGGCGGTGGCCTTTGTTGTCCCTCGCCGGGATGGCGGCAATCCCGATCTGGTCCGCAAGGAACTGATCGCCTCGGTGCGCGAGACCATCGGCCCCATCGCGAGTCCGCGCAGCGTGTGGTTCGTGGACGGGCTGCCCAAGACGCGGTCGGGCAAGATCCTGCGCAACCTGCTGCGCTCCATCGTCAATGGCGAGGAGATCGTGGTGCCGCAGACCATCGAGGATCCATCAGTGATCGAGGCGATTGCCGCGCAATTGGCGGAGACGGCCGCCGATTGAGAGCGACGGCTGGCAGCCGCCGGTTGACACCCCAAGGTTGACACAGGCGACACATCCTCCAACGCCCGTCACCCGGCGCAAACTCGCGGAGAGCAGCCGTTTTCGGGGGCGAGGGTGACACCATGCACCCCCTGCGAAAATTCCGGCAATGCCAAAGAGCCCTGTCCCGCGTGGAACAAGGCTGCAGCTAGCGCGGATCTTCGATGTAGGACAGTAAATCCCGCGCCGGACTTGTCGGCGGGGACACTGGAACGGACGCGCCTATTCGGCGCCGTTCACTTCGGCCTCTTCGGCTTCTTCAGCCTCGGCCTTGCGGCGGTCGACGCGCTCCTGCTCGGCCTTGTTGCGTTCGGCCAGCACGCGGCGGGCCTGGTCGGCAAGGCCGCGCCAGGTCTTGGCGGCGCGCAGATTGCGGTCCCTCACATTGTCGAGAGTGGCCTGATCGGCCTCTGCCGCAGCCTCGCGGGCGCGGGCGTCGTAGAATTCAAAAGTCTGGCTCACGCAGGCTCCCGTCTAGGTGGAGGGACACGTCCAAGTGGAGAAACATGGCCCCGCGCCCATCGTTCGACGGCGCGGGGCGATGCGAAATCAGTCGGCAGCCGACAGATTGACGGCGCTGGCCTTGCCATTGCGGCCCATTTCGACTTCGTAGTTCAGGCGCTGTTCCTTATCGAGCGTCTGCATGCCAGCCGCCTGGACGGCCGAGATGTGAACGAAGCTGTCAGCCGAGCCATCGTCGGGCTGGATGAAACCATAGCCCTTGTCGGAATTGAAGAATTTCACGGTGCCGGTCTTCGACATAAGATGTTCCTTTCAAGAACGTAGTAAGTGCTGTTACGAAATGCAGCAGCGGTCGTGCGTAAAGTCGTCCAAGAAGAGGAAGTCGCCGTCTAATTTGCGCCAGATTGCAAATGCAGTTTCTGGCGGTCGTCAAATGCCGAAGTCCGTCGCAATTTTCGACGTCAGCGCAGCCGCCATAGCAGAGTTTGCCGCGATGCCCTAATTTTTAATGCCCCAATCATCGGAGTGCCCGGATCATTCATCGGCAAACGCGAACGGCACGCCCGATCGGCGGTAGTGATCGAAGCGCAATTCGCGCCCCATCGGCGGGGCGGACCGCGCGATGCATTGCGGCCGGTGGCAGAAGCGGCAGGCGATCCCGATGGGCGTCGATTGCGCGGCATCCAGGCGATCCGAATAGGTGAGTTCGCCCGCCCGCGAATCGGCGCAGCACAGCGCGACCGCGCGCGTGATGCGCGGCGCGTCGAAGCTGCCCCCGCCCGAGATCACCGTGCGCGCGACCGAGACATAGCGTTCCCCGTCCGGCAGTTCGATGCGCTGGACCAGCACGTCGCCCGGCCGGTCGAACGCCTGGTGCACGTTCCACAGCGGACAGGCCCCGCCGTGGCGCGCGAAGGGGAAGCCCGCCCCGTCCAGCCGTTTCGACACATTGCCCGCGCGGTCGACGCGGATGAAGAAGAAGGGCACGCCTTCGGCCCCCGGTTTCTGCAGCGTGGTCAACCGGTGCGCGACCTGTTCATAGCTGACCTGGAATTCATAGGTGAGCGCGTCGATGTCATAGCGCAGCCTTTTCGCCGCATCGAGGAACGGGCGATAGGGCATCAGCAGCGCCGCGGCCCAATACGATTCCAGCGCGCGGCGGGCCAGCACGCGGCCATTGTCGGTTTCGAACCGGCCCTCGGCGATGGCGGCGTCGATCTCGTCCCCGCGTTCCAGCACCGCGATCTGGAGGGCGAGCTGGAAGCGCCGCGCCTTGTGGTCGAGCTGGCGCGAGAACAGCACGCGGCGGCGGTGGTAATCGTACCAGCGCAGCGCCCCCATCAGCATCTCGGGCGGGGCGAAGCTGACCTCGATCCGGTGGCGGTCGCGGATGCGGTCGATCATGGCGGCGATGTTCGGCAGGTCCTGCGCGGCCAGCGCGGCACTGTCGTCGAGCGAAGGAAAGCAGTTGCGCCGCGCCGCTAGGAAGCCGCGCGCCTCGGCCACCGGGTCGGGCGCGGCAGTCTCGCCGCCCTCGCCGCCTTCCCTGCGCGCGGCAAGCGCCAGCTGTTCCTCGCCATAGGCGGTGTGGAGCCGCATCAACGCCTCGGCGAAACCGGGGAAGCTGGCGGCGATGTCGGCGACGTCCAGCCCGGGCAGGTCGATGTCGGCGAAGATCGGATCGCGCAGCACCGCCTGAAGCCTGGTCGTCGTCTCCTCGCTGTCGTCATTGGCGAGGTCGGCGATGTCGATGCGGTAGGTGGTTGCGATATTGAGGAGCAGCTCGGCCGTGACGGGACGCTGGTTGCGCTCCATCAGCGCGATATAGCTGGGTGAGATGTCGAGATCGGCGGCCATGTTGGCCTGCGTCAGCCCCATTTCGCGCCGCATGCGCTTGAGCCTGGGGCCGAGATAGATTGCCTTGCGCGCCATGGGTTCGGGGTCCGACTGTAGATAGCTTTACAACTATACAAGCAAATCCTGTAAAGTTTGACAAGGACACACCGGGCGCGGTGTCCGGCATCCGTTTCGCATTGCACAACACTGGTCATGCCCCCGGACGATTCGGGGCCGACGAACAATTTGCATGAGGGCCGAGAACGCATGACCTACGCAGCCGAAATCCAGCGCCAGCGCGCCACCATCGCCAGCCTTGGCGCAAAATGGGCCGCGATCGATCCCGACACGGCCGCGCGCATGGCGGTGCAGAACCGCTTCCGCACCGGGCTCGACATCGCGCGCTATACCGCGAAGATCATGCGCGAGGACATGGCCGCCTATGACGCCGATCCTGCCAGCTACACCCAGTCGCTGGGCTGCTGGCACGGTTTCATCGGGCAGCAGAAGATGATTTCGATCAAGAAGCATTTCGGCACCACCAAGGGGCGGTACCTGTACCTGTCCGGCTGGATGGTCGCCGCGCTGCGCAGCGAGTTCGGGCCCCTGCCCGACCAGTCGATGCACGAGAAGACGAGCGTTCCGGCGCTGATCGAGGAGCTCTATACCTTCCTGCGCCAGGCCGATGCGCGCGAGCTGGGCATGCTGTTCCGCGATCTGGACGCCGCCAAGGACGCGGGCGATGCGGTCAATACCCACCGCCTGCTGCGCGAGATCGACGAGCACCAGACCCACGTCGTGCCGATCATCGCCGATATCGACGCCGGCTTCGGCAATGCCGAGGCGACCTATCTGCTGGCCAGGAAGATGATCGAGGCGGGCGCCTGCGCGCTTCAGATCGAGAACCAGGTCTCGGACGAGAAGCAATGCGGCCACCAGGACGGCAAGGTCACGGTTCCGCACGAGGATTTCCTGCAGAAAATCCGGGCGATCCGCTATGCGTTCCTGGAACTGGGCGTGGAGGACGGCATCATCGTCGCCCGCACCGACTCGCTGGGTGCGGGGCTGACCAAGCAGATCGCGTTCAGCAAGGAACCGGGCGACCTGGGCGACCGGTACAATGCGTTCCTGGACTGCGAGGAGGTTGCGCCGTCGGACATCGCCAACGGGCAGGTCTTCATCAGCCGCCAGGGGAAGCTGCTGGCACCGAAACGCCTGCCCTCGAACCTCTATCAGTTCCGGGCCGGAACCGGCGAGGACCGCTGCGTGCTCGACTGCATCACCGCGCTGGAGAACGGGGCGGACCTGCTGTGGATCGAGACGGAGAAGCCGCATATCGGCCAGATCGGCGGCATGGTGAACCGCATCCGCGAGGTCATTCCGAACGCCAAGCTGGTCTATAACAACTCGCCCAGCTTCAACTGGACGCTGAGCTTCCGCCAGCAGGTGTTCGACGCCTGGGAAGCCGAGGGACGCGACGTGTCCGATTATGACCGGGCCAGGCTGATGAGCGTGGATTACGACGGCACCGATCTGGCGGACGAAGCCGACGAGCGCATCCGCACCTTCCAGAAGGACGCGGCGCGCGAGGCGGGGATCTTCCACCACCTCATCACCCTGCCGACATATCACACGGCGGCGCTGTCGACCGACAATCTCGCCCGCGAATATTTCGGCGGGGCCGGGATGCTGGGCTACGTCAAGGGCGTCCAGCGCAAGGAGATCCGCGAAGGCATCGCCTGCGTGAAGCACCAGAACATGGCAGGGTCCGACATCGGGGACGACCACAAGGAGGCCTTTGCCGGTGAGGCGGCCCTGAAAGCCGGCGGCAAGGACAATACGATGAATCAATTTGCGGCCTAAAGGCCGCGGGGGAACCAATTTGCGGCCTGACCCAGCCGCGCGACACATAGGAAGGAGAAGTAAAATGCCCGCACCCGCACTTGCCCGTCCGGTCTTCTCGACCGAGGATTCGCGCCTGATCCGCCGCGCCGTGGTCGAGTTCATCAAGAACAACCAGGACGATATCGAGACGCCCAAGTTCGTGAACCTGCACCACCGCCTTGGGCGGATGGGCTGACGGTTTCACCAATCGAGAGGATACGCGCCCCGGCGCCGCGCACCGGGGCCGCGCACGGGAAGGACGGATTATGCTGAAAGATTTGCACCACGACAACGCGACGTCCGGCGGGGAGGCCGGAACCGTCACGCGAGCCGGGTTGCAAGTCGACCCGTCCCTGGCGAGCTTCGTGGAAAATGAAGCCATGCCGGGGACCGGCATTTCGAACGATCGCTTCTGGCAGGGGCTGGCCGATCTGACTGCCCGGTTCGAGCCGCAGGGTCGCGACCTGCTGATGACGCGCGACCGGTTGCAGGCGGATATCGACGGCTGGCACCGCGAGAATCCCGGTGCCGCCAGCGGCGCGCCCGAGGCGTTCCTGCGCGAGATCGGCTATCTGGTGCCAGAGCCCGCGCCCTTCACCATCGGCACGACAGGCGTCGATCCGGAAATCGCCGAGGTCGCGGGCGCGCAGCTGGTCGTGCCGGTGCTGAATGCGCGGTTCCTGCTCAATGCCGCCAATGCGCGCTGGGGCAGCCTGTATGATGCGCTCTATGGCACCGATGCGCTGGATGGCTCGCTGCCGCAGGGCAAGGCATATGACGAGGAGCGCGGCGCGCGCGTGATCGGCTGGGCCAAGGCGTTCCTGGACGATGCGGTTCCGCTGGCCGACGGGTCTTGGGAAGCGTGGACCGGCGGCAGGCCGCAGCTTGCCGACCCTTCGCAATATGTCGGCATGCGCGGTGACAATATCCTGCTGCGCCATAACGGTCTGCATATCGAGCTGGTGATCGATCCCGGCCATTCGATTGGCCGGAACGACCCGGCGGGCATCGCGGATATCGAGCTGGAATCGGCGCTGACCACCATCGTCGACCTAGAGGATTCGGTCGCCGCGGTCGATGCGGCTGACAAGACCGCCGCCTTTCGCAACTGGCTGGGGATCGTCCGGTCGGACCTGACTGCCGAGTTCAGCAAAAACGGCGAGACGATGATCCGCCGCGCCAGCCCCGACCGGACCTATGCGACCGATGCGGGCGAGTTGACGCTGCCGGGGCGCAGCCTTTTGCTGGTCCGCAATGTCGGGCATTTGATGCGCAATCCGGCGATCCGCCTGCCGAACGGCAGCGACATCCCCGAAGGCATCATGGACGCGGCGATTACCTCGCTGATCGCCCTGCATGATATTAAGGGGCACGATCTGAAGGACCTGGGCCAGAACACCAACAGCCGCGCCGGGTCGGTCTATATCGTGAAGCCCAAGATGCACGGGCCCGATGAATGCGCGTTCACCAACGATCTGTTCGACGCGGTGGAGGACATGCTGGGGCTGAGGCGCAACACGATCAAGGTCGGCGTGATGGACGAGGAGCGCCGCACCAGCGCCAATCTGGCGGCCTGCATCCATGCGGTGAAGGACCGGGTGTTCTTCATCAACACCGGTTTCTTGGACCGCACGGGAGACGAGATCCACACCTCGATGCTGGCGGGCCCGATGCTGCGCAAGGCCGCGATCAAGCAAGCCGAATGGATCAAGGCTTACGAGGATCGCAATGTCCAGATCGGGCTGGCCTGCGGATTTGCGGGGCGCGCGCAGATCGGCAAGGGCATGTGGGCCGCGCCCGACCGGATGCAGGCGATGCTGGCCGAGAAGATCGGCCATCCGCAAAGCGGCGCGACGACCGCCTGGGTGCCCTCGCCCACCGCGGCCACGCTGCATGCCACCCATTACCACCGCTGCGACGTCGCCGCGCGGCAGGCCGAGCGCGCGAAGGAAAGCATCGCGCCGCTGTCCGCGCTGCTGACCGTGCCGCTGGCTGATGACGCGAACTGGTCGGACGACGAAATCCGCGAGGAAGTCGACAACAATTGCCAGGGCATATTGGGCTATGTCGTGCGCTGGATCGACCAGGGCGTCGGCTGCTCCAAGGTGCCCGACATCCACGACGTCGGGCTGATGGAAGACCGCGCCACGCTGCGCATTTCCAGCCAGCACCTTGCCAACTGGCTGGAACATGGCGTGATCGACCGCGACATGGTCGAGGCCGCGCTGTGGCGCATGGCCGAGGTCGTCGACCGGCAGAACGCAGGCGATCCGTCCTATGTGCCAATGGTGCCGCGCGGGCGCGACTGCCTGCCGATCAGGGCCTCGCGCGCGCTGATCCTGGAAGGGCGCGAGCAGCCGAGCGGCTATACCGAACCGGTCCTGCACCGCCTGCGCGCAGAGGCGAAGTAAGGTGGCCGACCACAGTGCGGGCGACAAAGCCAGCGCTGTCGTTCGACGTCACAGCCGCGGCTTTGCCGTGGCTATGGCTGCTTTCGAGGGGATGGTTTTTACTGACCGATGACCGGAATGGGGAGGTTAGCGGAAATTCCTCCAGCCCATTCTCGCGGCGAGCGCAGCAATGACTGCCCATGCTACTGCCACAGGGGCAATCATCAACATGCCAGCAGCCCACCAAGCGAATGAGGACGGCGGCGCTGGCGGAAGGTAGAGCATTGACGATGTAAGCAGCCAGACTGGCAGCGGAACAACGATGAGCAGGAGGAGTAGGCGGACGCGTCCTGATAGCCAGCGTGCAACCGAAAACGCGAGAATGGCAGGAACCACAACGGAAGCCGCCCAGATCGTCGGAGAAACTAACTCGGTCACCGACCAAACTTCCGAAGCAGTCGCAAATACGGACATGTTGTCAGCTTAGAGCATAGGCGAACGTCCGCAATCGGTCGTTTGCAGACAGGCAGCTTTCGGCACAAAAGTCCGCGAAGCTGCCTTTCCAAACCCCGAACCACCCAATCGGGCAAAAGCCCCCGCCCCGCTCTTGGGCCTTGGGCCGTCAGCGGCTAACCCCGCCGGAGTGGATTCGCATATTGTCATAGGTCAGGACGCGCATGGGGCAGATGTGCGCGTCGATATGGAGGAGCTGCTCGCCACGCGCCTGCTGGTGCAGGGCAATTCCGGATCGGGCAAGTCGCACCTGCTGCGCCGCCTGCTGGAAGAAAGCGCGGGCATGGTGCAGCAGATCATCATCGACCCGGAGGGCGACTTCGCCTCGCTGTCCGATCATTTCGGCCATGTGGTGATCGATGCCAGCGCGCATTCGGCGGCGGAGATCGTCGCGCTGGCCGCGCGGGTGCGCGAGCACCGCGCCTCGGTGGTGCTGGGGCTGGACGGGCTGGATGTCGAATTGCAGATCCGCTGTTCGGCGCAGTTCCTGAACGCCTTGTTCGATGCGCCGCGCGAGCACTGGTTCCCCGCGCTGGTCGTGGTGGACGAGGCGCAGATGTTCGCTCCCTCCGCCAGCGGCGAGATGGCGGAGGATACGCGCCGCCTGTCGCTGGGCGCGATGACGAACCTGATGTGCCGGGGCCGCAAGCGCGGCCTTGCGGGCATCGTCGCGACGCAGCGGCTGGCCAAGCTGGCCAAGAACGTCGCGGCGGAGGCGTCGAACTTCCTGATGGGGCGCACCTTCCTGGATATCGACATGCAGCGCGCCGCCGATTTGCTGGGCATGGAACGCAGGCAGGCCGAGCAGATCCGCGATCTTGAGCGCGGGCGTTTCCTGGGCCTTGGTCCGGCGATCACGCGGCGGCCGGTGGCGATCAGGATCGGGCCGGTGAAATCGGGATCGCGGGTGAATGCCAGCGCGCTGGTCCCGCTGCCCTCCGCCGCGCCCGAGGAGATGGAGGCGCTGCTGCACAAGGAACTGGACAAGGCGGTTCCGCCGCCGCCCCCTCCCCCGCCGCCGCGGCAGGACCCGGAGGAGCTGGCCCGCCGCATGCAGCCCGCCGCCCAGCCGCGTGCCGTTTCGGGCGGGCCCGCCGCGCCAGCCGCGACCCCGGCGGCAAGCGATGCGATGCTGGACGAGATCCTGGCCGATCTGGCGAGCGACGCGGCCATCACCTTCCAGCCCGCCGCCAGCCAGTTCCAGAGCTTCATGATGGCCTGCCGCCGCAGGGGCGCGACCGCCGCATTGCTGGACATGGCGGCGTTTCGGCGGCGCTTCGCAGTCGCCGTCGCGGGGCTGGACAGGCTGGACGAGGTCATGCGCGAGCGCGTGCTGGATCTGGGGACGCAGGTGGACGACGATCTGCTGGCGCCGTTCCTGCTGATCGCGCGCTCGGCGGCGCAAGGCATGGAATCGCCCGACGAGGAGGAATTGTCGCGCGCCTATGGCACCAGCTCGCCGGGGCGCATCCGGCGGCTGCTGGAGCATCTGGAGCGCAAGGGCCTGATCGTGACGCGCGAGAATTACGGCGGCGGGCGCACGATCAACGTGCCCGGCCTCGAACTAGCTTAATCCTTGAACTGGCCTAGGCTTCCTCGACCCAGCCCTTGCGCAGGCCCGGCCCCGCCAGCAGCATCAGCACGCCCGCCAGCAGGTAAAGCGACAGGCCCAGCAGCATCGAGTAACGCAGCGCCTCGTCCCCATAGACGGGCGCCAGCAGGGTCGAGACCTGGCCCAGCGCATAGATGCCTCCGCCCAGACCGATCAGATTGTTGATCAGCAGGAACAGCGCCGAGGCGGTCGCACGCGCGGGCGGCGGGACGAGGTGCTGGACCGCAGAAAGCACCGGCCCCAGCCACACATAGACCAGCGCCTGCGGCACGATGAACAGCGCGAAGGCCAGCAGCACGCTGCCGCTCATGATGCCGAGCGCGAACAAGGGCGCGCCGATCAGGAACGCCCCCGCCGGGACCCAGGCGAACCATGCCCGGTCGCGCCCGCCCAGCCGGTCGCCGATCCAGCCGCCCAGCAGCATGCCCGCGGTCCCGCCGATCAGCAGCACGAGGCCGAAGAACCAGGCCGATTGCATCAGGTCGAGGCCGAAGCTCCTCTGCAGCAGGCTGGGCAGCCAGAACGCGAGGCCGTAGCCGCACATCGAGCTGGATGCCGCGCCGAAGGACAGGAACCAGAATGCCGGCTTCTTCGCCAGCAGCCGTGCGGTGTCGGCAAGGCGGGGCCTGGCCATCACCGGCTCTCCGGGAGCGACCTGCGGGCGGTTGTCGCGCACCAGCAGGCGGAAGACGGGCGCGATCAATATGCCGAGGATGCCGACCACCACGAACGCCATGCGCCAGTCGACCCGCGCGGCGATATAGCCGCCCGCCAGCACGCCAGCCGCCGATCCCAGCGGAATGCCCAGCGAATAGACCGACAGCGCGAAGGCGCGGCGGCTCGACGGAAAATAATCGCCGATCAGCGCATAGCTGGGCGCGACGCCCCCCGCCTCGCCGATACCGACGCCCAGCCGCGCGAGGAAGATGTGCCAGAACCCCTGCGCCAGCGCGCAGGCCGCGGTGAAGCCGCTCCACAGCACCAGCGAGACGGTGATGACCCAGCTGCGGCTGGTGCGATCGGCCAGCGCGGCCAGCGGCACCGCCAGCGTCGAATAGAGCAGCGCGAAGGCCAGCCCGCCAAGGATCCCCATCTGCGCGTCCGACAGGTCGAGATCGGCCTGGATCGGCGCGGCGAGGATCGCCAGGATCTGACGGTCGATGAAGTTGAAGATATAGACGACCAGCAGCATCGCCAGCACCACATTGGGGCGCGGCTTGCGGGCGGCGCTCGCGGGTGCAGTCGTGGGGGTGGCTGAAGTCATGGGGGCGGCTGCGGTCATGCGCGGAAACCCATCATGCGTAATGCTCCGTCAGGAAAGTCTTGATCGCCATGCGCGCCGCCGGTTCGTCCAGCAAGGGCGTGTGGCCGCGATCCGGCACTTCCACCGAAGCGAAGGGGCCGTCGTGGCGGCGGCCCATCTCGGCCACCGTCGCGGCGGTGATCAGGTCGCTGTTCGCGCCGCGCACGACCAGAACGGGCAGGCCGTCCATCGCCTGCCAAAGCGGCCAGAGGTCGACGTCCGCGCTTTCCGTCTCGAATGGGACGGCGATGGCCGGGTCGTAGTCATAGGCGACGCCCTCGCCCGTTTCCCGGCAGGTGCGGCGGGCGAAATCCATCCAGTCGGCCGGGGTGAAGTCCGGAAAGACCGGGGCGTTGACCGCGCGGCAGGCCGCGGCCGCTTCGTCCCAGTCGGCGAAGGGGCCGGACTTTCCGACATAGCTGCCGATCCGGTCCAGCGCGCCGGGTTCCAGATGCGCGCCGACATCGTTCATGATGACCGGCCCCAGGCGGCCGCGAAAACCGCCCTGCTGCGCGGTCGCCGCCATCGCCATCGCGACCAGCCCGCCCATCGACGTCCCGATCAGCCCGGCGCTGGCCAGTCCCAGATCGTCCATCAGCGCGAACATGTCCTGCGCATAGACCGCCGGGTTGTAGTTCGCCGGTTCGGCATCTCGGTCCGACCGGCCGCGCCCGCGCGTGTCGGGCACGACCAGCCGGAACCGCCCCCCAGACCCGGTTGCTGCCCCGCTGGCCGACCAACGCGCTAGCCAGTCGACCAGCGGTTCGAAATCGGCGCTGTTGCGGGTCAGCGCATGCATCAGCAGCAGGGCGGGCGCGTCGGGCGTGTCGCCCGGATAGTCCCGGGCGAACAGGTCCAGCCGCCCGTCCGCGCTGCGGAAGCGATGAGAGCGATATTCGGGCATCCGGCCTTCCCGTCCGGCGGTCAGAAGCGCATCTGGCCGGTCACGAAGATGCGGCGCGGATCGCCGTAGAAGGCGGTCAGCGTCCCTTCGCGCCCCAGCGTCGGCGCGCCGTTCGCCCCGATGAAATTATAGCCCGACACGATATAGCGCTTGTCGAACAGGTTCTTGCCGTGGACCCCGATCGAGAAGCGGTCGGAATCGTCGGTATAGACCACGCTGGCGTTCACGAGCGAGAAGCCGTCCTGGTCGAGCAGCGGGTTCGGCACCTCGAACTGGCTGGCGTCGCTGCGGGTGGAGACCGATCCGATCAGGTCCACGATGCCGCTTGCGACCGGCAGGCCCAGGTCGAAACCGGCGTTGACGGTGAATTCGGGCGTGTTCTGGAACACGCGCTGGTCCGCGACGTCATTGCCGAAGGCGTCGATATAGGTGTTGAACTTCGCATCCAGATAGCCGAGCGCCAGGTTCACGTTCATCCGGCTGCCCATACCCGCGAAATCGCGGCCCAGCAGGGCATTCATCTCGAACTCCACGCCGTTCACGTCGGCGTCCGCCGCGTTCGAGGTGATGCCCACGAACGTCTCGTTCACCCCGTCGCCGTCGGAATCGACGCCGGCGGAACCGGGGATCTGCACGTCCTTGTACTGCGACATGAAGCCCGCGATGCTGACGTTCAGGCGGCGGTCCAGCAGCGATGCCTTGTAGCCAAGCTCGAAGCTGTCGACCGTTTCGGGGTCGAACTGCATGAATTCGTACACCTCGTCATAGGACACGGTGCCGTCGCCGTCGAAATCCGGGGCGCTGCTCGTCTGGCCGCGCGGGTCGAAGCCGCCGCCCTTGAAGCCCTTGGAATAGGTGAAATAAAGGTTCTGGTCGGGCGTCGGCATGAAGCTGATCGACGCGCGCGGGGTGAATTCCTTGAACGTCGCGCTGTCGTCGAAGTCGGACGTGACCGCTGTGGGCACCGAGCCATCGGCGAACAGGTCGGAATAGCCGCCGACGAAAGTGGTGCGCAGCACCCGCGACGACCGCTTGTCATAGGTATAGCGCCCGCCGACCGAGAGGCTGAGCCGGTCGAAGATGTCATAGGTGAAATCGCCGAACACCGACCAGGTCTTGGTGTTGACGTCGCCCAGCGTCTGCGCGGTCAGCCCGCTGAAGACCGTGGTGTTGTTGAGGGTGTTCAGCAGATCGCCGGTGGTCCAGATGCCCACGTCGAAGGCGGTGAACGAATTGGCGTCCAGGTAATAGGCGCCCAGCACGCCCGACAGCCGGTCGCTTTCGTAGAGCAGCTGGAATTCCTGGCTGAACTGGTCGTTCTCGTAGATCGCGGGAACGTCGACGTCGACGGCGGGAAGCGAATCGAAGTCGATCGGGCTGGTCGAGCTATCCTCGCGGTAGCCGGTGATCGATTTCAGCGTGATGGTGTCCGACACTTCCAGCGCCATGTTGAGCGCGCCGCCCCATGCCTCGACCTTCTGGTCCACGACATCGAGGCCCGCGCGGGTGTCGTACACGTCGTCGAGCACCGGCGCGCCGCTCAGCAGGCCGGGGATCAGGCGGTGGCCCTGGCGCGGTTCGGAATTGTCCTGGACATAATCGCCCGACAGCCGCGCGAAGAACGGCCCGCTGTCGAACTCGATCGTGGCGCGCGCGGCCCAGACGTCCTTGTTGTAGTTCTCGACGCCTTCCCGATACAGATTGTCGCCGAAGCCGCCGCGCGACAGGCGCGCGCCGCTGGCGCCGATCTTCACGCTGTCGGTGATCGGGGTCGAGGCGGTGACGATCAGGTCGGCCTGGTCATAGCTGCCATAGGTGCCGCGCACCTTGACCTCGGTACGGTCGGGCAGGTTGGCGGTGACGTATTTGATCGCGCCGCCGATGGTGTTGCGGCCATAGAGCGTGCCCTGCGGGCCGCGCAGCACCTCGATCCTCTCGACATCGTAGACGTCGAGCACGGCGGCCTGCGGGCGGTTCAGATAGACATCGTCGACATAGAGGCCGACGCCCGCCTCGAACCCGGCGACCGGGTCCTGCTGGCCCACGCCGCGGATGAAGGCGCTGAGCGTGGTGTTGGTGCCGCGCGACACTTCCAGCGTGACGTTGGGAACCTGCTCGCCGATCTCCTCGATCGTCTGCGTGCCCTGCTTGGCCAGCGCATCGCCGGAGATCGCCGTCACCGACAGCGGCACGTCGATCAGCCGCTCCTCGCGCCGGCGGGCGGTGACGACGATCATGCCGTCGTCGACCGGCGTGCCGTCGGCGATATTGGGCTCTGCCACGGCATCGGCGTCGATTTCCTGCGCGAAGGCGGAAGGCGCGGTGACGGCGGCGGCGATGACGAAGGCGCAAGCGGTCGTATGCCGCAGACGGGGCATGAGCATCCAGTATTCTCCCAAACGAAACCTTGTTATTGGGATGATGGATATTGAAACCCGAACCACCTTTCAACTTTAAAATTTTGCCAAGCGCGTTTTGGCGGTTTAGCGAGTGGCGTCATGAGCCCGAAAATCACGCCTGCGCCTGCCTCGTCCCATGATGCGTCTTTGGGCCCAGCCCCGCTGCCGGGCGGCAAGCAGCCGCGCACCGAACGCGGGCGGCGCACATTGCGCAAGCTGCTGGATGCCGCCGCGCTGGAATTCGGCGAGAAGGGTTTCCACGAGGCGTCGATCAGCGCGATCACCGGGCGCGCAGGCATGGCGCTGGGCAGCTTCTATACCTATTTCGACAGCAAGGACGCGCTGTTCCGCGCACTGGTCAGCGACCTGTCCACCCGCGTCGGGCTGGAGGCGCGCGAGGCGCTGTCGGGCAGCCATGACGCGCTGGGCGCCGAGCGCGCGGCATTCGGCGCGTTCTTCGATTTCGCTCGCTCGCACCAGGAAATCTATCGCATTATCGACGAGGCGGAATTCGTCGATCCCGCCAGCTTTCGCCAGCATTACGAATCGGCGGCGCAGCGCATCCACGAACGGCTGCAGCGCGGCGTCGCCTCTGGCGAATTGCGCGAGGACCTGGACGAGGCGAGCGCCTGGGCGATCATGGGGATGAACGTGTTCCTGGGCCTGAAATACGCGATCTGGTCGGGCGGGCGCGAGACGGCGGACATCGCGGGGGTCGCCGGGGCCATACTGGAAAAGGGCATCGTGAAGCGCTGAATTTCCGGGCGCGGGGCGTCACAAGCGTTTCAGCCAGAACTGCATCGGCTTGGCGCTTTCCGCCGCCTCGCCGCGATCCTTCCACGCAAGCTGCGTCACCAACCCCTCGACCGGCGCATAGCCGCGCCGGGTCCAGAACGCATCGTGCGGGCGGTAGCTGGCCGGGCGCAGCGGGTGATCCGCGGGCCGCATGACCGAGGCGAAGCAGGCGGCGGCGGCTCCTGCCCCGCGTGCGGCAGCCTCACGCTCGTCGAAGAAGCGGTGGCCGATACCTTGCCCGCGATATTCGGGTAGCAGCACGCTTTCGCCGAAATAGAACAGGCGGCCCGTGTCAATGCCGCGCTCCTCCAGCGGCGCACGGAAGGCGGGCTTCTGCGATGCCATCGGAGAGGCGGTGGCAGCGCCCACGATCCGGTCCCCGTCGAGCGCGGCGACCAGCACGCTGCCCGGCTCGGCGACGAATTCGCGGACATACGCACCCTCGTATGCGGCGCTGCCTTCGTAGAGATAGGGATATTCGGCGAACACCGCGATCCGCAAGTCGGCCAGCGCATCGATCGCCTGAAGCAGGTCCTGTCCGGTCAGCGTGCGTATCTCCATGATGATCCCTGGCAATAACGAACCATATCGGTTCTTTTATTTTCCTACATCGCGCCGGCAGGGCACAGGGGCGGGGCCAACCCTTGTCGTCAGGATCCTGCCATGCCGCTTATCGAATCGCTTATCGTTCCCATTGCCAAGATCATCGACCGCGTCATCCCCCGACAAGGAAGCGCGCGAGCGGGCCAAGCTGGAACTGCTGCAACTGGAAAACAGCCAGGAGCTCAGGACGATCGAGGCGCGCCTGACCGCCATCGTCGCCGAGGCGCAATCGTCGGACCCGTGGACCAGCCGTGCGCGGCCGGGCTTCCTGTATGTGATGTACACGCTGATCCTGTTCGCGATCCCGATGGGGGTGGTCGCGGCCTTTCGCCCCGAAGCGGCCGAGGCGATCGGGCGCGGCATGACCGGCTATCTCAGCGCATTGCCCGAACCGCTCTATGCGCTCTTCGGCACCGGCTATCTGGGCTATACCGCCGCGCGCCAGTGGGGGAAGGTGAAGGGCGTCGAGCGCTAGGGTGCGCGGCGCTTCCGGGCCCGCCGCCCCGGCGCGGGGTACGGGCCGGGCCGGGGGGCCTTCTTTACCACCGAAGCGCCCTGTTATCGCGTAAAGCCCGCTGCTTTTCTGGCCAAACGCCCCCGCTCTTCCCCTAAAGGCCCCTGCTTTTCCCAGAAAGAACCTTGCCCCCCTTGCCCTCTGCCAAGCACAAGCGCATAGGCCGCACCCATTGTGCAACCTCAAGCGAGGGTATGGATGGGCGACGAAAAATCCGCTCCCGGCCGTAAGAATACGGGAATGAATGTCGATAGCGCGCTGGTGCGCGAACTGGCCGAACTGCTGGGCGAAACCGGCCTGACCGAGATCGAGGTCGAGGACGGCGACCGCAAGATCCGCGTATCGCGCGCGGCAAGCGTGGCATCCTATGCCGCGCCCGCCCCGGCGATGCAGGCACAAGCGCATCCGGCAGGCATGCCCGCGCAGGGTCCCGCCGCGTCGGATGCCGGCGCGTCGGCGCCCTCTGCCGCCAATGGCGACGCGGTGAAGAGCCCGATGGTCGGCACCGTCTATCTGGCGCCCGAACCCGGCGCGCCCGATTTCATCAAGGTGGGCCAGCAGGTCAGCGCCGGCGACACGCTGGTCATCGTCGAGGCGATGAAGGTGATGAACGCCATCCAGGCGCCGCGCGCGGGCACGGTTTCCGCCATCATGGTCGGCAATGCGGACCCGGTCGAATTCGACCAGCCGCTTGTCGTGATCGAGTGACGGCGAGCCGCTGACCATGGCCATCAAGCGTATCCTGATAGCGAACCGGGGCGAGATCGCGCTTCGCGTCCACCGCGCCGCGCATGAAATGGGCATCGAGACCGTCGCGGTGCATTCCACCGCCGATGCCGATGCGATGCATGTCCGCCTTGCCGACCATTCGGTCTGCATCGGCCCTGCGCCTGCCAGCGAAAGCTATCTCAACATCGCGGCTATCATCTCGGCGGCGGAGATTTCCGGCGCGGATGCGATCCATCCCGGTTACGGCTTCCTGTCCGAAAACGCCCGCTTCGCCGAAATCGTCGAGGCGCATGACATCAAGTGGATCGGTCCCAAGCCCGAGCATATCCGCACCATGGGCGACAAGGTCGAGGCCAAGCGCACCGCGGGTGCGCTGGGCCTGCCGCTGGTTCCGGGCAGCGCGGGCGCGGTCGAATCCGCCGACGAGGCGCTGAAGCTGGCCGAGGAGATCGGCTATCCGGTGCTGGTCAAGGCAGCCAGCGGCGGCGGCGGGCGCGGCATGAAGGTGGTGAACAACGCCGCCGAATTGCCCGCGCTGATGAGCGCGGCGCGCTCGGAAGCCAAGTCCGCGTTCGGCGACGACACCGTCTATATCGAGAAATATCTCGGCAATCCGCGCCACATCGAATTCCAGGTGTTCGGCGACGGCAAGGGCCAGGCGATTCATCTGGGCGAGCGCGACTGTTCGCTGCAGCGCCGCCACCAGAAGGTGTTGGAGGAAGCCCCCTCGCCCGTCATCAGCTCCGAAGAGCGCGACCGCATGGGCGGCGTCTGCGCCAAGGCCATGGCCGACATGGGCTATCGCGGCGCGGGCACGATCGAGTTCCTGTGGGAGAACGGCAAGTTCTATTTCATCGAGATGAACACCCGCCTGCAGGTGGAGCATCCGGTGACCGAAGCGATCACCGGCCTCGACCTGGTACGCGAGCAGATCCGCATCGCGGCCGGCAAGCCGCTGTCGGTGAAACAGGCAGACGTGGAATTCACCGGCCATGCGATCGAATGCCGCATCAATGCCGAGGATCCGTTCAACTTCACCCCCTCGCCGGGGATGGTCACCAGCTATCACGCGGCGGGCGGCATGCATGTGCGCGTCGATAGCGGGATCTATGCGGGCTATCGCATCCCGCCCTATTACGATTCGATGATCGCCAAGCTGATCGTCTATGGCCGCACGCGCGAAGGCTGCATCATGCGGCTGAAGCGCGCGCTGGAGGAAATGGTGATCGAGGGGGTCAAGACCTCGATCCCGCTTCACGAGGAACTGATCCGCCAGGACGATTTCCTGAACGGCGATTATTCGATCAAATGGCTGGAAGAATGGCTGCCCAGGCGGGGTAGCTGACGGCTGTCGCAGATCGGGTCGGCGCAGATGGGGTCGGCGCAGATGGGGTTGGCTGGGCCGCCTAGAACGCCCAGCTGACCCGCACATGGGCCAGCTTGCCCGATTTCTTGCGCCCGCCGCCCAGTGCGGCCACTTCCAGCGCGGGGCCGTCGTCGATCGGGATGATCGACCATTCGCGCTTCAGCCCTTCATCGTCCCACGGGCGGATCGGCATCTCCGGCTCGTCCAGCGCGCCTTCCTCTTCATCCTCGCTCTCCGCGACCTCCTCCGCTTCTGCCAGGGCAAGCACCGCGCGCGGATCGAGGGGGACCAGGTCGAAATCGAGAGCGAGCATTCCCTGATGCGGGCGCGGCTGGTGCGGCGCGACCAGATCCTGTGCAGCGGCGGGCACCGCCAGCGCGATCATGCCGCAAGGGCCCGCGACAAGCAGGAAAGGGAGACGGCATTCGGACGACAACACGGATCGCATGGCTTCTGACCGGACCTCCGCAAGGCGCTATGTTGCTACGGCATGTTCCACAGAAATGCGAATGGGCGATGACGGTTTCCCGCCAATCGTCATTTTTATGCGGCGGGACGATCCGCGTCCCGTCTTTTCGGCCCGGACCGGACGCGAAAAGGGGCGACCGGATGACCGGCCGCCCCTTCGCGCTTCAATACTGCTCAAGGCCCGGTCAGAGCTGGCCCAGCATGTGCTCGGCGCTCGACTTCTCGAACGCGCCGGGATCCTCGACGTTCAGTTCGGTGACGGTGCCGTCGTCCACGATCATCGACCAGCGCTGGCCGCGCTTGCCCAGGCCGAAGCCCGAACCGTCCATCGTCAGGCCCAGCGCCTCGGCGAAATCGGCATTGCCGTCGGCCAGCATGGTGATCGACTCGCTGCCGTCGCGGTCGCACCACGCCTGCATCACGAACGGATCGTTGACCGCGGTGCAGGCGATCTCGTCCACGCCCTTCGACTTCAGCTCGTCCGCCTTGTCGACGAAGCCCGGCAGGTGCTTGGCCGAACAGGTCGGCGTGAACGCGCCGGGAACCGAGAACAGGGCGATCTTCTTGCCGGCGAAATAATCGGCGGACTGGACCTTTTCCGGGCCGTCGGGGGTGGTCTTGGTCAGCGTCACGTCGGGCAGCTTGTCGCCCTGCTTGATGGTCATGGTGGTGTGTCCTTCTTTCCCGTGTCCGCGCCATTTCCGCGCGTCAGGGCGAGACATAGGTGCTGCCGCCCAAGGTGCAAGGCGCTGGCGGGGCGACTGGCGATGGTAAAGATCGATTTACCGCGGAGCTTCAATATCCGGTAAAGGAATCGCGCGATCCTGCGCCTAGGGCCAAGGGGCGGCCCGGGCAAACGGGGATACGCGAAATGGGGACTTTCAGGACATTCGCCGCGGCCGCGGCGGCAAGCGCGATGCTGGCGGCCATGCCGGCACCGGCACTGGCAGCCACGCCGGCCGACATCGCGCAGGCCGAGAACCTGCGCAAGCTGGACATCATGCTGATGGTGACATCGCTGCGCTGCCGCAAGGGCGCCGACGATTTCCAGGCCGACTACAAGGATTTCGCCGCCAAACGGGTGGTGATGATGAAGGCCGCCTACCAGACGCTGAAGCAGGGCCACGCCCGCCTTGGCGAACGCGGCGCCCGGCGCGAGATGGACAAGATCAGCACCGGCATGGCGAACCGGTACGGGCTGGGCCACCCCTGGCTGCAATGCGACCAACTGAAGGCGGTGACCCGCGACCTGGCCGACAATGGCGGCGAGGCCGAGGTGGTTCTGGCCGCACAGCACCTGCTGTCGCCCGCCCGGCCCGCGCAATTCGCCATGGTCGACTGACACGCGATTTTCCGGAATTCCCCGCATGGCGGGGCGCGCGAGGAAAGGGGCCAGCCATTCGGCGCCTTTCCGCGAAAGAGGCCGGGGGTGGGGACCTCCGGCCTCTTGTCGTGCGAGCTGTTTGCTGTCCCTGCAAGAGGCAGCGGGCGCAGGCGATATAAAGAAAGCTTTATATTTGCCCTGGCGCGGCTGGGCCTGTAGAGCGGGCGCAGCAAAGGCGCGGCTTCGCGCCCGCCGACCCGTTTGAAGAACCCAAGCCGAATAGCAGGAGCACCCGCCGTGGCCAGTGTCGCTGAAAAGGATTATGTCATCGCCGATCTCTCGCTGGCCGAATATGGCCGGGACGAGATCGCCATCGCCGAAACCGAGATGCCAGGCCTGATGGCCCTGCGCGAGGAATATGGCGCGTCGCAGCCGCTGAAGGGCGCGCGCATCACCGGATCGCTGCACATGACGATCCAGACCGCCGTGCTGATCGAGACGCTGACCGCGCTGGGCGCAGAGGTTCGCTGGGCGACCTGCAACATCTATTCGACGCAGGACCACGCCGCCGCCGCCATTGCGGAGCAGGGCATTCCCGTGTTCGCGGTCAAGGGCGAGAGCCTGGCCGATTACTGGGACTATGTCGGCCGCATCTTCGACTGGGATGCGGGCAATGGTGAAACCTGCAACATGATCCTCGACGATGGCGGCGATGCCACCATGTTCGCGCTGTGGGGCGCGCGGATGGAAGCGGGCGAGACCATGCCCGATCCCGAGAACGCCGAAGAGATCGAGATGCAGCGCGCGCTGAAGGCGTTCATCGCGAAGAAGCCCGGCTATCTGACCGAGACGGTCAAGGCCATCAAGGGCGTGTCGGAAGAGACGACCACCGGCGTCCACCGCCTGTATCACATCGCCAAGGCGGGCAAGCTGCCCTTCCCCGCGATCAATGTGAACGACAGCGTGACGAAGTCGAAGTTCGACAATCTCTATGGCTGCAAGGAATCGCTGGTCGACGCGATCCGCCGCGCAACCGACGTGATGCTGGCCGGCAAGGTCGCGTGCGTCGCGGGCTTTGGCGACGTCGGCAAGGGCAGCGCGGATTCGCTGCGCAACGGCGGCGCGCGCGTGCTGGTGACCGAGATCGATCCGATCTGCGCGCTGCAGGCCGCGATGGAAGGCTATGAAGTCGTCACCATGGACGAGGCGGTGAAGCGCTGCGACATCTTCGTGACCGCCACCGGCAACGAAGGCGTGATCACCGGCGCGCACATGGAAGCCATGAAGAACATGGCGATCGTGTGCAACATCGGCCACTTCGATAGCGAGATCCAGATCAGCGCGCTCGACAATTACGAGTGGAAGGAAGTGAAGCCGGGCACCGACCTGGTCACTTTCCCGGACGGCAAGCAGATCATCGTGCTGGCCAAGGGCCGGCTGGTGAACCTGGGCTGCGCCACGGGCCACCCCAGCTTCGTCATGTCGTCCAGCTTCACCAACCAGACGCTGGCGCAGATCGAGCTGTTCACCAAGGCCGACCAGTACGACAACGCCGTCCACATCCTGCCCAAGCACCTGGACGAGAAGGTCGCCGCGCTGCACCTCGACAAGCTGGGCGTGAAGCTGACGACGCTGTCGAAGCGCCAGGCCGATTACATCGGCGTGCCGGTCGAAGGGCCGTTCAAGCCCGAACATTACCGCTATTGATCGGCGCGCGCCCGGTTGCCAGGCGGCAGCCGGGCGCGGCCATCAAGAATTGACAGGGTTCAGGCGGCGTCCAGCGCGCCCTGAAGGAAATCGCGCGAACTGCGGCGCAGCAGGTTCAGCCGCGCATGGACCGCATCGTAATCGATCGGCTGCGCCAGCAGGCGCCGCGCGGTCGCATCGTCCAGCTGCTTCACCATCCGCCCTTCCAGGCCCAGCGCGCCCAGCAGCGTATGGAACCGGTCGGCCCCGCGCTTGGGGTTGACGATGGTGATGAAATTGCGGCGGTTCAGGATGCAGAACACCGTGCCGTGGAAGCTGTCGGTCAGCACGCAGCCGGCATGTCGGAAATGCGCCATCCAGTCGGGCAGCGTATCGGCGTCGCCGGGCAGTTCGGGGTGGATCGCGCGGGCATGCGACAGGTCGGGCATGTTGTCCGCCAGCCGCCCGGCGATGCCCGGCTCGATCCTGTCGCGGTCCAGCACATATTCGAACACGAACTCGCCGTCCTTGCAGTCAAGGTCCGACGCTTCGGCGGCGACTTCCTCGTAGAACGCGGGGTCGACGGCCAGCGTCGGGTCCAGCACGACCTCGCAATCAGCGACGCCGAACGCCTCGGCGCAGATGTCGACGGCGGAATTCTCGCGTACCGAGACATGGGCGAAATCGTTCAGCAGCTCGCCCGCGGGCTTGGCGATGTCCTCATACTCCCACGTCGGCTTCCCGAACGAGGCGGCATAGGCGATGCGCGCGGTCACCTCGGGCTCGACGAAGTCGAGGAAATAGACCAGCGCCTGGTCGTCCTGGTGGTAATGCGGGCGCCATACCTGGTCGCTGCCCACCACCACAGCGTCCAGCTTGCGCCGCTTGACCGCGGCCGAAAGGTCGGTGCCGGTCAGAAGCGGGCGGGTGGCATTGGGAAGGAAGCGGCGCACGAAGGGCTTGTGCACGTTCATGTTGCGCACCGCCTCGCGCACATTGCCGATGTTCTGGCCGGGGATCGACGCCAGCAGCCGCTTGGTCAGCCGGTGCGGCAGCGACCTCTTGGGCTTCTTGTCGAGGAAGACGGGCTGGTGGCCCATATCCTCGATCATGCGATAGAGCGCGGCGGCCTGGATGATGCCGCCGTAATTGATATGCAGCGGCAGGGTCAGGATGCCGACCCGCATGGGGCGTGCCGCGCGGATCTTCTGTCGTCCGCGTACGGGCGTCTTTCTGCTCATCATGTTCATGCGGTTCCGCCTCGTGTGTAAGCGCCTGGGGCGCCGTGACAATCGATCAGTCGAACCCGCACGACATGGACGCGAAGCGGCCACGCGAAGGCGAGCTGCGGCGATGATACTGTCCCGCGGCGAGACAATTCAACAGAAAGCAAAATCCTAGCCGAATGCGCCAGGCAGACGCCGGCGGCTAATCCCGATTTCCAAGGGCTTCACCGGTCTTGCCGGGAACGATCTGGCATCAGGCCCAGATCAGGCCAGCGTTTCGCCTCGGGCGACCAGCGGGACGCTTGCCCGATCGCGGAGTCGCGGGTTCGGCAGCGGCTGGGCGCGGTCCGAACAGACCATCTACATATAGGCCCGCGCCTGCGAACGGCAGCGGGCAGCGCGCGCGCCGCGCAGCAGCGTCAGGCAGGCGGGCGCCATCAGGGCGAGGCCGATGGCCATGCCGGGCGCGGCTGGTGCGACCAGCCGATCGGCCCCGGCGGGGTCCGTCGAACGGCGGTTTGCGGGTGGCTTCCCGGTCGGCGGGCAGCAGCCACGATCCATCTCCCGTCGGCCTTCCTGTGTTGAACTGGACCAGCAAGATCAAGTGTCCGTAACCTTCCAGATAGTTGCATTGCGGATCGGCCGCAGCCGCGCTTCGAACCGCCAGCCTTCCGCGTGCCCCGCCCCGCCGCGCCGCCCTGCCGCGCCGCGCCGCGCCGCGCCGCCGCCCTGCCCCGACGCGCCGCCCTGCCGCCCTGCCCCGACGCGCCGCGCCGCCGCGCACGCGCTCCCTCAAGGCGATTGCCCTTGCGCCTTCTCTCGCCTAGCGCTGCTGCATGGATTCAAGCACCGCCGCAGAGGGGTTTACGCTGGGGCTGCCTGCCCTGCTGCTGATCGGGCTGCTGCTGGCGGCGTGGACCGCGGCGGCGGGCCTGGCGCTGGTCGTGTCGCGCCGCAAGCTGCGCCGCGCGCGCCGCGACCGCCGCGCCAATCTGCGCCTGTCGCGCATGATCGACGAATCGCCCGCCCTTCCCCTGCTGGTCCGCTCCAACGGCAGGATCGAGGCGTCGGAGCGGCTGGCGGCGTGGTTCGGCTGCTCGAGCCTGCCGCAGCATCTTCACGGGTTGGCTGGCCCCGAATCGGGCCTGCCGGTCGAGGAGGCCGAGGCGCTGTGGGACGCGGTTGAGAAGACCCGCTCGTCCGCCGCGCCGCTGCGCATGATGCTGCATCCCGGCGGCGCCAATCACGCGCTGTCGGTGATCGGGCATCTGGCCGACCCACAGGTCGCGGGCGGCGGCGCCGTCATGCTGTGGGTATCCGACGCCAGCGACAGCGCCGAGGAGATCGCCCGCCTGTCGGCCGAGGCCGAGCGGTCGCGCCACGATTTCCACGCGCTGGTCGGCCTGATCGAGGCGGCGCCCGTGCCGATGTGGTTCCGCGATACCGACGGGCGGCTGCGGCTGGTCAATTCGGCCTATGTCGCCGCGGTCGGCGCCGACAGCGCCGAGGATGTCGTGTCGGGCGGGATCGAGCTGGTCGAGACGGTCGGCGGCATGACCGCGACCGAAGTGGCCGAGCAGGCCAAGGCCTCGCAGCAGGCGGTCGAGCGGCAGGCCATGATCACCATCGACGGCGAGCGCCGCGCCTTTCGCGTGTCCGACCTGCCGGTGGGGAACGAAGGCGTCGCGGGCTATGCCGTCGATGTCGAGGACCTGCAGCTGCTGGAGCGCGAATATCGCGCGTTCCGCAACGCGCAGCGCGCATTGCTCGACCAGATGAGCAGCGGCGTCGCCCAGTTCGACCATGCCCGCCAGCTGGTCTTTACCAACCTGCCGATGCAGCGCATCTTCCGCCTGCCCCCCAATATCGGCCAGGAAGCGCTGCCCGTGGGCCGCATCTTCGACATGATGCGCAATGCCGGCCGCCTGCCCGAGGTGCGCGACTTTCCCGCCTGGCGCGCCGAGCGCGAGGGCTGGTTCACCGCCAACGACGTCAAGGACGAGGAATGGGTGCTGGCCGACGGCACCCATCTGCGCGTCGTCGCCCAGCCCATGCCCGACGGCGGGCTGGTCATGATCTTCGAGGACCGGACCGAGCAGCTGAAGCTGGCCAGCGCGCGCGACACGCTGCTGCGGACCCGCACCGCGACCTTCGACAATCTGTTCGAGGGGCTGGTGGTGCTGGCCCCTGACGGGCGGCTGCAGATCTGGAACCGCCGCTTCGCCGCCGAATGGAACCTGCGCGAGGAAGTGCTGGCGGGCCACCCGCATATCGACGCGCTGCTGGAAGGCATGGCCCCGCTGCTGCGCGACCGCGCCGACACCCGCCGCATCCGCCTGCTGGTCGAGGCGGCGACCCTGCAGCGCGAGCAGACCACCGGCAGGGTCACGCTGGCCGACGGGCGCACGCTGGCGCTGGCGGGCGTGCCGCTGCCCGACGGCAACGGCATGCTGACCAGCCTCGACATCACCGACGCGCAAAAGGCCGAGGCCGCGCTGATCGAGCGCAACGAGGCGCTGGTCGAGGCCGATGCGGTCAAGACCCGCTTCCTTGCCAACATGAGCTACGAGTTCCGCACCCCGCTCACCTCGATCACCGGCTTTGCCGAGATGCTGCGCGCCGGCGTGGCGGGCGAGATGACGGAGACGGGCCGCGAATATGTCACCGCGATCCTCGATTCCACCGCGCGCCTGTCGCAGCAGATCGAGGCGGTGCTCGACCTGACGCAGAGCGAGGCGGGGCTGATGCCGATGGCCGAGGAGGACGTCGAGCTGATGCCGCTGGTCACCGGGCTGGTGCAGGACCGCTCGCAGGCGATCGAGCAGGCGGACATCACCTTCAACCTGCGCGGCGACCGCACGTCCGGACTGGTCAGCGGGGACGAGCGGCAACTGGCCCGCGCGATCGGCAATCTGATCGACAATGCCATCGCCTCCTCGCCGCGCGGGGGGCGGATCAACATGGACCTGCGCCGCCGCCGCGACGGGGTGGCGATCACCATAACCCACGACAACGCGCAGGAAGGCGTGTCGGGCAGCGCCGACACCAGCGCGGGGCTGAACCTGCCGCTGGCGCGCGAGCTGATCGAGGCGCACAAGGGTTCGCTCGACCATGCGCAGGATGCGCGCGGGCGCGTGGTCGTGACCGTCGTGCTGCCCTGAGGCCCGGCGATGAGCAGCGAGACCCGCCATCCCTTGCCCGACCTTGCCGCGACGCAGGCGCTGGGCACGCGAATCGCGGGGCTGCTGCGCGCGGGCGATGTCGTCGCGCTGAGCGGCGGGCTGGGCGCGGGCAAGACCACTCTGGCCCGCGCGATCATCGCCGCGCTGGGGCATGCAGGCGAAGTGCCCAGCCCGACCTTCGCGATCATCCAGACATATGATCCGGCCCCCGATGGGTCCGGCGTGGCGCTGCCTTTGGTGCATGCCGATTTCTACCGGCTGGAGGATCCGGCAGAGGCGGAAGAGCTGGGCCTCGACGATTATCTGCAGGACGCCGCGCTGATCGCCGAGTGGCCGGAAATGGCGGGCGGCTTCGCGCATGACCCCGCCTGTCTCGCAATCCACATCGAAACATCGGGTGACTGCCGGATCGCCATTGCCCGCGCGGGGCACGATTGGCTAGAGCGCTGGGGATGAACACGCCCGCTTCCGCATCCCGTCCCTTCCCTCCCCATGCCCGCGCGTTCCTCGACGCGGCCGGCTGGGGCGACGGGGACATCCACGCGCTGCCGGGCGATGCCTCGTTCCGCCGCTATTTCCGCGTGGTGCGTTCGTCAGGAAGCGGGAAAGGCGAAAGCGCGATGCTGATGGACGCGCCCCCGCCGCACGAGGATCCGGGTCCGTTCCTGAAGGCCGCGCATTACCTGGCCGACCACGGCTTTCGCGCCCCCGCGATCCTGGCCGAGGACGCCGGGCAGGGCCTGGTCCTGCTGGAGGATTTCGGCCACCGCCGCATGCGCGACCACTTGGACCGGGCGGCGCAGGACGAGCATGACGTCTATGCCGCCGCGGTCGACGTGTTGGCCCGGCTGGCGGATGCGCCCGCCGGTCCTTTCGATCCCTACGACCTCAACACCTATCTGCGCGAGGCGAAGCTGTTCACCGAATGGTTCTGCGTCGCGCACGGGCTGGCGGTCGACGACGACGGGTTCGAGGCGGCGTGGCGCGAAGTGCTGGCGCCCGTGCTCGACACGCAGGCGAAGCTGCCCGGCGGAGGCGTCACCGTGCTGCGCGACTATCATGCCGAGAACGTGATGCTGCTGGACTCGGTCCACGAACAGGGCCTGCTGGATTTTCAGGACGCGCTGGTCGGGCATCCGGCCTACGACCTCGTCTCGCTGCTGCAGGATGCGCGCCGCGACGTCGCGCCCGAGCTTGAGGCCGCGATGCTGGACCATTACCGTGCGCGCACCGGCGCGGGTGAGGATTTCCTGTCGGATTACGCGATCCTGGGCGCGCAGCGGAACGCCAAGATCGTGGGCATTTTCGTGCGCCTGTCGCGCCGCGACGGCAAGCACCATTACCTCGGCCTGATCCCGCGCGTGTGGGATCTGCTCGAACGCGACCTTGCCCATCCCGCGCTGGAGCCCGTGGCGCGCTGGATGGACGCGAACATCCCCGGCGAACTGCGGGCCGCCAGCGGCGCGACGGGCGAGGCGTAAGGCTGATGGCCCTCACCTGCCCGCCGCTTGCCAGCGATGTCGCGATGGTCATGGCCGCGGGGCTGGGCAAGCGCATGCGCCCGCTCACCACCAGCCGGCCCAAGCCGATGGTCCGCGTGGCGGGCAAGCCGCTGCTCGACCATGCGCTCGACAAGATCGCCGATGCGGGGATCGCGCGCGCGGTCGTCAATGTGCATTACCTGCCCGATCATATCGAAGGGCACATGAAACTGCGCAGCGCCCCGCAGATCACCATCTCGGACGAGCGCGATCAATTGCTGGAAACCGGCGGCGGGCTGGTGCGCGCATGGCCGCTGATCGACGCGGACCCGTTCTTCTGCCTCAATTCCGATGCGATGTGGCTCGACGGGCCGGTCGACGTGTTCCACGAGCTTTCGGGCGCGTGGGATGCGGACAGGATGGACGCGCTGCTGCTGATGGTGCCGCACAAGCGCGCGCATAATTATTGCGGCAAGGGCGACTTCCACCTCGACCCTTATGGCCGGATCACGCGCCGCAAGTCGGGCCGGGTCGCGCCCTATGTGTTCACCGGCATCCAGCTGATCGCCAAATCGCTGCTGCGCGATCCGCCGGACGAGGCGAAATTCTCGACCAATGTGTTCTGGAACCGCGCGATCGAGGAAGGGCGGCTTTACGGCGTCGTGCACCAGGGCGACTGGATCGAGATCGGCGAACCCCAGCATATCGCGCCGGCCGAGGCCCTGTTCGCCGACGTGCTGTAAGCGTGGCCTCGCAGCAACTCTCGATCTACTCCATCGCTGCCCATCGCGGCTTTGCCGATGCGCTGGCGGCGGGTCTGGTGCCGCGTTACCACGAGGATGGCTATGGCCTCGCGCGGCTGACATTGCTTCTGCCCGGCCGCCGCGCGATCCGCACCATGACCGAGGCGTTCACCCGCCTGATGGGCGAGGATAGCAGGCCAGAGATATCGGGGGGCCTGCTGCTGCCGCGCATGGCGGTTATCGGCGATATCGAGCTGGACGAGACTTTGGGGCCGCTGCTCGATCCGATAGGGGAAGGCGCGGACATCCCGCCCGCCGCCGATCCCACGCGGCGCTGGCTGCGGCTGGCGCAATTGCTGAAACAGGCGATGGAGCGCGCGGGCATGCAGATCCCCGTCGCCTCGGCCCTGCTGCGGCAGGCGCGCGAGATCGGGCGCGCGATGGACCGGCTGCTGGTCGAAGGCATCGGGCCCGAGGAACTGCTGGGTGAACGCGTGCTCGACATCGTGGGCGAGCTGTCGGAGCACTGGAAGCAGAACCTGCATCTGTTCGCCACGGTGCAGGCGATGTGGCTGGCCGAATTGCAGCAGCGCGGCGAGACCGACGTGCCCGCGCGGCGCAATGCGCTGTTCGACCACGCGGCCCGCCGCTGGCGCGAGGACCCGCCGCCAATGCCGATCGTCGCGGCGGGCATCACCAGCGCCAGCCCCGCCATCGCCGGCCTGCTGCGCGCGATCGCCGGCCTGCCGAAAGGGGCGGTGGTGCTGCCCGACCTCGACCTCTCGCTGGAAGACGAGGTCTGGGATTCGCTGGGCCGCGCAGGCATCGGGGCCGAACCGGGCGACGCGCCGCTGGGGCCCAGCGACGCGGTGACGCATCCGCAATATCATCTGAAGCTGCTGCTGAACCGCATGGGTGTCGCGCGGGGCGAGGTGCGCCCCTGGCACCGCCGGGGCGCCTCCGCCGCGCCGCCCGAGCGTAGCCGCGCCTTGTCCAGCCTGTTCCTGCCGCCCAGGGAAAGCGCGAGCTGGGTCGATCTGCCGCCCGAACGCCGCCGCCTGTCGGGCGTGCGCCTGATGGAAACCGCAAGGCCGGAGCACGAGGCGCAGGCCATCGCCCTGCTGATCCGCGAGGCGCTGGAGGTGCCCGAACGCCGCGTCGCGCTGGTGACGCCGGATCGCGGGCTGGCGGGGCGCGTGATCGCGCATCTCAAGCGCTGGAACATCCAGGCCGACGATTCGGCGGGCCGCCCGATGCCGCACACCACGGCGGGCCGCATGGCGCTGCTGCTTGCGGAAATCCTGGCTGCCCGCGCCGCGCCGGTGCCGCTGGTCGCCGCGCTGTCGCATCCGCTGGCGGGCGGCACGGGGGACGCGCGCGCCGCATGGCTGCGCCGCCTGCGCCGGTTCGAAAAGCTGCTGCGCGGTCCGCGCATCGATGTCGGGCTGGAACCGATCCGCGCCATGCTGAAGAGCCATGCGAAGGAACGGGGCAGCACCACCCTGCTCGACTGGTGGGAAACGCAGGTCGAACCCATCGTCGAACCGCTGGTGGCGCTGGGCGAACACGAAACCGTCGACATGGCCGAGGCGCTCTCCGCCATCGCGGCGGCGGGCGAGGCGCTGTGCGAAACCCGCATCTGGGCCGAGGCGGACGGCCGCGCTCTCTCCGCCGCGATGGAGACATTGCGCGAAGGCGCCCGCGAGGTGCCGACCGCGCTCGCCCCCGCCGAGGTGCCGCTGGTGCTGCGCGATGCGATCGACACGATCTCGGTCCGGCCGCCCTATGGCGGGCACCCGCGCATCGCGATCTATGGCCTGATCGAGGCGCGGATGAGCCGCGCCGACCTCGTCATCTGCGGCGGATTGACCGAGAACAGCTGGCCCCAGCCCCCTGCCCGCGACCCGCTGGTCGCGCCCGCCGTGATGCGCGCGCTGGGCGTGCCGGGCGGCGATTTCCGCATCGGCCTGTCGGCGCACGACCTTGCCGCAGCGCTGGGCGCGCCCGAAGTGGTGCTGTCCTACGCGCGCAAGGACGCCAGCGGCCCCGCCATCGCCAGCCGCTTCGTGCTGCGCGTGCGCGCGATGCTGGGCGAATTGCTGGACCGGCACATGGAGACCGAGATCCCGGCGCTGGCCGAACAGCTGGATTTCGCGCAGCCCGCCGATCCGCACCCCCAGCCCGCGCCGGTGCCAAGCGCCGAACAGCGCAAGGTCGACATCAGCGCAACCGCCCTGGACCGGCTGCGATCCGACCCGTACCAGTTCTATGCCTCGCACATATTGCGGCTGAAGCGGCTGGAAAGCATCGACGAGGAGCCGACGCCCGCCTGGCGGGGCAGCGCGGTGCACGCGATCCTCGAGGACTGGTACTGGAAGCACGATGCCGCCCCCGGCGCGCTGATCCCGCTGGCCGAGGAGCGGCTGCGCGAACTCTCCGGCCATCCGTTCATGCGCGGGCTGTGGCAGCCGCGCCTGCTGGCCGCGCTCGAATGGCTGGATGCCGAAACGCAGGCCCTGCGCGCCGAGGGGCGCGAGATCGCGGCGGTCGAGGAAAAGGGCCGCATCACGGTAAAGGGCGTCGAGATCAGCGCCCGCGCCGACCGCATAGACCGGCTGCCGAATGGCGAGCTGGCCATCGTCGACTACAAGACGGGCCACCCGCCCCGCGCCTCCGAAGTCGCGGCGGGTTTCGCGCTGCAACTTGGCACGACGGGCGTGATCGCGGCGCATGAGGGCTTCGACCAGCTGCGCGGTGAGCCGACCCATTTCGAATACTGGTCGCTCGCCCGGAATCGCAAGTCGGGCGAGTTCGGCTATCGCGACGAACCCATCCTCGAAGGCCGCAAGAAAAGCGGCATCCCGCGCGAGGATTTCCTGGGCGAGAGCGAACACCTGCTCCACGACGCGCTCGACCGCTGGATCGTGGGCGAGGAGCCGTTCACCGCGCGGCTCAATCCCGATCTGCCGGGATACAACGATTACGACCAGCTGATGCGGCTGGACGAATGGCAGGGGCGCGGGCCTGAAGGGGGCGACCAGTGAGCGGTCCCGCCAAGGTCTATCCGCTCGCCGGCAGCCAGCGCGAGGCGGTGAACCCCGCCGATACCGTCTGGCTTTCGGCCAGCGCGGGCACCGGCAAGACGCAGGTGCTGTCCGCCCGCGTGCTGCGGCTGTTGCTGCAGGGCGACGTCGAACCGTCGCAGATATTATGCCTGACCTTTACCAAGGCGGGCGCGGCGGAAATGGCGAACCGGGTCAACGACGTGCTCGCCAGCTGGGTGCGCGCGGACGAGATTGCACTGGCCCGCGACCTGCAGGCGATCGGCGGTGAGTTCGGCCCCGACGACATCGCCCGCGCCCGCACGCGCTTTGCCGCCGTGCTCGACTGCCCCGGCGGCGGCCTTCGCATCGAGACGATCCACGCATTCTCGCAGTGGCTGCTGTCGGCCTTCCCGCTCGAGGCGGGGCTGGTGCCCGGCACCCGCCCGATGGAGGACCGCGACCGCGAACTGCTGCTGCGCGACACGCTGGCGGAATTGCTGATCGCGGCGGAGGAGCGGGGCGACACTTCGCTGACCGACGCGCTGGCCACCATGTCGCTGCGCGCCGATCAGGGCGCGATAGAACGCTTCCTGATGGCCTGCGCCGAAGCGCGCGCCGCATGGGAAGGGACCGGAAGCTGGAAGCCCCCGCTATTGCCGCGCGTCTATCGGCTGCTGGGGCTTAAGCCAGATCACGATCCGGCAACCGTTGCATCCTTATGCGAAGACGCAGCGTTCGACACGCAGTCGCTTCGGCGATGCCATGACGCCTTGCTGGCATGGGGCACGGCGACCGCGGGCAAGATGGCGGGTCCGATCGGAGCGTGGCTGGCGGGCGATGGGACAGCGCGACTGGCCGCCAGTACCGATCTCCGCAAGGCGCTCATGAACGACAAGGGCGAGCCCAAGTATCTGGCAAACCTGTCCAAGATCGATCCCGACTACGGTGAATACGCGTATCGGGCGATCACTTGCCTCGACAAGGTGGAGGAGGCGAAGAACCTCGGCGCGCTCGCCCAGTGGCTCGCCCCCGCGCTCACCCTTGGCCGGGCCTTCGCGCTGAAATGGGGCGAGGCCAAGGCGCGCGCCGGGCTGATCGATTTCGACGACCAGATCGCCGAGGCCGCAAGGCTGCTCAAACGCTCCGACATGTCGGCGTGGATCCGCTACAAGCTCGACCGGCAGTTCGACCACATCCTCGTCGACGAGGCGCAGGATACCAACAGCGCGCAATGGGACGTGATCGACGCGCTGACCGAGGAGTTCTTCACCGGCGAAGGCGCGCGCGGCGACCGCCTGCGCACCTTGTTCGTGGTGGGCGACTACAAGCAGGCGATCTTCCGCTTCCAGGGCACCAGCCCCGAGAATTTCCAGCGCGCCCGCGACCGGGTCAAGGCCCGCATGGCCGGCGCGATCGAGAACCTGTCCTTCACGCGCGGTGCGAAAGAGCAGCGCCCGTTCCGCGAATACGGCCTTGCCCGCAGCTATCGCACCGCGCAGCCCGTGCTCGACTTCGTCGATGCCGCGATTGCCGAAATCGGGCCGGAAGCGCTGGGCCTCGCCGACGATCCCGGCGTGCATCTGGGCGAAAAGCGCCCCGGACAGGTCGTGCTGTGGCGCACGGTGGGCGATCCCGGCGGCGAGGACGAGGACACCGACGAAGGAACCGAGGGCTGGCTCTCGCGCCCCGACCGCCGCGTGGCCGAGAATATCGCCGTCCAGATCCGCCACTGGATCGACGCGGGCTTCCCTCTGGTAAAGGGCGGCGAGAGGCTGGCCGGACCCGGCGACGTGATGGTCCTCGTCCGCAAGCGCAAGGAGCTGGCAGGGCTGATCGTCGCACGGCTGCATGCCAAGGGCGTGCCGGTCGCGGGCGTGGACCGGCTGCGGCTGGGCGCGCCGCTGGGCGTGCGCGACCTGATGGCGGCGATGCGCTTTGCCGCGCAGCCGGAGGACGATCTGTCGCTCGCCTGCCTGCTGGTCTCACCCATCTTCGGCTGGTCGCAGGAAGAGCTGCTGGAACATGGCTGGCGCGAAAAGGGTGTGCGGCTCTACGACCATCTGCGCGCCAGCACCGAAAGCCGCCCGCGTCAGGCGCTGGCCATGCTCAACGATCTTTTGCGGCTGGCCGATTACGACACGCCGCAGGCGCTGCTGCACTGGATGCTGGTCGGCCCTTGGCAGGCCCGCCGCAGACTGGCCGCGCGGCTGGGGGGCGAGGTCAACGACCCCATTGACGAGATGCTGAACGCCGCCATGGCCTTCAGCGCCAGCCAGACCCCCAGTCTTGCCGGTTTCATCCGCTGGTTCGAGGCGGGCGACGGCGAGCTGAAGCGCGAGGCGGACCAGCAGGGCGGGCTGGTGCGCGTGATGACGGTGCACGGGTCCAAGGGGCTGCAGGCGCCCATCGTGATCCTGGCCGATGCGGCGGACGATCCCGATTTGTCGCCCCCACGCACGCTGGAACTGACCGAACCGCTGCCCGATGCGCCGGGCTTCGCGCCGCGCACCCTGCCGCTGCCGTCGCTCAAAAAGGCGGAGAAGCTGGGCCCGATCGCCAAGGCAGAGGCAACCGCCGCAAAGGAAGAGCGCGAGGAGCACTGGCGGCTGCTCTATGTCGCGATGACGCGGGCGGAGGAAGCGCTGTTTCTGGCAGGCGCGCTGCGGGCCAAGAAGACCGAGCCCCCGGCGAACAGCTGGTATGCGCGGCTTGCTCCCCTGTTCGGGGAAGCCGGTGACTGGCTGGCCGATCCGATCTGGGGTGGCATGAAGCAATTGGGCCAGGGGGCGGAGCGTACGCCCGGCATGCCCGCGGGCGCAAGGCAGACCGGTTTCGCGCTGCTGCCCGGCTGGGCGCTGGCCCCGGCGGGTGCCGAGCCTGCGCCGCCCCGCCCGCTTGCGCCGTCGTCTTTGGGCGATCCGCACGAAGCCGCCGAGCCGCCGCATGCGCCGATGGGCGGGATCGGCGTCGATGCCGCGCGGCGCGGCGTGCTGATCCACCGGCTGCTGGAACGCCTGCCCGAACTGCCGCCCGAACGCCGCATCGACGCTGCGATGCGCTGGCTGGAACGGCAGGCGGCGGACCTTTCGGAAGAAACCCGCGCCGAAATGGCGCAGGCCGCGATCCGCGTGCTGATGGCCCCGGAATGCGCCGACCTGTTCGCGCCCGAAGCCCTGGCCGAAGTGTCGTTCTCCGCCACGGTCGGCGCGCGCGTGGTGGCTGGCACGGTCGACCGGCTGCACTTGGGCGACGCGGCGAAAGGCGACCCTATCCGCATCGTCGATTTCAAGACCGCGCGCCGCCCGCCTGACGATTTCGCCGCCATCCCGCCCGCCTATCTGCGCCAGATGGCTGCCTATGCCTGCGCGCTGGAGGCGATCCATCCGGGCCGAGAGGTCGAGGCGCTGCTGCTCTATACCCATGCGCCGCGCCTGTTCGCGATTCCCGCCGATGTGATGGCGCGTGAGAAGGCGGCGTTAAGGGGGGCCTAGAAACCATTGCCCCGCGCGCGGTTTGCGTCTGGCCGCCGCCGTCCTATCTATGGTGCCAAGACCTTTTGCAGACATCCCCCTTCAAGGAGAATCCCATGCCCACCATCGCCGTCACCGACGCCAGCTTCGAGGAACAGGTGCTCAAATCCGACAAGCCCGTGCTGGTCGATTTCTGGGCCGACTGGTGCGGCCCGTGCAAGATGATCGCCCCCGCGCTCGAGGAAATCAGCGAGGAGCTGGCGGACAAGGTCACCATCGCCAAGATGGACATCATGGAAAACACCGGCGTGCCCGGCCAGATCGGCGTGCAGTCGATTCCGCTGATGGTATTGTTCAAGAACGGCGAAGCGGTCGCGCAGAAGCTGGGCGCCGCTCCGAAAGGCCAGCTCAAGGGCTGGCTGGAATCCGAACTGTAATCAGGGAATGCAAGCGGCGAGCCTGTCCCACAGGGCCGGGCTCGCCGCTGCGAGCAGGCCGGTGCCGTCCTGGTCCGGCCGATAGGGCGAACCGTCCAGCCGCGCGGCCCTGCCGCCCGCCTCGTTCAGCCACAGCACGCCCGCCGCATGGTCCCATGCCAGCGTGCGATTGAACACCGACACATCGTTCACCCCCAGCGCCAGCCGCGGATATTGCTCGGCGGCGCAGCGCGGGATGTCGACCAGCCGGAAATGCGGCGCGACATTGCGCTGCACTTCGCGGCGCTGCTCCTCGTTCAAAAAGACGGTGCTGATCGCGGCGACGGGCCGGTCCTCGCCGGTCGGGCGTGCGGTGATGCGTGTCCCATCGATAAAGGCGCCCTTGCCGATCTCGGCGTGGCACAGCCGCTCGTTCAGCGGGTCCCACAGCCAGCCCGCCTGCGTCTCGCCGCCCGCGGCCAGCGCGATGATCATGCCGAAGGGCGGCTTGCCGCGCGCGAAATTATTGGTGCCGTCCAGCGGATCGACGATCCAGCACAGATCTGCCCCGCGAAGATCCATCACCGCGCCGTCGGCATGGGCGGCTTCCTCGCCCACGATGGCAGCCTCGGGCAGGATCCTGGCCAGCCCCTCGGCCAGCATTACCTCGCTCTCGCGGTCGGCGATGGTGACGACATCGTCATGCGCCTTTTCGACGATCTCGCTTGCGGCCAGCGACTGGTATCGCGGCAGGATGGTCTTTTCGGCGACCTCGCGCATCAGCGCGGCGACGGCCTGGATGGGAGCGTTCATGTCCGGTAATCCGCGTTGATGGTGATATATCCATGGGTCAGGTCGCAGGTCCACACGGTCGCGCGCCCCCCGCCAAGTCCCAGGTCGACATCGATGCGGATGTCCTGTCCCTTCAGATGCGCGGCCACCGGCGCCTCGTCATAATCGGCAAGCGGCTGGCCGTCGCGCGCGGTCCATACCCCGCCGAACCCGATCGACAGGCGGTCGCGGTCCGCCGGTTCACCCGCCTTGCCCACCGCCATGACGACGCGGCCCCAGTTCGCATCCTCGCCCGCGATGGCGGTCTTGACCAGCGGCGAATTGGCGATGGCAAGGCCCACGCGCCGCGCGCTGTCGTCGGACTTGGCCCCCGTCACCGCGATCTCGATGAATTTCTGCGCACCTTCGCCGTCGCGCACCACCAGATGCGCCAGCTGGCGGCAGACGTCATGCAGAGCGGCGGCAAAGGCATCCGCGCCGGGGCTGTCGGGCCCGGTAATCTCGGCATTGCCTGCCTTGCCGGTGGCAAAGGCCAGCACCGTGTCGCTGGTAGAGGTATCGCCATCGACCGTGATGCACGAGAACGTCGCCTCGTTCGCGGCGGACAGGCATTGCTGCAGGAAGGCGGGCGCGACATTGGCGTCGGTGAAGACATAGCCCAGCATCGTCGCCATGTCGGGCGCGATCATGCCGCTGCCCTTGATGATCGCGCTGAACTCCACCCGCGTATCGCCCACCATGGCACTGGCATGCGCGCCCTTGGTGAAGGTGTCGGTGGTGCCGATGGTCTCGGCCGCCTGCTGCCAGCTGCAGGGCTCTGCCGCGAAGACGCGGGCCAGCCCCTCGCGCGCCTTGTCCTGCGGCAGCGGCACGCCGATCACCCCGGTGGAGGACACGAACACATCGCTCGGCTCGCAGTCCAGATGCGCGGCAACCTCGGCCATGATGGTCTCCACCGCCTCGCGCCCGCGATAGCCGGTAAAGGCGTTGGAATTGCCTGCATTGACGACCAACGCCCGCGCGCGGCCCAGCGTCACCTGGTCGCGGCCCAGCTCGACCTCGGACGAACAGCACACGTTTTTCGTGAACACGCCCGCGACGGAGGTGCCCGGATCCAGCGTCACGAAGGTCAGGTCGCAGCGCCCCCAGTTCTTGTATCCCGCGCGCGCGATGCGCGGCACGGCCCCCGCGATGGCGGGCAATTCGGGAAACGGGCGGGCAAGCGGCGAAATATCCATGGTGCCCGCTGCTTATGGCCAGCAGGCGGCAGGCGCAATCGCGAAACAGGCCGCGAGCGCGCGCGGGCCTCTTTTCATCGCGGCCCCGGCTGATACGATCGCAACCGGGCCGCGCGATGGGAGAGCCCCTCCATGATCTTCAAGGCACTCGGCAAGACCTTCGGCATTCCGCTCGCCCGTGTGCAGCAAAACGTGATCTCCGCCGCAGCGTACGACCGCTTTCTCCCCCCCGACTCATGTCCACGAACAGCACAGCCATCTGCACTGAAACACCGATGCCATTGCAATAAGAGTTGGGCCGAACTGCAAAAGCTTTCTCAAAGTCGCTCGCGCGCAATCGATCTTTTATTATCCTACTTCAGGATAGGGCCGTAACACCGCCGCTCGCCCCGCACGGCGATCCGGCTGTTTGACAATGTCGATTTTTCCCGGCCCCCGCTGGTGTCAACCACGGGCCCTCGGCGCCAGCAATTGCGCGGGTTCCGGCAGGGTGACAGCCCGTGTAGGACGTGTCGCTTGTGTCAACCGCATAGGCAGCGACCGGCAAGCGTCTCAGCCAAAGGTGTTGTCGCGCGGAAAGCCGTTGGGCGGCAGGCGGCCTGCGGCGCCGCGCGCGACCTTCCATTGCCACATGTCGCTCTCGGTCCGCGTCCGTCCGGTGTCGCCGCCCATCTTCCACGACAGGCCGTCGTCCAGCTTCAGCGTGATCGCGTCGGACAATCCGCCGTCGCGGTAGCGCTGCAGCTGCACCCCCTGCCCGCGCGACATCACCGGCAGTTCTTCCAGGCTGAAGATCACCAGCTTGCGATTGTCGCCCACCACCGCGACATGGTCGTCGGCCGGCGCGATCTCGCGCACGATCTTCAGCGTGACCTTGTCCTTCAGATTGACCACTTGCCTACCTTTACGCGTTTCGGCCAGCAGCTCGTCCATCTCGGCGGCAAAGCCCCGGCCCACGCTGTTCGCCAGCAGGATCTGCCCGGCCTTGCGATAGACCAGCACCGCGACGATCGGCTGACCCGAATCGATGTCGAGCGTGGTGCGAAGCGGCTCACCGAACCCGCGCCCGCCCGGCAACTTGTCGCACCCGAGGGTATAGAAGCGCCCGTCGCCGCTGGCGATCAGCAGCTTGTCGGTGGTCTGCGCATGAAGCGCGAATGCAGGCCCGTCGCCTTCCTTGAACTTGAACTCGGCGCCCGTGCCATCGGGACCAAGGTCGGCATGACCCTTCATGCCGCGCACCCAGCCGCGCGCCGAGATGATGACCGTGACCGGCTCCTTCTCGATCATGGCGTCCATGCTGAATTCGACGGCGGGCTCGGCCTCGGCCACGGTGGTGCGGCGGCGCCCCAGCTTCGTGTCCTCGGCATATTCCTTGCGCAGGGCGGTCAGGTCGCGCTTCAGCCGCGTGCGCTGGCGCGCGGGGCTGTCGATCAGCTTCTGCAAGTCCTCGCGCTCGGCCAGCAGCGTGTCGTGCTCCTTGCGAAGCTCCATCTCCTCCAGCTTGCGCAGACTGCGCAGCCGCATGTTGAGAATGGCCTCGGCCTGCCGGTCGTTCAGCTCGAACTCGGCCATCATGACCTGCTTGGGCTCGTCCTCGGTCCGGATGATCTCGATCACGCGGTCGAGGTTGAGGAAGGCGATGATATAGCCCTCGACCAGTTCCAGGCGGCGGGCGATCTGGTCCAGCCGATGGTTGGCCCGCCGCAGCAATATGTCGATCTGCGAGGCGATCCAGTGCTGCAGCACCTCTCCCAGCCCCATCACCTGCGGGGTGCGCGTCGCGTCCAGCACGTTGAGGTTCAGGCTGAACCGGCTTTCCAGATCCGTCAGCTTGTAGAGGCTTTCCTGGAGCAGTTCCGGATCGATCTTGCGGCTGCGCGGGACCAGCACGATGCGGATCTGTTCGTCGCTTTCGTCGCGAACGTCTTCCAGGATGGGCAGCTTGCGGTCGCCGATCAGCTGGGCGATCTGCTCGATCAGGCGGCCCTTCTGCACCTGGTAGGGTATCTCGCTGATGATCAGCTGCCACTGCCCGCCGCCCAGCCGCTCGATCCCGGCATCGCGGTCGGCCTCGCTCGCGGCCTCGGCGGCGTGGAAGCGGCCGCGCATGCGGAACGCGCCGCGCCCCGTCTCATAAGCGTGCGAGATCGCCTCCGCGCTGTCGACCACCAGCCCGCCGGTGGCGAAGTCGGGGCCATGGAACACTTCCATCAGCTCGGCATGTTCGGCGCGAGGGTTGTCGATCAGCTTCAGCGCGGCGTCGACGATCTCGGCCACGTTATGGCTGGGAATGTTGGTCGCCATGCCTACCGCGATCCCGCTGGCGCCGTTGGCCAGCAGGTTGGGGAAGATGCCGGGGAAGATGTCGGGCTCGGACTCCTCGCCATTATAGGTCGGGATGAAGTCGACCGTGCCTTCGTCCAGCCCCTGCATCAGCAGCATGGCGGTGCGCGTCAGCCGCGCCTCGGTATAGCGGTAGGCGGCGGCATTATCGCCGTCGATATTGCCGAAGTTGCCCTGCCCCTCCACCAGCGGATAGCGCAGCGCGAAATCCTGCGCGAGGCGGACCATGGCGTCATAGACGGATGCATCGCCGTGCGGGTGATACTTGCCGATGACGTCGCCGACCACGCGGGCGGATTTCTTGAACGCGTCGGTCGGGTTCAGCTTGAGCTGCCGCATCGCCCACAGCAGGCGGCGGTGCACCGGCTTCAGCCCATCGCGCAGATCGGGCAGCGAACGCGCCGTGATGGTCGAAAGCGCATAGACGAGATAGCGTTCGGACAGCGCGGCATCGAAGGGCGCATCGACCAGACGGTCGAACGGATCGGGTTCAAGCGTATCGGGAATCTCGTCGGCCATACCAGCGGACTAGCAAGCGGGCGCGCCAGCGCAAAGCGCGGGCACGAGGCAATCCCCCGCCATCGCCGTGCGAGCCGCTCCGCAGGCGCGACGAACCGGGTGTGAAGGACGGAACGACAGGCGACCGCATCCGTTGATTCAGCAAACCCTCAAACAGACAGAAAAGGAGGTCTGACATGACTCAACGAGTCCTCATCCTCGCAACCGACGGATTTGAACAGAGCGAACTGACCGGCCCGCGTGACCGGCTTCAGGATGCAGGCTATGAAGTGATCGTCGCCAGCCCCAAAAGCGGCCAAGTCAAGGGCTGGGACAAGACCGACTGGGGCGACAAGGTCGACGTGGACCTCACGCTCGATGAAGTGAGCGCGAATGATTACGGCGCGATCGTGCTGCCGGGCGGACAGATGAATCCGGACAGCCTGCGCCTTGAAGACAAGGCGATCGATTTGATCCGCGAGTTCGACAAGGCCGGAAAGCCGGTCGCGGCAATCTGCCACGCCCCATGGCTGTTGATCGAGGCCGGGTTGGTCGACGGCAAGAAAATCACGAGCTGGCCATCGGTGCGCAGCGATCTGAAGAATGCAGGCGGCAATGTGGTGGACCAGGAAGTCGTGGTCGATGGCAATATCATCACCAGCCGCAAGCCGGACGATATTCCGGCCTTTTCGCAAGCGGTGATCAAGGCGCTTCAGGAAGCGACGGCGCCGGCAGGCGCCTGACCCTCCCTGACAATGCGGCAAAGAAGACCCCCGCTCGGCAGGTGCCGGGCGGGGGTTTTCCGTGCCCCGCCACGAGTCGAAGTCGTTAACGCCCGCCCCTTTTCCATGGCATCGTTGCAACGCCCGTTTATTAACTATTCCCGTTAACCGCAGGTCGCGCTTGCCGTACCAAGGCCGCACCCGTAAATTTGGCGGAATCGAGGGGTTTTCGCTCCAGTCGGCTGTTCGCGGCACAGCGATTTATCCCAATTTGGCTCACGTGGAACGGGTTGCTTGCTACTGGGTTGTTAAGTCACAACATTAACGTGTTGAGCGGAGGCGTAGCGAGGGCCGCGATTAAACCCGAAGGGCATGGGTCGCGGAGTGATGGTGCCAGGGCATCGGCTCAAGCCAAAGTTCGATCGCGCAAGGGCTGCAGCCATTGCGAAAACAGGGGTAACGCAGGCGGCATCCTTACCGCTTGCCGGGGCCGCGGCGTACAGGCCGGGGTTCCATCTAATGGGGCGTAAACGATGGAATTTGGTGCGAACGAGAACTTTGCCGGCGCTGCAACCGACAATGCTGCAACGGGCAATGGCGATGCCGGTCTGAACGGCCAGTCGGCGCCACTCGTCCAGCAGGCGGCCACGGCGGCTTTCGCCGGCACCGGGCGCCGCGTCATCGCGGACGCCGACCAGGTCACCACCGTCGTCCTGCCCGAAGGGACTTCGCTCGACGACCTGCGCGTCGATGGCGAGAACCTGATCGTCACCCTGCCCGACGGCACGCAGATGGTCATCGTCGACGCCGCGATCTACGACGTCGATCTGGTCGTCGAGGGTACGCGCATCCCCGACGAGAACTGGAAGGACTATCTCGGCGTCGACGAGCAGCTCGACCCCGAGGCGGGCGGCACCCGCAGTTCCGGCGGCAATTTCGCCGATCCGGTGATCCCGCTCGATCCCGCCTATGACATCGGGAACCTGCTTCCCTATACCGAACTGCAATTTCCGGTGCAGGAGAACATCGAGGTCGGTCTCTATCCGCTGCGCCCCGAGCAGCAAGGTCCGACACCTCCCGGCTCGGTCCCGGTGATCGAGGCGAACTCGAATACCACGGTCGATGAAAGCGGCCTGCCCGCGCGCGACGGAGACGAAGGCTTCGAGCCCGCCGGCACGCTCGACGAGACCGATGCCGAGACGTCGACCGGCACGATCCGCTTCGGCTCTCCCGACGGTGTCGACCAGATCCTGATCGATGGCGTGCCCGCGGTCGATATCGTGGACGGCCAGCCCGTCATCGTGTTCCAGCCGACCCCGATCGGCCCCGGCGTCCTGACGATCGTCGATGTCGACCTGACCAATGGCACGATAACCTATAGCTACACGCTGACCGACAATACCGATGGCGGCGGTACCAGCGTCGATTTCGACGTGACCATCCTGGCGCCGGGCGGCGGCACCGCGACGGGCAATGTCGTGGTCACCATTATCGACGACGTTCCGGTAGCAGTCGACGACGGCAATCTGGCCACCCTGCCCGACGAGGCAGTCGGCACGGTGATCGGCACGGTCGGTCAGATCGTGTCGAACGACGATTATGGCGCGGACGGGCCGGGCGTCCCGGCGATCACCATCGGCACGGGCGATCGCGGCGGCACGATCACCATCGTGAACGGCGAGCTGGTCTATACCCCCGGCATCGATGTCGCGCCCGGCGAAACGGTGGTGGAGCGCTTCACCTATACGATCACCGACGGCGACGGCAGCGTCTCGAACGAGGCCGAGTTCACCGTCACCCTGACCGAGGGTGGGCCTGCGCTGACCGTCGATGCCGCCGCGATCGCAGTCGACGAGGACGGCCTCCCTGGCGGCCTGTCCGGCGGTGAGGGCGACATCCCTGGCGATGCCACCACGGCAAGCGGCACACTGCAAGGGCTGGACTTCGGCAGCGACGGTACTGGCGACATCGCGCTGGCACCTTCGGCCGATACCGGCCTTACGACGATCGCCGGCAATCCGGTCGAGACGGTGTGGGATACGGCCACCCATACGCTGACCGGCCAGGATGCGGTAACGGGCGAAGCGGTGTTCACGCTGGTCATCACCGATGTAGCCACCGGCAGCTATGAATTCACCCTGCTGTCCCCCATCGCACATCCGGCTGCGGGTGAGGATAACGCGGTCCTCCCCATCCCCGTGACGGTGACCGACGCCGACGGCGACAGCGTGACCGGCACGATCGCGCTCACCATCAACGACGACAGCCCGTCGGTGACCCTGACCGGAGCGGAAGCCGGGCTTGGCGTGCTGGACGAATCCCCGCTTTCGGCGGACGGCATCGCCAGCGCGACCGTGGACTTCTCCGGCAGTTTCGACGTCGCATTCGGCGCTGATGGCGCAGGGGATGTCGACTATGCCCTTGCCCTGTCGGGCAGCGATGTGGGATCGGGCCTGTTCACGCTGGACGGTACGGAAATCTTGCTGAACATCGCGGATGGGGTCATCACGGGATCCGCGGGCGGCACCGACTATTTCACGATTGGCGTGGATGCGGCAGGAAAGGTGACATTCGCCTTTACCGCCGAATACGCCAATGTCAGCCATGGCGACGCAACCGATCCCGACGATGTCGCGGCCCTGGTGGCAGACGCCGGTGCGATCACTCTGATCGCCAGCGCCACCGATGCCGATGGCGACACCGCCAATGCCGCGATCGATCTTGGCACCGGCATTTTCGTGATCCAGGACGATGGCCCCGTGGCGGCCAACGATACCGGTTTCCAGGTCGTCAATGCGCCGATCACCATCGACGTCTTCGCCAATGACAGCGCCGGCACCGACGGAGTCGATATGGCGGACGGCATCGCGCTGGCTACCGGCCCGGCCAAGGGCGTCGTCAGCTATAATGGCGACGGCAGCTTCACCTATACCGCCAATCCCGGCGCAGTCGGCGGCGACAGCTTCACCTACACCATCACCGATGCGGACGGAGATACATCGACGGCGACAGTCACGCTGAACATCGCGCCCGATACCGTGCCCACCATCGTCGGCATCGACAATGCCACGGTGGACGAGGACGGCCTTCCGATGGCCAATGCGGACAGCGGGCAGACCGACCCGGCAGAGACGCCCTCGACCGGCATGACCAGCGCGACCGGCAGCATCCTCGTCGATTTCGGCCTCGACACGCCCGCCGACGCGGAAGGTGCCTTTGCATTTACCGGCGTCGATGCGCTGGACGGTTCGATCAGTTCGGGCGGACAGCCGGTGGATTTCGCTCTCGACGCATCCGGCAATATCGTCGGCACCGTCGATGGCGGCGCGACCACGGTGATCACCGTGACGCTGACCGGCGCGACCGAAGGGGCCGATGGCCGCGTCAACTATGACTATGAAGTCACCCTGCAGCAGCCGGTCGACCACCCCGTCGGCGGCAGCGAGGATGCAGTGACGATCCCCGACATCGGCTTCACCGTGACCGACAGCGACGGATCGCCGGTTACGGGCAGCTTCACCGCGACCATCACCGACGACGTGCCAACCGCCGAAACGACGGCAGCCAGCGCTCCGGTGCTGGTCGTGGACGACAGCACGCTGGGCAGCGATGCCAGCGCCGATTTCGCCGGCTCGTTCGACCTTCGGCCAGGCGCGGACGGGACGGCCAATACCGCCTATGCGCTGGGCATTTCGGCAGCGGGCGCGGACAGCGGCCTGACCGACACGGCGACGGGCGAGGCGATCCTCCTCTATCTGGAAGATGGCACGGTCGTGGGCCGCGTCGGCGGAGAAGCGGGTGCGGTCGCCTTTACGGTCGACGTCGATACTGCTGGGATCGTCACGCTGGACCAGCAGCGCGCCATCGCGCATGACGATCCGGCTGATCCGGTGGAAGCGGCGCCCGACGCGGCGGAAACGCTGGCTTCGGCAGGGCTCGTGACGCTCACCGCCTCGATCACCGATGGCGACGGCGATACCGCCGGTGCGACGCTGAACATCGGCCAGACCCTGCTGTTCGAGGATGACGGCCCCGCGATCGCAGCCACCGCCATGGACGATGGCATATCGGCGCAGACCAGCGACGCGGCCCTGCCCGATAGCGATGCGGCCAGCCTGAACCTAGCTGCGCTGTTCGGCTATGGAGGCGCGGATTTCGGCGCGGACGGATCCGGCAGCATCGGCGAAAGCTATGCGCTGACCTTGCTGGTCGCCGAAGGCAGTGCCAGCGGCCTCACCAGCGGCGGGGAAGCGGTCAATCTGTTCGTCAGCGATGACGGACTTACCGTCACCGGTTCGACCTCCGCCAGCGAAGGCGGCGTGGATGCGGGCAATACCGTGTTCACGGTGACGGTCGGCGCGGATGGCACGCTGACGCTTAGCCAGGCGCAGGTCATCGACCATGCGCCGGGCAGCGATGCGGTCACCCTGGCCGACGGGCTGATCGGCGCGGACTACACCGTGACCATCACCGACGGCGACGGAGACAGCGCTGCCGACACCGCCAGCATCGATCTTGGCGGCAATCTGACCTTCACCGACGACGTGCCCTTGGTCGAGGCGAACGGCAACGTGCCCGAGGTAGTCCTCGACGAATCTCTGCTGCCGCCTGCGGCTGACGGCATCTATTCGGTCACCGCCGATTTCTCCGCGCAGTTCGACTTTACCAATAGCGCCGATGGACCGAACACCACCAGCTATGCGCTGAACCTGTCGGCGGATGGCATGCCCAGCGGCCTGTCCGCGCTCGACAACAGCGACCTGACCGCAGGCGACGGCGACGGCATCGGCCAGGGCGATCCGATCCTGCTGTCGATGGACGGAGGCGATGTCGTCGGCATGGCGAACGGGACGGAATATTTCCGCATCTCGCTCGATCCGGGCAGCGGAGAGGTGACCTTCTCTCGTTCGGAGAACATCTGGCACGCAGTGACCGGCTTCTATGCGCAGGACGATGCGCAGACGATCAAGCTGCCCGCCGACATACTGAAGCTGACTGCAACCATCACCGATGCGGATGGCGACAGCGACAGCGCCTCGGTCGACCTGGGGCAGAACAGCTTCACTATCGAAGATGCCGGCCCCAGCGTCGGCATGGTGACCAAATACACCGCCTTTAACCTCTCTGGCACCGCGGATTACGCACTGGTGGCGAACGGCACGCTCGACTTCGAATTCGGCACAGACGGACCGCTCGGCGGTTCGCTGGGCACCGGGGTCGCGTTCGTGATCAAGTCGACCAGCAGCGTCGACGGCATCGCGCTTACCCAGATCGACCAGCCGACCTATGATCCGGTCGACGGGGTCTGGAAATTTGCGTTCGACTATGTCGACAGCGAAGGCCGCGCGGGATCGAACAGCGGTGAGATTTCCTATGACGGCGACAACTACCAGCTGATCATCAACGAGCCGTTCGAATTCACGACCGTGACGTCCGTCACCGGCGCGGAAAAGAGCACTGCCTATGACGCCTATGGTCTGGCAAACGAACACAAGGACATTCTCACCAACGAACTCGACGATGGCACCGGCGATCCGTTCTTCGTGCAGATCACGGGCTTCAAGGGCGGGCTGAACGCGGGCGGCGACAATGTGCTGGGCGTGGGCGAAAGGGTCGGCGCGGCGCAGAGCTGGATCTCGACCAATAATACCGCCTACGGCGTGGAAGGCGACACGATCGATGCGGGCGAAGTGCTGGAACTGCGGTTCCACGCGCTGGATCCCTATCAGTACGACTTCCCGGCCACATCCTTCGTTTCCGGCCTGACCTTCACGCTCGACAATGTCGCGGCTGGCGAAGACTTCGTCGTCGTGCTGCAGCTGGCCGACCCGAACAATCCGGGCACGATCCTGACGACGCGCACAATCGTTGTCGGTGCCGACGACATCTATCGCCAGGCCGACTCCATCCCCGAAGGTTTCGGCGCGCCTGCGCTGGACGGCGATGACGGCTTCGTCATCATCGAACCCAATGATTACCTGCAGGGCAGCGAAGGGTTCGTGATCGTCGGCGCACAGGTGATGTCGTCGACGAACGGGCTGAGCGGCAGCGGAATCGACCTCAATCGCGCGGTCGGCGATGATGGCGGCAGCAGCGGTTCCATTGCGTTCGGCGAGCAGACCGACGATGCCGACGTGGTCACGGTCACCGACATCGGTGTGATCCGCACTGTCTTCAACGAACAGGCGATCTCGCTCGACCTTTCGATCACCGTGACCGACGCGGATGGCGACAAGGAAATCGCCAACTTCCACATCAACCCGTTCGGCGATCCGATCGTGCTCGACATGGACGGCGACGGCTTCCACTTCCAGTCGCTCGACAGCGGCGTGATGTACGACATGAACGGCGACGGCGTGCTGGACCAGACCGCCTGGATCGGCGCGGGGGATGCGATCCTGGTGCGCGATGCGAACGGCAATGGCATGGTCGACGACGCGGGCGAGTTCATCTTCCACGGCGAGGGGATGACCGACCTGCAGACCCTGCACGCGCTTTATGGCGACGTGCTTGATGCGGGCGATACCGAGTTCGGCCAGTTCGGCCTGTGGATGGATAACGGCGACGGAATCTTCCAGACCGGCGAATTCCTGACGCTGGCCGAGGCGGGCATCACCGACATTTCGCTGGTCAGCAATGGCGCCAGCGACACCGCCATCGGCGGCGAGGTGCAGATCATGGGCACGGGCACCTTCAACGGCGGCACCGGCACTCTGGTCGATGCCGCGTTCCGCTTCCAGCAGGGCGCGAGACCGGCAGTACAGCGCACGCAGGAGGTGGCGACCATCGCCGCTGCCGCCGCCGCGCTGACGGGATCGACCGCAGCCCACGCCGCGCCCTTTTTCGCAACCGACCATATGGTTAATTTGGAGGAAACGGGCCGCGACTATCTGTTCGGCCACGATCTCGTCCGTCTGCAGCCCGAACAGGATGCGCAGCCTGCCGCGCAGATCACGCTCGGCAAGGCGGCTCTCACTTCCGAGCCTGAGGCGGCTATGTCGCATCACACCGCCGAACAGGGGCCGGACCTTGCAGCAAGCCTTGCCGCCCAGCCCGAAACTGCGGCGACAGACATCGGATCGCTCGGCACCTCGTCCGAGGCGGCAGCGGCATTCGACACCGGCCATGGCGCCACTGCGGACCACGCGGCTTCCGGCCAGCTGATGGAGGCATTGCTCCAGCTTGCCGCTCAGCCGGCGGCGGTGGAAGCAGCCGATCAGCAGGGCGAGCAGGCACTGGGTGCTGTTCGCGAGGCGCTGGCCGAAGTCACTGGGAATGATGCAATTTCGCACATCGTCGACCAGCTCATTGACTCCGATCCGGCAGGCGCGCAGGGCAATCGCGTCGATACCCATGCGCAGCCGGTGGAACAGGGGGCCGCTGCGAACGACACGGGTCACGACTGGAACGCCAGCGATATCGCGGCCCTGCTGAACGGGCAGGTCGCGGGTGCCGGCCATGGCGCTGCCATGCCGGTCGATCACGGCGACGACGCGGCACTGCTTGCTGCAGCGGCGCAATAGGGTCGTTCTGGAAGATAATGAGGGGCGAAGCCTGCAAGGGCTTGCGATCACAACAGGGGCAATAATCAATGAGACTTCGCACCGGCCGCAGCTTTGCGGCCAAATCCGTCGCTGGCTCGCTGGCAATGGTGTTGGGCCAACTCGCATTCTCGCAGCCCGCGCTGGCCCAGTACGAGGTGCAGACCGGGCAGGACCTGACTGCGCTGGGCGACGACGAGCTGCGCGATGCGCTGCAGATGCGGTATGACGCCTCGCTGGCGGCCACGCTGGACCCGGCGATCGTCAATGCCACCGACGCACGCTTTCACTGGGCGTCCGAGGCGAAGGTGCAATGCGCGATCGCCCTGGGCTTCATGAAGAACGATCTGCGCGACGGCGATTCCATCCGCAAGTGCAACGCCGCTTACGAGCGGCTGATGACGCCGCCTGCACCGCCCGCGCCGCCGCTGCCTCCCCCGCCGCCAGAGCCTGTGCGCCCGCCGATCTGCGACCAGTCGGTGAATACGGTATTCTTCGATTTCGATTCTCGCAGCGCTCCGCCCACGGCGGCGGCGACCGCGCGGTTCCTGCAGTCGAACACGCAGACTTGCGGCTGGACCGGCTTCGACGTGGTGGGCCACACCGACCGTTCGGGGTCCGAGGCCTATAACCAGGCCTTGTCGATCGACCGCGCAGAGGCCGTGGCCGATGTCATGACCGCGCAGGGCATACCCGAAACGATGATTTCCATTACCGGACGGGGCGAAAGCGACCCGGCAGTGCCGACCGTGGACGGAGAGCGTAACCCGCAGAACCGCCGCGTGACCGTCTCGATCCGGCAGGGGGCAGAATGATGAAGAAGCTTCGCAAAATCACGATCACGGCCAGCGTGCTGTTCGCCAGCGTCTCGGCGATGGCGATCGGCGGCGCCGCCCTGGCGCAAGAGCAATCGGGCGCCATTTCCATGACCGAGGCGGTGACCGTCGGCGTGGATTCGCACCCGCAGATCAGCCAGGCGCAGATGAACAAGGAAGCCATCGAGTTCGAGCGCAAGCAGGCGCAGGGCCTTTATGGTCCTCGGGTCGAGGTCGAGGCTGGTGTCGGCGCACGCAGGCTTGACAATCCGACACGCAATTCGCTGGGCATTTCGAACGACTGGCTAAACCCGATCGACGCGCAGGTTCGCGCCGACTGGACGGTGTTCGATTTCGGCCGGCGCCGCGGCGAACTGCTGCGCCAGGCCGCGCGTGTCGATGGCGCGTCGCTGCGCGTCCTTGAACGCAGCGAGTTCATCGGCCTGCAGATCGCGCGCCAGTATCTCGACGTGCTGCTGCAGGAACGCGTGGTCGCGGCCAGCATGGACAACACCGGCTTCCACCGCACGCTCGTCGGGAATCTCAGCGAAGGGGTCCAGCAGGGCTCGATCTCCATCGCCGACCGCCAGCAGGCCGAGGAAAGGCTGCAGGCCGCCCTGGTGCGCGAGGCGGAAGCCAGCGAAACGCTGCAGAATGCCCGCATCCGGCTGCAGGCCCTCACCGGCCTGCCGATCCAGGCGGTGATGCTGCCGCCCGATCTTGGCGCCATGCTGCCCGCCAGCGAAGCGCAGGCCATCGGCCTTGCCCGCACGCAGAACCCGCTCGTCCGTGAAGCCCAGGCCGATGTCGATGCAGCCAATGCGCTGGCGAAAAGCGCCAAGGGCGATCTCTATCCCACCGTCGGGGTCGAGGCCTATGCCCGCGCCGGCGACGACATCGACGGTTTCCAGGGTGAGACGACCGACGTTCTGGCCCGCGCCTATGTCCGCTGGGAAATCTTCGACAGCGGCATCAACGCGGCGAAATACCAGGAAATGGTCCGCCGTTCGAGCGAGGCGCGCTTTGCCATGCACAGCCGCCAGCGCGATGCCGAAGAGGATGTTCGCACCGCATGGAACGGCCTGCAGACGCAGCAGCGCGTGGTGCAGGAACTGGCCACGCAGAGCACGGTCACCGACGGGCTGATCAATTCCTATCAGGAACAGTTCAACATCGGCCGCCGCTCGCTGCTTGACGTGCTGGATGCGCAGAACACGCGCTATAACGTACAGGTCCGGCTGGAAAGCGCGCGCTTTTCCGAGATTTTCGCGCAGTATCAGGTGCTGGCCGCAACCAATCTGTTCCTCAAGGCGCTGTCGGTCGAACCGCATCACGGCGCGGGCGAGAACGAGCGGGAAATCTACGGCTATGGCCCGTCGGTCGTCGCCGAGCAGCAGGGCCGGGTCTATCCCGAATAAAGCGATGAACGACAGGCGATCGCTCCATGGACATGGCTGACAGCCCAGCGGCGGACAGCCAGCGCGGCCCCGCCGCGTCCGACCCGTCGCGGACTTCGACCCTTGCGGCCGATCCGCTGATCGCCTGCCTTGCGCGGGTGGCGCGGCATTTCGACACGCCTTTCGCGCCCGCCACGCTGCACAGTTCGCTGGCGATGGGGGCCGACGGCCTGCTGCCTTGGCACCAGACCGGTCCGGCGCTGGAACTGCTGGGCCTGAACTACGAAGAGCGCCGCGCGAGGAAGCTGCCGCTCGATGCCTCGCTGTTTCCGATGATCGTTCGGATGCCCGATGGCGCGCTGACGCTGCTGCTGGAACGCAACGACAGCGACGTGCTGGCATGGCACCCGGCATCGGGCGACGAGCATTGGGAGCCTGCCGACCGCTATGCCGCCAGCGAGGCGTTGACCCTGCTGTCGGTGGAAGGCGATTCCACAGCGATGCGCGATGCGGGCCAGCCGTGGCACCGCAAGGCGCGCCAGCACTGGTTCTGGTCCGAGATTACCAAGCGTCGCCGCGAATTCTGGCCGGTGCTGCTGGCCTCGGTAGTCATCAACCTGCTGGCGGTCGCGCTGCCGATCTTCACCATGAATGTCTATGACCGCGTGATCCCCAACCGCGCGGATGCAAGCCTGTGGGTGCTTGCCATCGGCGTGCTGATCGCATTCGCGCTGGAATTCGCGCTGCGCCGTGCGCGCACCGATGTGCTCGACGGGATCAGCCGCGATCTCGACATTTCGCTCTCGCAGAAGATCTATTCGCGCGTGATGGCGACGCCGCTTGCCGAGAAGTCGGGCCATACCGGCAATCTGGTCGCGCGCGTCAGCGAGTATTCCGTGCTGCGCGACTTCTTTGCCTCGACCACGGTGGTGCTGGTCGTCGACGTGGCGTTCCTGTTCATTTTTGTGGCCTTCATCGCGATCATCGCGGGGCCGCTGGCCTTCGTGCCGATCTTGGCGATCACCGGCATGGGGCTGCTCGGCCTGTATCTTCAGCGCAAGGCGGCGGATGCCGCGCGCGACGCGCAGGCGGATTACGGGCTGCAGCAGACGCAGCTGGTTGAAAGCATCGCGGGCCTGGAAACGCTGAAGAGCATCGCGGGCGAAGGCGAGATGCTGGGCCGCTGGCGGCGCCTGTCAGACATGGCAAGCCGGTCGCAGAAACGCCTGCGCGAAGTCAATTCGACCGCCATCGGCGCGGCCTCGACCTTCCAGCAGTTCAGCACCATCGCGCTGGTCATCGGCGGCTATTATCTGTTCGACGCGGGCGTGATCACCATGGGTGCGATCATCGCGATCGTCATGCTGTCCAGCCGCGCGCTCGCGCCCGCGGGGCAGCTAGCCTATCTGCTCACCCGCTGGAGGCAGGCGCGCGAGACGCTGGATTCGATCGAGCGTCTGTGGGACCAGGCCGACGAGCGGCGCATGGGCTCCACCTCGCTGCCGCCGCAGGTGCGCAGCGCGAGCGTGGAACTGCGCGACGTCAGCTTCACCTACCCGGGTGCCAACACGGCCTCGCTGTCGGGCATCAACCTGACCATCCGGCCCGGTGAACGGATCGCCATCGTCGGCCGCGTCGCGGCGGGCAAGTCCACGCTGGGGCGCATTATATCCGGCCTGTTCGAACCGAGCGCGGGCGCCATGCTGGTCGATGGGATCGACAGCCACCAGTACCGCCCCCACGACCTGCGGCGCGAATTCCGCTTCGTCGCGCAAGATTCGAACCTGTTTTCGGGCACGATCAAGGACAATCTCTCGCTCGCCTCGTCGCGCGCCACCGAGGAGCAGTTGATTGCCGCGCTTCGCAAGGTCGGCGCGGACCGCTATCTGTCGCGCGATGCGGGCGGGTTCGACCGTCCGGTCGGTGAAGGCGGGCGGCAGCTGTCGGGCGGCCAGCGCAATTTCCTCGCGCTTGCCCGCGCCTTTGTCGAGCCGTCCAAGCTGCTGTTCCTAGACGAGCCGACCGGCGCGATGGACGCGCAGACCGAACGGCTGTTCATCCAGTGCCTGTCACAGAATCTGACACCGGATCAGACCCTGATTGTCTCCACCCATCGCCCGGCCCTATTCCAGCTGTGCGAAAGGGTGATCGTGATCGACGGCGGGCGCATCGTCGCCGACGGTCCGAAGGAAGAGGTGATCAAGAGCGTGGGAATGCGGACCGATGGCTAGGCTGGCTCCCCGCATGCTTGCGGCGGCTGCGGCGCTGTGCGCGGGCTTCACCCTGTCCGCACCCGTACCGCTGCCCGCGCCGGCCGGTGCGTTCGACACGCCCGCTAGCATGTCGGCGCAGCAGAAGCGCGCCATCGCCGCGCTGACCCAGGGCAAGCGCGCCGAACTGGTGGCCAAGGGCGACAATGCCAAGGCCCGCAACGCGCTGATCGCGGTCAGCCACGCCCCTGCCGAGGCGATGCGCGGCTTCACCGCCAGCGGCCCAGCCGGCGCGACTGCGCAGCAATGCCTTACCCAGGCGATCTACTACGAAGCCGGTTACGAACCCGAAAGCGGCAAGCGCGCGGTGGCGCAGGTCGTGCTCAATCGCATGCGGCATCCGGCCTATCCCAACTCGGTGTGCGGCGTCGTCTATCAAGGCGCGAACGATCCCGTCTGCCAGTTCAGCTTCACCTGCGACGGTTCGCTGTCACGCCGCCCCTCGGCGCGGGCATGGGCCCAGGCAGAGGACGTCGCGCGCGATGCCCTGGCCGGCCATGTCGAAGGCAGCGTCGGATCGGCGACGCATTACCATGCCGACTATGTCGTGCCGCGCTGGGCCTATTCGCTGGGAAAGGTGCGGCAGATCGGCACGCATATCTTCTATCGCTTCAATGGCGGGGCAGGCCGCGCGCGCGCGTTCACCCAGCTTTATGCCGGGGCGGAACGCATTCCGCAGCTAACCCGTCCGGTAGCGGAAATTCAGCTGGCCGGCGGCGCCGACCCCGACACCGGGCGGTTCGAAAACGGCCTGACGGTCGCGCCCAGCAGCGCGGACCGCCATGCCCCTGCCGACATCGGCGGGCGGCTCGACACGACCAAGGGCTGGAAGCTGGAACTCCCCGCCCCCTCGCAGGGCCATTATCGCCAGCTTGTCGCCGGTCAGGCGGATGAAACCCGCGTCGCCGAAATGGCAGACACCACTGCATTTACAGAGACACAGGCACAATGATCGCACGCGCACGACAGGGCTGGGACAGGCTCGATTCCGCGCGCCGCCTGATCGTGGTGGCGGCCATTGGCATGCTGCTGCTGCTGGTCTGGTCCAGCTTCGCCCCGCTCGACGATATCACGCGCGGACAGGGGCGCGTCATCCCGTCCAGCAAGGTACAGGTGGTGCAGGCGGCCGATCCCGCCACGGTCGAGGAAATCCTGATCCAGAACGGCGAGCAGGTACAGCGCGGCGAACTGCTGATCCGGCTCAACGACAGCGAAAGCGCCAGCCAGCTCGGCCAACTCGAGACCGAAACAGAGCGGCTGTCCGCCCGCGCCGACCGGCTGGGCCGCGAGGCCAGCGGGTCGGGCACGGGCTGCGCTCCGGGCAGCGTGTGTTCGGAAGAAGCCCGCCTGCAAAGCGTGCGCGCCGCCGCCAATCGCAGCCGCGAGGCCGCCCTGGCCGCCGCCGTCGAACAGCGCCGCCGCGACCTGCGCGAGGGCGAGGCGACCGTCGGCGCTCTGGAAGAGAGCACACGGCTGGCGCAGGAACAGGTCAACATGCTGGCCCCGCTGGCGGCCAAGAACATCGTGCCTCAGACCGAATTACTCAGCGCGCAGCGCGAGCTGGCAGATCTGCGCGGGCGTCTCAGCGGGGCGCGACAAGGTGTGCAGCGCGCCAGTGCCTCGGTGCGCGAGGCGCAGGCCGAGCTCGCCAGCGCGCGGCTGGACTTCCAGCAACAGGCGCTGAACGAGCGAAGCGAGATTGCCACCCGCATCGCGGTGAACGAGCAATCGATCCGCGGCGCCGAGGCTCGGGTCCAGCGCAACGAACTGCGCGCGCCGGTCGACGGCATCGTGAATAATCTGCAGGTCACCACCGTCGGCGGCTTCGTGTCTCCGGGCGAGACGATCATGCAGATCGTGCCGACCGGTGAGCGCTTGCTGGTCGAGGCTCGGATCAAGCCTTCGGACATCGCCTTCATCAAGGTTGGCGACCGTGCGAACGTGAAAGTCACCGCCTATGATTTCTCGATCTATGGCGGCCTGCCCGGCACCGTTCGCCAGATCAGCGCCGACAGCGTCTATGACGAGAACGAGCGGGAAAGCTATTATCTGGTGCAGGTGGAAACCAGCCGCGCCTTCATGGAGCGTGCCGGCCAGCGTCTGGCCATCATGCCGGGCATGATCTGCGACGTCGAGATCATCACCGGCCGCAAGAGCGTGCTGGCCTATCTGCTGACACCCTTTACCCGCGGCCTGTCGACCGCGCTGACCGAGCAGTAACGCGGCGTTAGAAACCGTGCAGGAAGCGCCGGTCGCCGCTGAAGGAATAGACCGGCCGAAATTCATTGGCGACCGTTCCGTCGAGCAGCACGTCGCTGCCATTGTCGAGCACCAGCGGCTGCCCATCCAGCATCACCACCAGCATCGCGTGATCCGCACGGCGGATCTTGTCGCGGGCCAGCGTCAGGAACATGTCCTCGCGCGCGATGCCCATGGCGGCCAGGATCTGCATCTTGGCGATCGCGTAATCCTCGCAGTCACCCGCGCCGCGGCGCAGCGTTTCGGCGGCATCGGCCCAATAGTCGCGGCGGCCGTAATTCACGCTATCCTCGGTAAAGCGCACGCGCGCGTTAACCCAGCGATTGACGGCCGCAAGCTGCGCGCGGCGCGATGCGCCCTCACCCGCGCTGAGCACGGCGGAGCGCACATTGGCCTGCCCTGCCCCCCGCGCGCTGACGCGGTCCCATTGCGCGTCAAAGCCGGTGCGACTGATCGGCACGATGCGGCTGTCGAGAAAATCGGTATCGGCCTTCGCCCGTCCCAGCGACCCGCCCTTGAACCCGCCCGATATGGAGGGCGCAAGCCGCGCGCAGCGGACACCGGCTGCAGCCGGTTCCATCCGGCCGCCTGCGGCAGAACGCATGGCCACGGGTACGATTCGTCCCGCTTCGTTCAGCGGCGGTGCGGACCGGCTTTCGGCCAGACCCGACTGCTGCAACCGGATACGATCGAGCGCCGAAAGGGCAGATGGCGCGCCCTGGCTATCGGCAGCAGCATCGGAACAGCCCGCATGGGGCTGGATCGCGGTCTGCCAGGCCGTGAATGCGATGGCGTTCCAGGGCGCAGCCTGCGCGGCGGGCGCAAGGAGCATTCCGGTCGACATGGCGGCAAGGGCAAGCTGGCGGCGCAGGCGCGAGGGCTTCGTTCTGACCATGCACGCAGCATGACCCGGGGCGCTTCAACAAAGCCTTTCCATCTATGATTAACGAATTGTGTTAGTTGCTGACGCCCTACCGGGCAGACCCTCTGGATGCCGCAAAAGGTTATGGCCTGAAATATAACTATAGATCAACGCGCTAGGCTGAAACGACACCAGCCCGAAAGATCGTCTGAACACCTCAACTTCCGTCAGGCCAGCCCTGCGCAGGACGGTTAAACCGCGCCGACGCGTTAACGGCGCATCATGTCGTGGGCGGTATCGGGCACCCGCACCACGACGCCGTCGAGATCCTCGTCCACGATGATCTGGCAGGCCAGCCGGCTGGTCGGAGCCGCTCCGGCAGCGAGGTCGAGCATGTCTTCCTCATCGTCGCTGGCCATGGGAAGGCGCGAGAACCATTCGCTTGCGACGATGACATGGCAGGTGGAGCAGGCCATCTGGCCCTCGCACGTTCCTTCCAGCGGCATGCCCGCCGCCTGTCCGATTTCCAGCAGCGACGACCCTGCCTTCGATTCGGCTTCGACCTTATCGCCCTTGGGAGTGACAAACGTGACGCGGACCATGAGCTTCAAGCACCTTGCGCTTGCGCAGCCGCGTTGATCGCGGCCGCGGCTTCCTCCAGCTCCTCTCCAGTCGTGTAACGGCCGAAACCCAGCCGCATCGTATTTTTTGCCAGATTGGCAGGCAAACCGATCGCCTGCAAGACCCGGCTGGGCTTTCCCGAACCCGATGCGCAGGCAGAGCCCGCCGAGAAGGCCACGTCGCGCGTGTCGCTCATCAGCCTAGCGACATCCAGACCGTCCCTGCGCAGGCTGAGATTGCCGTGCCAGCGCGCATCGGCGCTGCCGTTCAGCGTCCAGTCGCCGAACAATTCGCGCGCGCGCTGCCACAGCGATTCGATATGGACGGCGTCCTGCTCCATCCGCTCCGCCGCCAGCTTTGCCGCCGCGCCGAAGCCCGCGATAAGTGCCGGGCTGAGCGTGCCCGAACGCAGCCCGTCCTCCTGCCCGCCGCCAGTGACAAGCGGGTCCAGATCGACCCCGTTGCGCAGCCACAGCGCACCGATGCCCTTGGGGCCATGCAGCTTGTGCGCGCTGATCGCGACCGCGTCGGCCATTGCGACTGGCAGCTTGCCTGCCGCCTGCACGGCATCGCAGACCAGAAAGGCATTCGCCTGCCTGGCCATCTGCGCGACCTCGACCATCGGCTGGATCGTGCCGATCTCGTTGTTCACCTGCATGACGGCGACTATGCCGACATTGCCGGGCAAATCGTCAACCTGGCTCAGCAGCCCGTCCTCGCCCACCGGCAGCACATGGCGCCCGCCTGCCAGTCGCTCGGCAGTCTCGTAGACCGCGCTATGCTCGATGGCGCTGACTGCCGCGGCGCGGCCCGCGCGGGCCTGCTCGTTCCCCAGCAGCGCCATGTTCAGCGCCTCGGTCGCGCTGCCGGTGAAGATCACGCGCCCACCCGGCGGGAACAGCGCCGCGACCCGTTCGCGCGCCAGTTCGACGGCGGCTTCGGCCTGCCTGCCATAGCGGTGCGGGCTGTGCGGATTGCCGAACCCCATGCCGCCCGGCCCGTCGAGCCAGCGCAGCATCGCCTCGCGCGCTTCGGGTGCGAGCGGTGTCGTCGCCTGGTAGTCGAGATAGATCATGCTGCCGTCCGCACCTGCGCCGCCAGGTCACGCCAGACCGTCAGGAAAGCTTTGATGTCGTCCTCGGTCGTCTCGCGCCCGATAGACACGCGGATCACCTCGGCGGCGGCCTTCTCCCCAAGCCCCAGCGCCATCAGCACGCGGCTGGGCCTGAGCGAGCCCGAGGAACAGGCGCTGCCTGCCGACACCGCGATGCCGGCTCCGTCCAGCCGGATCAGCTGCACCGCGCTGGCCAGTCCCGGCAGGCGATAGGACCCGATGGTCGCAATACGCGGCGATGCGGCGGCGATCACCTGCCCCCCCGTGTCGATGATCGCGTCCTCAAGCCTTGCGCGCAGCCGCGCCGCGCCTTGCATCCAGTCGCTGCCCGCTTCCAGCGCGGCGGCCATCGCCATCGCGCCCGCGACATTCTCGGTCCCGCCGCGATAGCCGCGTTCCTGCCCGCCGGACGGCGCGATCAGCCCAAGGTCGCGCAGCAGCAAAGCGCCTATCCCCATCGGTCCGCCGAACTTGTGCGCGCTGACGACCGCCATGTCGCAGGGCGGCAGCGCGATCTTGCCAGCCGATTGCGCACAATCGACCAGCAGAATCCCGCCCGCCTGGTGCACCGCGTCGCGGATTGCCGCCGCCGGCTGGATCACGCCCGTCTCGTTATTGACCTGCTGGACCGCCACCAGCGTATCGGCGCAATCTTCCAAAGCGCCGGTCTCCACCAACCCGTGCGAGCCCACCGGCACGACCGCCGCGCCCGGTGCATGGCGCGTCACCGCGTCATGCTCGACCGCAGAGACCGCGCGCCGCGCCGCATGGCTGCGAGTGAGCGCGATCTCCAGCGCCTCGCTCGCGCCGCTGGTGAAGATCACTTCGCCGCTCCACCCCAGCGCCGCCTTCACCCGCGACCGTGCATCTTCCAGCGCCGCCTTGGCCGCGCGCCCCGCGCGGTGCGGGCTGGACGGATTGGCATCGAGCGCCAGCCCCTGCAGCATCGCCTCGCGCGCATGGGGCAGCAGGGGGGCACTGGCGGCATGGTCGAGATAGATGGCGGGCAGGATGGACCTCTTTGCGAAACGGATCGGGCAGCCATGCCAGTTCGGCACGGCGTTGCAGCACAAGATTGCGCTTGCGCGCGCGCTATCTATATAGGCAGCAACTTCATATCACACCCCCGCGGGCCGCAAAGGTTCCCCGCGGGGCAGCAACAGGTGCCATTTCCACCGATGCCTTCCGTTATATTCCCCGGACCCGAAGGCCGCCTCGAAGGCCGCTACCACCCCGCGCCGCGCCCGCGTGCGCCCCTGGCGTTGATCCTGCATCCGCACCCGCAGGGCGGCGGCACGATGAATGAGCGGATCACCCAGGCGCTGTTCAAGGATTTCGCAGCGCGCGGCTTTGCCGTGCTGCGCTTCAATTTCCGCGGCGTGGGCCGCAGCCAGGGCAGCTTCGACAATGGCATCGGCGAATTGTCCGACGCCGCCGCCGCCCTGGACTGGGTGCAGACGATCCACCCCGAAGCGCAGGTGACCTGGGTCGCGGGCGTGTCGTTCGGCGCGCTGATCGGCATGCAGCTGCTGATGCGCCGGCCCGAGATTCGCGGCTTCATCTCGATCGCGCCGCCCGCGAACATGTACGATTTCTCGTTCCTGGCGCCCTGCCCCGCCAGTGGCATCATCATCCAGGGCGCGGCCGATACGGTGGTCACGCCGAACGCGGTGCAAAAGCTGGTCGACAAGCTGCGCACGCAAAAGCACATCACCATCCACCACGACGAAATCCCGCGCGCGAACCATTTCTTCGAGCACGAGTTCGACGACCTGATGCGATCGGTCGACAATTACCTGAATTTCCGGCTGAGCCCGGACTGCCCGATCCGCTGATCGACACCGGGCCCGCGTCGCGGACGCGGGCCTGATAGGCTGCTGGAGCGGGTGAAGGGAATCGAACCCTCGTCGTCAGCTTGGGAAGCTGCTGCTCTACCATTGAGCTACACCCGCGAAGCATCGCTGCAAGGCGGAGGAGGCGGTTGGCAGATTTCGCGCGAGCGGTCAATCGGGATCGCGCGGCGGCGCTGTTCCGGTTTGTCTGCGCCGCGCCGCTCGGTTAAGGGCGACCATGCTTTCGCCCTTCGCCCTGATAGAGGACTTGGAAACCGGCACTGCGCGCCTGTTCGAAGACCCGCAAGAGGTGTTCGCCCCGCGCGATCATGCGGATGTCCCGGCTAAGCTGAAGCATCTGGAATCGCTGCGCCGGGAAGGCGGGAAACTGGCTGGCTGGCTTGGGTACGAGGCGGGCTTCGCGCTCGACCCGCGGCTTGCGCCGCTGCGTGGGCACTCTGCCGGGCCGTTGATGTGGATGGCCGCCTTTGACCGCGCCGCGGCCATGCCCATCGCCGCGGTCGACGGCTGGCTGGCTCAGCGCAGCAGCGGCAGCGGCAGCCTGGGCCCGATGGAGCCGCTGACAGACCGCACCGCCTATCTCAAGCGCTTCGACCGGATCATCGAGGCGATTCGCGCGGGCGACATCTACCAGGCCAATCTCACCATCGCGCTGGGCGGCGGCTGGCGGGGCGATCCGGTCGCCATTTACCGCGCGATCCGCCCGCGCGCGGCGGCGCGGTTCGGGGCACTGGTGTTCGACGGGGCACAATGGCTGCTCAGTTTCTCGCCCGAGCTGTTCTTCCGGGCCAATGGCGCAGCCATCGAGACCCGGCCGATGAAGGGCACCCGCCCGCGCGGGCACGACAAGGCCGCCGACCGCGCGCTGAAGGACGACCTTGTCGTCAGCCGCAAGGACCGGGCCGAGAACCTGATGATCACCGATTTGATGCGCAACGACCTCTCGCGCCTGGCGGTGCCGGGGTCGGTGCGGGTGGACGACCCGTTCCGGATCGAGGCCTATCCCACCGTCTTCCAGATGACGAGCACGGTGCGCGCCACGCTGGCGAACGGTTTCGACGCTGCCGCCGTGCTGGGCGCCATGTTCCCCTGCGGATCGATCACCGGCGCGCCCAAATTGCGCGCGATGGAAATCATCGACGCGGTCGAGGGCTGGCAGCGCGGACCCTATTGCGGCGCGATCGGGCAGATGGAGGCGGACGGGGCGTGCTTCAACGTGGCGATCCGCACGCTGCGGCTGACGCCGGACGGTCGCGCGACATTCGGCGTCGGATCGGGCGTGGTGGCCGACAGCGACGGGGACGGCGAATGGCGCGAATGCCTGTCGAAGGCGCGCTTCCTTTCGGAAGTCATTTCGCCAGATTGATCTCGCGCAGGCGCTGCATCAGGAAATCGTGGCTCGACAGCGGTTCGTACTGGTCGGGGTGGTCCGCATCGACGCATTGGGGCAGCGTCTCGATCACGAAGTCGGGCCGGAAATGCAGGAAGAACGGCATCGAGAACCGGCTGCGGCGCGACGCCTCTCCCTCGGGATTGACCACGCGGTGGATGGTCGAGCGCAGCCGGTCGTTCGTCAGGCGCGAGAGCATGTCGCCGATATTGACCGCCAGCGCACCCGGCCGCGGCGACACCGGAATCCACTCGCCCTGCTGCGACAGCAGTTCCAGCCCTGCCTCTTCCGCGCCAAGCAGCAGGGTGATCGTGTTGATGTCGCCATGCGGCGCGGCACGCACCGCGCCCTCGGCATTTTCCACCCCTTTTGCATCGCGAATTGGGGGATAATGCAGCAGGCGCAGCACCGAATTGCCCTGGTCGACAGTCGCGTCGAACCAGTCGGGTTCCAGCCCCAGATGGACCGCGATGGCCGACAGGATTTTCAGCCCCGCCTTGTCGAACTCGGCATAGAGCCGCTCGAAGGTCTCGCGGAATTCGGGCAGCTGTGCCGGCCAGACATTGGCGGGCATGAACTCCTCCAGCGGGTCGCCCGCGGGCAGGCTGCGTCCGACATGCCAGAATTCCTTGAGGTCGGTGGTGTCCTGTCCCACCGCCTTTTCGGTGCGATAGGGCGTGTAGCCGCGCGCGCCGCCGCTGCCTTCGATGAAATAGCCGCGCTTGGCATCCTCGGGCAGCGCGAAGAAGGCGCGGCTCATCCGTTCGGCCCTGGCGATCAGGTCCTCGTCGATGCCGTGGTCCGATACCACCGCAAAGCCGAATTCCGTAAAGCTGCGGCCCAGCTGGTCGGCCAGCGTTTCCAGCGGCCGGGTCAGCGAAACATGTGCGATATTGTCCGTCATGGGTGCGCCCTTACATCGGCAGCATGAGTCCCGCCAGAGCCGCGCTCATCAGGTTCGACAGCGAACCCGCGGCCAGCGCCTTGGGGCCAAGCCGCGCGACCACCGGCCGCTGGTTGGGGGCCAGCCCGCCGATCACCGCGATCTGGATGGCGATGGACGCGATATTGGCGAAACCGCACAGCGAGAACGTCACGATGGCGCGGCTGCGCGGACTCAGCACCTCGGGGCCGTAGCCGCCCAGCTCGATGAAGGCGACGAATTCGTTGAGCACGATCTTGGTGCCGAACAGCCCGCCCGCGACCTGCGCCTCATTCCAGGGGATGCCCAGCAGGAACATCACCGGCGAAAACAGCCAGCCCAGGATCGACTGGAAGGTCAGCCCCTCGACCCCGACCAGCTCGCCCGCACCCGACAGCAGGCCGTTGGCCAGTGCGACCAGCGCGACGAAGGAGAGCACCATCGCGCCCACCGCGACCGCCAGCTTGACGCCGGTCTGCGCCCCTTGTGCGGCGGCCATGATGACGTTTGCGGGTTTTTCCTCGTCGTCATGCGCGTCGGGAATGTCGTCTCCGGCCCCTAGCGATGCTTCGCCTTCCACGCCCTCGTGCCGGCCCCCTTCTGGCAGCAGGGCGGCGGGCCCCTCGCCGCTGCGGCGGCTGTCGGGCAGGTCGATCGCGCCCTCGGCAGCGGGCGACGGTTCGCGCAGGTCCGGCATGATGATCTTGGCCATCAGTATGCCGCCCGGCGCGCTCATGAACGCCGCCGCCAGCAGGAACGGCAGGTATTGCGCGCCCAGCAGGCTGGCATAGGCCGCCAGGATCGTGCCCGCGACGCCCGCCATGCCCACGCTCATCAACGTGAACAGGCGCGAGGGGGCAAGACCCGCGAGATAGGGCCGCACCACCAGCGGGCTTTCCGACTGGCCGACGAAGATATTCGCCGCCGCCGCCAGCGATTCGACGCGGCTGATGCCGGTGACCCAGCCGATTGCGCCGCCCACCCAGCGGATGATCAGCTGCATCACGCCCAGATAATACAGCACCGAGACGAGGCTGGCGAAGAAGATGATCACCGTGAGCGCCGCGATGGCAAAGCTGTTGCCCCCGATGTCGGGACTGGCGAGCGGACCGAAGATGAAATTCGTTCCCTCCGCCGCATAGCCCAGCAGGTTCGACACGCCGCGCGCCATCGCCGCGATCACCGCCGCGCCCCACGGCGTGCGCAGCACCAGCACCGCCATCAGCGTCTGCAGTGCAAACGCCGCGCCGACGATTCGCAGGCGGATCGCGCGCCGGTTGTTGGACAGCGCCAGCGCGATCAGCAGGATGACGGCGATGCCCAGAAGGCTCACGAAAGGGGTTTGCATCAGGGAGAGACACCGGCAGCGGCGGGAAAGGGCGACTGGATGCCGGTATTGCTACATGGCGCGCCTTTGCTCAAGCGTCTCGCATGCCGGCATCCCCCGCCGCGACGAATCGCCGGCGGGGGATTTCCCGCCGCCCGGCGCTTCCCTCGCACGCGTTTTCCGCGCTAGTGGTGCGCCATGATCCAGACCGCTGCCCGCGAGATCGACCTCGCGCCGCAATATCCCCGGCCACTGTTCCTCTATGCGCTGTTCTATGGCGGGATGACCTGCATCGCGGGCGTGCTGGGCGCCAAACAGGTGGCGCTGGGGCCGCTGGCGGTCGAGGCGGGGATCTTTCCCTTCCTGCTGCTGGTGTCGATTTCAAGCAGCGTGGCGCAGCTTTACGGGCAGAAGACCGCAACGCAGATGGTGCGCTTCGGCTTCGTGCCGCTGGTCATGGCGATCCTGCTGACCTTCATCGTGCTGGCTCTGCCCACCGACGCGCAGATGTGGGAACCCGCGAAAGAGGCTTTTCCCATCGTGCTGGGGCATAGCTGGCGGCTGATGGCGGCGGGGATCATCGCCTATGGCATATCGATGTCACTGAACGTGCTGATCTTTTCGCGCCTTGCCGTGCTGGTGCGCGTACCGATGCTGGCACGCGGGGCGGTCGCCTCGATCATCAGCCAGGTGATCGACACGCTCATCTTCATCACGGTCGCGTTCTATGGCGTGCGCCCGATCGCCGACCTGATCGCCGGGCAGGCGCTGGCCAAGGTGGTGCTGTCGCTGGTGCTGGTACCGCCGGTCATCGCTCTGCTGGTGCGGCTGGCGAAATGGATGGAGCCCAATTCCGGTCGGCTGGGCGGCTGATCCGCGCCGCCCCCCTCACTCCGGCGCGAAAACCTTGTTCAGGAACGCCGCCAGCCGCAGGCCGCCCTTCTGCAGGCGTTCCTCCATCAGCCCCTTGAACTTGTAATTATACTCATACCCAAGGTCCGGATCCGCGGGATAGAGGCCGGGCCGCACCGCCGCGCTGTCGGCGATCCACGCCCTGGGATCGGGGCTGGCCCATTCGCGCATCTCCTGCGACGTCAGGTCCTGGTTCAGCCATGCCGCATATTCGCTGTACGACAATTGCTGGCTGTCGAGCAGGCCCGAATCCCACAAAGCATGCAGATTCGTCGGCTCGCCGAACCAGCTTATTTTCACATCGTTGCCGCCGCGGTCGTCGCCGCTGCCGACATGCATGGGCTGCTGAAGATCGCCGACCAGGTGCACGATGAAGCGCAGCGCAGTCTGCCTGTCCGACAGGCTGGACTGCGGATCGCGCAGCGTATCGGCAAAGCCCTGAAGCGCGGTCAGCGCATCGCCCTGCGGCGGCGGGCCCACCTCGTCATAGCTCTCCCCTTCGGGAACGGTGACATAATGCCAGGGGCTTGCGGTCTTCTGCCAGTATTCGTCCGGATCGGATCGCATGAAATCGGGCCACGGCCCCGCCTCGGCCAAAGTCTCGCTGCCCAGTATCTCGAGCATGGCGGCATGCGCCTGCGGAGAGAGATATTCCTGCGCGATCGCGCCCACGATGCGGTGGCCGTTCGCGCCCCAGGCCATGGCCGGCTGGCTGGCGACAAGCGCGCCAGCCATGGCGGCGATGGCGCACAGGCTGCGGCGAATGATGCGGCGTGTCTTCACGTTTCGATGAACTCCGGTCGGGGGGGACGGGCTGGGAATAACGACCGCTTCCCTGATTGATCCGCGCGGCCAAGGCAAGGGCATGCCCCTGGGGGCGCGCGCGAATAGTCGCCATTGCTTCGGCGGCCTTACGCGCGTTATGCGACAGATTGAAGGAAGGCGGCGCTGCCGCGCGTCCGCTTCGCACGGCGCCGGTCCCTTGTCGCAGCCAGTAACGGGAATACCATGAACTACGTAGAAACGATCAACCGGGAAATCATGGGCATGGCCGAAGGGCTGGTGGCTTCGCTGCCCAGCCTGGCCATCGGGCTGGTCATCATCCTGCTGACGTGGCTGGTCGCCAAGATCGCCGTGCGCATCACCGCGCGGCTGTCGGCCCGCGCCCATCTGCGCGAAAGCCTGCGCACGCTGATCGCCACTGTGACCACCGTCGGCGTCTGGCTAGTCGGCCTGATGATCGCCGCGACCATCGTGCTGCCGGGGCTGGAACCCGCCGGGCTGATCGCGGGGCTGGGCCTTGGCACGGTGGCCATCGGCTTCGCGTTCCAGGACATCTTCGAGAATTTCCTTGCCGGCGTCCTCATCATGCTGCGCGAGAACATGGAGATCGGCGATCTGATCGAGGTCGAGGGCGTGCTGGGCAGGGTCGAATCGATCACCTTGCGCGAAACCCATATCCGCCAGCTGTCGAACGAGCTGACGATCATGCCCAATTCCATGCTGTTCAAGAACCCCGTCCAGATCCTGACCGACGCGCATATCCGCCGCGACGAGCTGACCGTGGGCGTGTCCTATGACACCGACCTCGATCACGCGATGGAGGTCATCAAGGGCGCTCTGGTCGGGATCGAGGCGATCGACGACGACAAGCCCGTCTCGGTCTTCGCCTGGTCCTATGGCGCAAGTTCGGTGGATTTCCTGGTCCAGTGGTGGTCCGACGCCCGCCCGCGCGACCGGCGCGAGACGAAGAGCGACGTGGTGCGCGCGATCAAGCGGGCGCTGGACGATGCGGGGATCGAGATTCCCTTCCCCTATGTCACGCACACCTTCAAGGAACCCGTACCCCTGCTGCGCGACGCTGCGGAGTAGGCCGGGATGGACAGCACCACGCGCGGCCGCCTGATCGCCCTCGCCCGCGAGGCGGCGGGCAAGGCGCATGCGCCCTATTCCCGCTTTCACGTCGGCTGCGCGGTGATGGCAGCGGACGGTTCGGTCGCGACCGGCGCGAACATGGAAAACGCCTGCTATCGCCTTGGCCTGTGCGCCGAGCAATCGGCATTGACAGCGGCCCAGCACGCGTTCGGGCTGGCGGCGATCACCCATGTCGTGGTGGCGGGCGGGCCGATGACTGGAGGCGGGATCGCGGGCGATGACATCATCACCCCCTGCGGCGGCTGCCGCCAGGCGATTGCCGAGGCAGCCTCGCTATCGGGCCGCGACATCGTGGTGATTTCCGCCAGCGCCACCGGCAGCGAGGTGCTGGAGACGACCATCTCGCAGCTTCTGCCGCATGGGTTCGGCGCGGACGTCCTGCCCGGTTAGGCGATCCGCCGCTCGGCCCGCTGGTCCAGCAGCGCGTTGGCTTCCAGCGCGCCCATCGGGCGGCCGAACAGGAAGCCCTGGATCTTCGAGCAGCCGAGCTGGCGGATGCGTTCCAGTTCGCGCTCGCTCTCCACGCCCTCGGCCGTCGTTTCCATCCCTAGCGCGTCGCACATGGCGACGACGGCACGGATGATGGCCAGCGATTCGGGGCTGTCCTTGGCCGCGCCCGTGACGAAGCTGCGGTCGATCTTGATCGTGTTGAACCGGTTGTTGCGCAGATAGCCCAGCGAGGAATAGCCAGTCCCGAAATCGTCCAGCGCCAGCTTGCAGCCCAGCGACTGGATCTGGTTCAGCGTCGATTGCGCAGCACCGCCGTCGCGCAGGAAAATCGATTCGGTCACTTCCAGCTCCAGCCGTTCGGGGGCAAGCCCGCTGGCGGCCAGCGCCGACACCACCGTGCTGGCGAAATTGGCGTCGAGCATCTGCTCTGCCGACACGTTGACCGCCACCTTCACATGGCCCGGCCAGTGCGCAGCTTCGTCACAGGCACGGCGCAGGGCCCATTCGCCGATGGGGACGATCAGCCGCGTATCCTCGGCAATGGGGATGAACTTGGCGGGGCTGACGCGGCCGAACTCCACGCTGTTCCAGCGCATCAGCGCCTCGAAGCTCAGGATTTCCTCGGTCACCGCGTCGACCACCGGCTGGAAGTTCAGCTCAAGCTCGTCGCGCTCCAGCGCATGGCGCAGCGCGAATTCCAGCTTGCGGCGCTCCTCGGCATGGGCGTGCATCTGCGGCTCATAGGCGAAATGGCTGCCGCCGCCCTCGTCCTTCGACCGATAGAGCGCCAGGTCGGCATTGCGCATCAGCGTTTCGACCGTGCGCGCATCGCGCGGGCCGACGGCGGAACCGACCGACGCGCCGACGAACAGGGTGTGGTGATCGACGTCATAGGGCTTGGACAGCACGTCGATGATCGCATGCGCCATGCGGTCCACCGCCTCGCGGTCGTTCACGTCGGCCATGACGACCGCGAACTCGTCGCCGCCGAGGCGGCCGCAGGTGTCATGCTGGCCCATCAGCACGCGCAGGCGGCGCGACACCTGTGCCAGCAGCTTGTCACCAATCTGGTGGCCCAGCGTATCGTTGACCGCCTTGAACCGGTCGAGATCGATCATCAGGAAAGCACAGCGCGTGCGCCATTGCTCGGCGCGCTGCAGCGCGGTGCCCAGCGCCTCGGTCAGCATCATGCGGTTGGGCAGGCCGGTCAGCTGGTCATAGCGGGCGAGCTGCGCGATCTTCTCGGCGCTTTCGCGCTGTTCGGTAACGTCCGATCCCACTCCGCGGAAGCCTGCGAACTGGCCGTGTTCGTCATGCTTGGGGGTGCCCGACAATTCCCACCAGCGGGTGCGCCCGTTCATCGACACGCGCACCATCATGTTGGAAAAACTCTCGCGCCGCTTCAGCCGCTCGGCCAGGTCGCGCAGCGACGACGGCAGCGCGCCGGTGTCCCAGCCCTCGCCCGCGATCAGGCGCAGCAGCGGCTGGCCGTCGGCCTCGCGAGGTTCCATGCACAGCGCATGGGCGAAACGGGGCGACACGCCGCGCACCCGGCGCGCGGCATCGACCTGCCACAGCCAATCGGCCGAATTTTCCTCGAACTCGTGCAGCAGCAGCGAAACGGTTTCCTGCTTCTCGGCCAGGTTCGCCTCGGTCAGGCGCAGCCGCAGATACAGCCGCGACAGCGCCATCGCGCCCGCCGCCACCACCATTCCGAACGCCAGCTGCGCCACCGTGCCGGCAAAATCGCCCGCCAGGATCATCGAGGTCGCACCGGCAAAGGCGAAGATCGCGATAAAGGTCATCGCCGCGGCCGGCACAGCGGACAGCGCCAGCACGAACACGCAGATCAGCAACGCCATGACCGCATATTGGGGCGCATTGCCGCTGGCCATCGCATCGGGAAACGCCAGCATCGGCCCCGCCCACAGCAGCCCGGCAAGCCCGACCGCCGCCAGATGGGTGCGCTGCTCCTCCGACGCCATCTGGCGCCGCTCGGCATCGATGAAGCCGCGCTCCATCCGCAGCAGTGCCGCGGCGATCAGCACGACCAGGAGGAACCAGCCCGCCGCCAGCCAGAAGCCCGAGCTTTCCACCCAGAAGGTGATTGCAGGAATGGCCGCGACGACGAAGACCGCGAATCGCAGGAACGCCGTTCGCGCCAGCGCCGCATATTGCAGCCCCAGCAGCTTCTGCGTCTTGGCTCCGGCGATGCCCATGCGCTGCATGAACCCTCCACCCAGCGGACCCTTGGCCGCAGTCGCGAAAACAGGCCGGTCCTCGGCCGACGATGGCCCCTTGGGGGCTTTATTCCGAGAGAGCGCAAACATCACGAAGAATGACTACGCTCAGCTTGGTAAGCTTTTCGTTAATGGCGAGGGCATCGCGGCACGGAATGGCGCCGCCGCCCGCGCGAGCCACCGAAGCGGAAATATATTGCACCGCAACATTAATGCTCGACCAACGCAAGACCGCGGGTATGATTGCGCCATCTTGGCCCAGCTCGCAATCTCCCTCCTGCCCTATCTGGCGCTTCTGGCGGCGGGGCTCGGCGCCGGTTTCGCGGGCGGGTTGTTCGGGATCGGCGGCGGTTTCGTTGTGGTACCCGCGCTCACGCTGATCCTGCCGATGCTGGGCACCTCGCCGCAGCAGGTGATGCATGTCGCGATCGGCACATCGCTTGCCACGATCATTTTCACCTCGCTGCGTTCGGTACAGTCGCACGCCCGGCGGGGCGCGGTCGACGTGCCCTTCATCAGGGGCTGGGCCCCGTGGCTGGTAGTGGGCACGATCCTGGGCACGCTGATCGCCGACCGGGTTTCCAGCAGCACGCTGGCGCTGATCTTCGGGATCGGCGTGCTGGTCTTCGCCGCCTATTTCCTGTTGCCGATAAGGCCAGAGCGGCAGCAGATATCGGATACCATGCCGACCGGCGCCACGCGCATCGGGCTGGCGGGCTTCCTTGGCCTGATCTCGGCCCTGCTGGGGATCGGCGGCGGCACGATCACGACGCTGACGATGACCAGCTGCGGCGCGCCGATCCACCGCGCCATCGGCACCGCATCGGGCGTCGGCGCGATCATCGCCCTGCCCGCCGCGATCGGCTTTGCCATCACCGGCTTTGGCGAGGCGGGGCTGCCGCGCCTGTCGATCGGCTATATCAGCATGCCCGCAGCCATCGCGATCATCGCCACCGCGGTGATCGCCGCCCCGCTGGGCGTGGCGGCCGCGCACAGGCTCAGCCCCGCACTGCTGCGACGGGTGTTCGGCAGCTATCTGGTGGTGGTAGGGATTACCATGATAACGAAAGCCTGACACGAACCCCGGGAGATAACCGATGCGCCGATCGTTGCTGTCCCTTGCCGCTAGCGTTGCCGTCATCGCCGTTCCCCAGTCTGCCATGGCCGACACGCTGGTCGATATCGTCAGCGAGCATGTGGACGAGGATGTGCCCATGCCGCTGTTTCAGGCCGATGCCTCGTGGCCGCGCCTGCCAGAGGACACGATTCTGGGCCAGTCGCCGGGCCTCGCGGTCGATTCGCAGGACACGATCTGGGTGCTGACGCGGCCCAATTCGCTCGACCCCACCGAATCGGGCCTGGCGCAGGATCCGCCCATCGCGCTCGCCTGCTGCAGGCTGCCGCCGCATGTCCTGCGCTTCGATCAGGAGGGCAACCTGCTATCGGGCTGGGGCGGCCCGCAGCTCGCCCCCGGCGAGGGAGAAGGCGAGCAATGGCCAGCCAATGTGCACGGCCTGTATGTCGATGACGATGGCACGGTCTGGATCGGCGGCAATGGCGACGGCGACCACGTCGTCCTGAACTTCACCGCCGACGGGCAGTTCATCCGCCAGTTCGGCATGCGCGGAGAGACGGACGGCAACGAATCGCGCACCACGCTGGGCAATCCCGCCGACATTGCGGCCAATGACGAATCGGTGCTGGTCGCCGACGGCTATATCAACAAGCGCGTCGTCGAACTTTCCGACGCCGATCTGGCCATGACCCATCTGTTCGGTGCCTATGGCGCGGTGCCGGGCGGAGGCACGCGCGACGAACCCTTCGACCAGAGCCAGGCCAGCAGCACCGCCGACGGCGGGGCCGATCCCGAATCGCGGATTTTCGGCGACATCGTGCACTGCGTGGTGCGCGGGCCCGACAGCACGATCTATGTCTGCGACCGGCGCAACAACCGGCTGCAATTGTTTCGCGAAACGGCGGACGGGGCGGAGTTCCTGCGAGACATCGTGATCGGCGCGGGCACGGGCGGTACGCGTTCGGCCAGCGATGTCGCGTTCAGCCCCGACGGCACCTATGTCTATGTCGCCGACATGATGAACGGCCGCGTATGGGTGCTGCTGCGCGAAACGCATGAGATGGTCGGCAGCTTTGGCCGCAACGGGCGCTATCCGGGGCAGTTCATCTGGCTGCACAGCGTCGACGTCGACAGCATGGGCAATGTCTACACGACCGAGGTCGGATCCGGCCGCCGCGTGCAGCGCTTTGTGTTCCAGGGCCTGTCGGACTAGGCGGCGACAGGCGGCATCCGGCCGGTCATTCGCCGACCGGCATCCTTCCGGCACCCTCGATCTCGCCGCCGTCCGTCTCGAACCCGCCGCCCAGCGCGACATACAGCGTCGCGCCGTTCTGCAGCAGCGCGCGCCGCGTCGCCAAAAGGTCCTGCTGCGCGCTGAACAGAGTCCGCTCGGCATCGAGCACTTCGAGATAGTCGGTAACGCCCTCGCGGTAGCGCAGCGTCGAGATGCGGGCGATCTCCTCCTGCGCGGCGACGGTGCGTTCCAGGATCGCGACCTGCTCGGTCAGCCAGCGGCGGCCTGCCAGCCCGTCGGCCACCTCGCGAAACGCGGTCTGGACGGTTCGGTCGTAATTGGCGACTTCCTCGACCTCCAGCGCCTGCGCATAGTCCAGATTGCCCTCGCGCGCGCCCCAGTCGAAGATCGGCAGGCTGATCGCCGGACCGAAATTCCACGCCAGCCCATCCTCGCTGAAGAGGCCGCCCAGCGACTGCGAGGTGGCGCCCACGCTGCCGGTCAGCGAGATCGTCGGGAAGAACGCCGCCCGCGCCGCGCCGATATTGGCCCTCGCCGCGCGCAGATCCGCTTCCGCCGCCACGATATCGGGCCGCGCCAGCAGCAGATAGGACGGCATGCCGGGATCGAGCCGCATGCCGTTGCCCTGCTGGTCCAACGGCAGGCCGCCGGGCATCTCCCGGGGCATCCGGCCGCCGATCAGCACCATCAGCTGGTTGCGCAGCCGCGCCTCGGCCAGCCTCTCGCTCGCCAGCTGCTGCTGCGCGGCGGTCAGCAGCGTTTCGGCCTGCCGCATCGGCAGCGCCGAGGTCACGCCGATGTCCAGCCGCCGTTTCGCGATGATCAGCGAATCGCTGCGGCTGCTGACCGTGGCTTCGGCCAGCTCGATCTGGTCCTGCGTTTCCAACAGTTCGTAATAGGTCGTCGCCACATCGGCGATCAGCGAGAGATAGAACGCCCGCTGCGCCGCGATGGTCGACAGATATTGCGCCCGCGCCGCATCGCTAAGGTTGCGGACCCGGCCCCAGAAATCCAGCTCGAACGCGCTGACCCCCACGCCCAGCTGGTAATTGTCCAGCGTTATCGCCGAGATATTGCCGCTCGCCTGTCCGGCAAAGCCGGTCAGCGGCGTGCGGCTGCGCGATGCGCTGGCGCTGGCGACCACCTGCGGCAGGCGGCGGCTGTCCTGGATGCGATATTGCGCCCGCGCCTGTTCGATCCGCGCCGTCGCCGCCACCAGGTCGCGGTTGTTGCGCAGCGCCTCGGCGATCAGCGCGTCCAGCCTTGGGTCGGCGAACCATGCATCGTATGACAGGCTGGTCGCCACCACCGTCCCGTCGGGGCGCACGCTGTCGTCGTAATCGGCGGGCACCGGCAGGTCGGGCGTGACATGGTCGGGCGCCATGTTGATGCAGCCCGGCAGAGCCAGCGCCATCGCCATCACGGCGAGCGTTCCCTTGCGCGTGATGCTCATCGTGCGGCCTCCCCTTCCTGCGCGCCCGGGCCCCGGGTATCCGGTTCGCCGCCTTCGTCCAGGTGGCCCGCCGCCGACGGCTGCTTGTGGCTGAGATAGCGGCGCGTCAGCAGATAGAGCAGCGGGATGATGAAGATGCCGATGGCGGTCGCGGCGATCATGCCGCCCATCACGCCCGTGCCTACCGCGATCCGGCTCGCCGCGCCCGCACCGCTTGCCAGCACCAGCGGCACCATGCCCAGGATGAAGGCGAGCGAGGTCATGATGATCGGCCGAAGCCGCAGCCGCGCCGCCGACTTGACCGCGTCCAGCGGCGACAATCCGCGCTCTTCCTCCTCGATCGCGAATTCGACGATCAGGATCGCGTTCTTCGCGGCCAGGCCGATGATGGTGATCAGGCCGACATTGAAATACACGTCCGCCGACAGCCCGCGCAGGATCGAGAACAGCACCGCGCCCAGCACGCCCATCGGCACCACCAGAAGCACCGCCAGCGGCACCGCCCAGCTTTCGTAGAGCGCCGCCAGCATCAGGAAGACCACCACGACCGACAGGCCCAGCAACAGGCCGATCTGCCCGCCCGCCTGCTTCTCCTCATAGCTGAGGCCGGTCCATTCGAACTCGATCCCCGGCGGCAGCTGCGATGCCAGCTGCTCCATTTCCGCCAGCGCGTCGCCCGACGACTTGCCCGGCGCCGCGGTGCCCGACAGGGTCATCGCCGGATAGCCGTTATAGCGGCCAAGGCTGGGCGGCGCGGCCGACCAGTCGGCGGTGGCAAACGCGCTGAAGGGCACCAGCTCGCCGTTGTTGTTGGGGATCCGCAGCGACATGATGTCCTCGGGCGTCATGCGGAACGGCGCGTCGGCCTGCACCACCACCCGCAGCACGCGGCCCTGGTAGGTGAAGTCGTTCACATAGGCGGAGCCATTGTTGATCGAAAGCGCATTGTTCACGTCGTCGATCGACAGGCCCAGCGCGCGCGCCTGCACCCGGTCCACTTCCAGCTCCAGCTCGGGCGAAGGTGCCTGGTCTTCGGGCCGGATGTTGGCGATCAGCTCGCTCTGCGTGGCAGCCGCCATCAGCTGGTTGCGCGCATCGATCAGCGCGTCGCGGCCCAGCCCGCCGCGATCCTGCAGCTTCATGGTGAACCCGCTGGCCGTGCCCAGCGACCGGATCGCCGGCGGCTGGATCGGGAACACCAGCGCATTGTCGACGCCCTGGAAGAACTGGCTCGCCCGTTCGAGAATGGCGGAAGCCTGGCTTTCGGAATCGCTCCGCTCTTCCCAGGGCTTGAGATTGGTGAACATCATCGCATTGTTCTGCCCGCGCCCGAAGAAGCTGAAGCCGCGCACGACGATCAGGTCGCGCGTTTCGGGCTGCGACATCCAGAATTGCTCGATCGGGGCCAGCACCTCGTCGGTGCGCTCCATCGTCGCACCGGGGGGCGTCTGCACCACCGTAATCAGATTGCCCTGGTCCTCGGTCGGCAGGAATGCCGTCGGCAACCGCATGAACAGCAGTGCCGTGACCACGCCCAGCACGACGAAGACGGCCAGCCCGCGCATCGGGCGCGACAGGATGCGCTCGTTCCCGCGCGCATAGCGTTCGGTCATGTTGCCGAACCAGCGATTGAAGCGGCCGAAGAACAGCGTGCCGCGATAGCGCGCCGCCGCGACCTTGCCGCGCCAGCCGGGCTCGTCCATGTTCGCGGGCCTGGCCGGTTCGACCTGCCCGTCCCCGTCCCCGTCGCCATGCCCGTGCCCGTCGCCATGCCCATTTTCGCCCTCGTCGATGGGCTTCAGGAAATTGGCGCACAGCGCAGGCGTCAGGGTCAGCGCCAGCAGCGCCGAGAAGAAGATCGAAACCGACAGTGTCAGCGAGAACTGGCGATAGATTCCGCCCGTCGATCCGGGGAAGAACGCCATCGGCACGAACACCGCGATCAGCACCAGCGTGATGCCGATGATCGCACCGGTGATCTGGTCCATCGCCTTGCGCGTGGCTTCCAGCGGCGGCAGGCCTTCCTCGCGCATGATGCGCTCGACATTCTCGATCACCACGATGGCGTCGTCGACCAGGATGCCGATCGCCAGCACCATCGCGAACAGCGACAGCACGTTGATCGAAAAGCCGAACAGCCACAGCCCCAGGCAAGCGCCCATCAACGCAATCGGCACGACCAGCGTGGGGATGATCGTCGCGCGCCAGTTCTGCAGGAACAGGAACATGACCAGGAAGACCAGCGCCATCGCCTCGATCAGCGTCTTGACGACTTCCTCGACCGAGATGCGGACGAAGGGCGTGGTGTCATAGGGGATCGCCCAGCTGACACCGGCAGGCAGGGCGCCCGACAGCTCTTCCATGCGCTCTTCCACCGCCTCGGCAGTGGCCAGGGCATTGGCGCCTGTCGCCAGCTGGACCGCAAGTCCCGCCATCGGCTTGCCGTTCAGCGAGGCGGCGAAACCGTAGTTCTCGGCCCCCAGCTCGACCCGGGCGACGTCGCCCAGCCGCACGGTGGCGCCGCCGGTCTCGGCACGCAGGATGATCTCGCGGAATTCCTCGGCGATCTGGAAACGGCCCTGCGTGGTGATCGTCGCGGTCAGCTGCTGGTCGTCCGCATAGGGCTGCGCGCCCAGCGAACCGCCCGCCGTCTGGCTGTTCTGCTCGCGCACCGCCGCCAGTACCGCGGTCGGCGACAGGCGGAACGAAGCCAGCTTGTCGGGATCCAGCCAGATCCGCATCGCATAGGACGATCCGAACAGGGTCACGTCGCCCACGCCCTGCACCCGGCGCAGTTCGTCGACCACCTGGGTGCTAGCGATATTGCCAAGGTCGATGGCGTTGCGGTTCCCGTCTTCCGACAACAGCGCGACGATCATCAGGAAGCCGGCATTGGCCTGCCGGACCTGGATGCCCTGCTGGCGCACCGCTTCGGGCAGGCGCGCCTCGACAGTGGACAGGCGGTTCTGCACCTCGGTCTGCGCGATATCGATGTCGGTGCCGGATTCGAAGGTCAGCGTGATCGTCGCCGCCCCGGTCGAGGTGCTGGACGAATCCATGTAGAGGAAGCCCTCCACACCGTTCAGCGACTGCTCGATCACCTGGGTGACGTTCTGCTCCAGCGTCTCCGCATCGGCACCGGGATAGGCGACGCTGATGCTGAGCGAGGGGGGCGCGACTTCCGGATATTGCTCGATCGGCAGCGCACGCAGCGCGATCAGGCCCGCCAGCACGATGCCGAGCGAGATCACCCAGGCAAAGATCGGCCTGTCGATGAAATAGCGGGCCATCGACCTAGCGCGCCCCCGCGCCGGATCTGGTGGCGGCTTGCTTCGGAGCAGATTGCCCGGGGGACGGCTGCTGGCCGGTCGGCGTATTGGCGATTGTCACCGGCATGCCGGGGCGCAGCACCTGCAGGCGGCTGATGATCACCTCGTCGCCGGGGCTCAGCCCCTCCTCGATGATCCATTTGCCGTCGACCATTTCGCCCAGCGTCACCTTGCGCGCTTCGACCGTGCCGTCCGCGCCCACCACATAGACGCTGCCGCCATCGTCGGCGAGCATCACCGCGCTTTGCGGTACGGTGACCGCGTTCGTGCGCGTGCCGACCGCGATCCGCCCGCGCACGAATTCGCCGGGCAGCAGCTGGTTGTCGGGATTGGGCAACTCGGCCCGGACCTCGACCGTGCCCGTCGTTTCCTGGACTGAGAGCGCGAGGAAGTCGATCTTGCCAGTCATGGGATAGGCGGTGCCGTCGGGGAACAGGATCGTCACGTCGATCGCATCGCGGCTGGGCACGTCAATCTCGCCCGCGGCCATCTGCCGCTGCAGGCGAAGCAGTTCGGTGGCGGACTGGTTGAAGGTCACATAGACGCGGTCGATCTGCTCCACCGTGGTCAGCAGCGTGCCTTCGGCCTGGCTGACCAATGCGCCTTCGGTGACCTGTGCGCGCCCCGCCCTGCCCGAAATTGGCGCGCGGACGGTGGTATAACCCAGCTGCAGCCCCGCCGCGCGAAGCTGCGCCTGAAGCTGCGCCACATTGGCTTCCGCCTCGCGCATGGCGGCGACGGCGGCGTCATATTCCTGCCGGCTGATGGCGTTTTCGTCGACCAGCGGGCGATAGCGTTCCACCACCGCGCGGGCATTGGCGGCAGTCGCCTTCGCGCGGTCCAGGCTCGCCTCGCTCTGCGCATAGCTGGCCTGCATCTCGGCCGGATCGATGCGGAACAGGGGCTGGCCCTCGCCAACGTCGGTCCCTTCGGTAAACAGGCGGCGCTGCACGATGCCGGTGACGCGGGCGCGCACTTCCGCGGTGCGGATCGCGGCCACGCGGCCCGGCAGTTCGATGATATTGGGCATGTCTTCCGCGGCGACGGTATAGGTGCGCACCGGCATGGCCTGGGGCGCTGCCGGTTCTTCACCCGATCCGCATGCCGCAAGGGCCCCGGTTGCCGTCAGGGCAAGTGCGGCCAGAAGCGGGGTCAGTCTTAGTCGCATTCGCGGAATTCCGATTTTGCAGTTGCGAAAGCGTAATAGGTATTACACAACAGACTTCAAGCCGTAAAAAAGACCCGGGATTGGAAAAGTTGGAAAAAACGCAGGACGAAAGGCTCGACAGGCGAAGGCAGGCTTTCCAGCATGCGGCGAGCGAGCTTTTCATCGAACAGGGCTATGAACAGACCTCGCTGGCCGAGGTGGTCGAGCGCGCGGGCGGATCGCTCGCCACGCTCTACAAGCTGTTCGGCAACAAGGAAGGCCTGCTGGATGCGGTGCTGTCGCAGTCGCGCGATCTGGGCCACAGTGCCATATTGCGCATCGCGGCGCTGCAGCTTTCGCCTGCCGAGACATTGCACAGGATCGGCACCGAGCTGAGCCGTATCTACCTCGATCCGCCGAACCTTTCGGTGGTGCGGATCGTGATCGGGCGCAGCATCAGCAATCTCGACTTTGCGCGCGGCTTTTTCGATCAGTCGCAGATGAAGTCCAAGCTGGCCCTGCGCCAGCTGTTCGAACACTGGAAACGCGCGGGTACCGCGATGAAGGGCGATCCGGTGATGCTGTCGGATCTGTTCCTGGGCCTGCTGGTGTTCGATTTCCAGATCCAGGCGATCAGCCACGGCTTCCTCGCTCCGCCGACCGAGCAGCAGATGCGCGAGCGGACCGATTTTTTCCTGCGCGGCGCCGGACTGGCCGATTGAGCGAGCCCGCGGGGTTCGACTGGCCTGCAAAGCCTGCTAGACCCGCCGCATGACTTCCAGCGACAGACAGCCTTCCATCCTCTTCGTCTGCCTCGGCAATATCTGCCGCTCTCCCCTGGCCGAAGCCGCGCTGCGTGCCCGGCTGGAGGAAGCGGGGCTTGAGGCCCATGTCGATTCCGCCGGCACCGGGGACTGGCACGTCGGCAGCCCGCCCGATCCGCGCGCGCAATCGATCGCGCGGCTCAACGGCCATGACATCGCCGCCTATCGCGGGCGGCAGGTCCAGGACGCGGATTTCCGCCGTTTCACCCATATCTTTGCGCTCGATCACGAAAACCTCGCCGAGCTCAAGGACCGCGCCCCAGCCGATGCGACGACACGGCTCGCCCTGCTGCTCGACCTGGTCGAGGGGATGGAGGGAGAGCCGGTCGCCGACCCCTATTTCGGCGGCGAGGAGGGCTTCCACACCACGTGGGACCAGGTCGACCGCGCAGCCCGGGCACTGGTCGCGCGGCTGCAGTCATGACCATCGCCGATGCCGCCGCGCGCCTTGCCGGCTCGCCGGTCCGCGGCGTGCGAGTCGTGCACGGCGGCGACCTGTCGGCCGTCTGGCGGCTCGACCTTGCGGATGGCGCGCGGCTGATCGCCAAGCAGGGGGCACTGGTGGCCACGGAGGCGTCCATGATGAAGGCGATGGCCGCCACCGGCGTGCCCGTCCCCGCGGTGATCGCTTGCGAGGGCGACCTGCTGCTGATGGAATGGATCGACAGCAACGGCGGCCCTGGCCTGGAATGGGACGAACTGGCGCAGGTGCTTGCGTGCCTGCACGGCGCGCAAGGCGGCAGCTATGGCTGGGCCGAGGATTACGCATTCGGCGAGGTGACGATCGCAAACGCCCCGGCCGACGACTGGCCGACCTTCTGGGCAGAGCGGCGGCTGCTGCCATTTATCGCCGATCTGCCCGCTGGGCTGCGCGCGCGGATCGAAGAGCTTGCGCGAGCGCTACCCGATTTGCTGCCCCGCCGGCCGTGCGCTTCCCTGCTCCACGGCGATCTTTGGGGCGGCAATGTTCTGTCGAGCGGGACACGCGTTGCGGCGCTGATCGACCCGGCCTGCTATCACGGCGACCGCGAGGTCGATGCCGCGATGCTGACCCTGTTCGACCACCCGCCGCCGCGCTTCTTCGACGCGCTGGACCTGGATGCCGGGTGGCGCGAACGGCAGCCTGCCTATCGCCTATGGCCGCTGCTGGTGCATCTGCGCCTGTTCGGCGGCCATTATCGCCGCGGGGTCGAGGCATGCCTGAGCGAACTGGGCCACTGACCAGCGCCGCCGCCCGGCAAATGCGCACGGCATATGGTGGACAGCGGCACATTCACGCTCGGATAGACCGGCGTTATGGTCAATATGGCGGGTAACGCGGGCGGCGGGCGGATGCGCTGCCGGGTGCCTGCGGAATGGATGCCAGCAAGATGAGGGGCGGGACATTGAACGAACGTCGGACAGGACCAGTCGTATGCTTCGGCGAGATGCTTCTGCGATTGAGCCCGCAGGGCCAGATCCCGCTGGCACAGGCGGGCAGCGTCGCCATCGACGTCGGCGGGGCGGAGGCGAATGTCGCCGCCGCGCTCGCAAGTCTAGGCACGCCGACGCGCATGATCTCGGTCGTCCCCGACAATCCGCTGGGCCGCAAGGCGATCGCCGCGATGGGCGCGGCGGGCAGCGACACGCGCTTCATCGTGAAGAAGCCGGGACGCATCGGCCTCTATTTCTTCGAGTCGCCTGCTGGTCCCATCGCGGGCCGCGTGACCTATGACCGCGAGGGCAGCAGTTTTGCGCTGGCCGACCCCGCTGCCCTGCCCTTTGCCAAGGCGCTGGAAGGGGCGAGCCTGCTGCACATGTCGGGCATCACCCCCGCGCTGGGCCCCGACGGCGTGGCGCTGGCACGCGCCGCCGTCGCGGCGGCCAATGCGGCTGGCGTGCCGATCTGCTTCGACGGCAATTACCGCGCGAACCTGTGGGACGCATGGGACAGCGACCCGCATGCGATCCTGACCGAGCTGATGTCCGAGGCCACGCTGATGATCGGCAACCACCGCGACATCTCGCTGCTTTTGGGCAAGACATTCTCGGGCGACGGCCCCGACCGCCGCCGCGAAGCCAGCGAAGCCGCGTTCGAAGCCTTCCCCAGGCTGCAGCTGATCGCCAGCACCGCGCGCCATGTCGAGACCGCGGGCACCCACCGCATCGCCGCGCGCATCGACCTGCGCGAAAGCCACTGGCAGACCGACGAGGTGCGGATCGAGAATATCGTCGACCGCATCGGCACCGGCGATGCCTATGCCGCGGGCATGCTGCGCAGCTGGCTGGCGGGCGGTTCGGCGCAGGACATGGCCAAATCCGGCCTCGCGCTGGCCGCGTTGAAGCACGGCGTTCCGGGCGACATGGTGCTGGTCACCGAAGATGATTTGCTGGCCTTCGATCCGGCAGCGGGCGACGTCAGGCGCTGAACGCGCAAAAAGGCCGCCTTCCCCCCCTCCGGAATACCCGCCCAAAACGCGGATAAAGGCCGGACCACAGCCGTTTTAAGGCTGAACGATGGCCGAAACCGGCCTGCAATTGGGCACAAAAATTAAGGCTATTGCAAGCCGGTTTGCGCTATAGTCCTGATGATGGACGGGTAAACCGCGAAACCGGATGGATGCGGGCATTCCTGACCAAGGTCGAACGCCCGCAAACGTCCATTTCGCCCTTCGATGGAGAGGTGCGAAGAGCATGGCCGCGAGCGGCTCGCAGCGTAGAAGACCGCGCCGACTGGTTGCATTCGCGATCGCCGGGGCGGGCATCATCGGACTGCTGGGCGGCGCGCTCGGCGGGGCCGCCGGGGCGTACTGGGTGCTTGAAACGGTCGGGACGCCCAAGATCACGCCTGCTGCCAAGAACGCCGTGCTAGCCTATGACGACATGCCGGCCGAGGGGATGCGCCCCATCGATGTCGCCGGCCTTCGCCGCAACGGAACGCCGCTTCACCCCTGCGTGATTTCGTTCCTGGAAGAGCAGGAGCCGCTGATCGGCGCGGCCGACTGGTCGCGCGTTCGCTTCCACCCCGAATTCCGCAACGACGACATCATCAACGAGGTCGCCTTCGCCCGCGGCGTGCTGGGCATCACCCGGCAGAACGACATCTTTATCGCGGTGCCCAAGGAGCCCGCCAACCTCAACCAGCTCAACGAACGGCTGTTCTTCCACGAGCTTGCCCATGTCGCGCAATATGCCGAGGGGCTGAACATCGGCGACTATGCGACCAGCGCGGCGGCCAGCTATGCCAACGGGGCAAAGCCCAGGCAGAATTTCTACGAGGAAGAGGTGCGCAACAAGGAGCAGGCCATGCTGGACGCCTGGTACGCCAGCGACCAGCGCCGCGAATGTCATCCCGATGCCGGCGAGGACATGTCCCGCCGCGCCGAAAGCGAGCGGCCCGAGGTGCAATACGCGTTCTTCGACACCGACAAGGGCGAATATGTCATCGTGAAGCACCGGCTGCACGTCGGCAGGGGCTTCGCGCTGCCGACCCATCCCGCACCCGCCGTCGTCGAGGAAACCGACGTCCCGGACGAGGGCTGAACCCCTTCCCGACAATTTTGTAATCGCCGCGTAAAATTTCGATGGCGAGCGCTTCGAATCTATCGTAAATCGCCGCTCAGCACGTGCCGGATTCCAGTCAGGCGGCGGCTTCAAAGCCTTTTGCCTGAGGCGAAGTTTTCGTGCCATCCACCCTATATTCGCGATGACGATCATTGGTCAGCATGCCGGGCGGCGGGACATGGTCCCCGCCCATCGGCGCATGCGCCAACGCGCCGCGCGAGCCATTTCGAAAGACTGCATTTGATGCAAAGCCGTATCAAACCGCTCGACGCCATTCTCGCCACGGCAGAGAAACACGCGCTTCCCCGCTCCCTCGGCCCGGTGCAGCTGATGCTTCTGGGCATCGGCGCGATCATCGGCACCGGTATCTTCGTGCTGACCGCCGCAGCCGCGCAAAAGGCGGGGCCCGGCATGATCTGGAGCTTCGTGATCGCGGGCGGCGTCTGCGCGGTCGCGGCGCTGTGCTATTCCGAACTGGCCTCGATGGTGCCGGTTTCGGGCTCTGCCTATACCTATTCCTATGCCGTAGTCGGCGAATTGCTGGCCTGGATGGTCGGCTGGGCGCTGATCCTGGAATATGCGGTCGCCGCGGCGGCAGTCTGCGTCGGCTGGTCGGGCTATTTCATGGGGCTGATCGAAAGTTCGACGGGACTGGCCTTGCCGGCCGCGCTGTCCGCGGGACCGGCGTGGTCGCTGTCGGGCGTGGACTTCAGCCACGGGCTGATCAACCTGCCCGCGATCGGCGTGGCGCTGGCGGTGACCGCCCTGCTGGTGGTGGGCACCAAGGAAAGCGCCACTTTCAACGCGGTGCTGGTCGCCATCAAGATCGCGGCGCTGACCCTGTTCATCGCGCTGACCGTTCCCGCGATGGAAAGCGGCAATTTCATGCCCTTCGCGCCCAACGGCTGGTTCGGCCCCGAAGGCACCAGCGGGCTTGGCATCGTGGGCGCGGCTGCGTCGATCTTCTTCGCCTATGTCGGCTTCGACGCCGTCTCGACCGCGGCCGAGGAAACCCGCGATCCGCAGCGCAACGTGCCGATCGGCCTGATCGGCAGCCTCGTCATCTGTACGCTGTTCTACCTGCTCGTCACCATGGGCGCGATCGGCACCATCGGCGCGCAGCCCACCTCGCTGGGCGTGCAGCCGGGTTCGGCGCAGTTCGCACGCGAATGCGCGGCGCTGGCGGCCCAGGGCGCAGAGCCGCTGGTCTGTTCCGACGAAGCGCTGGCCCATGTTCTGCGCGCCATCAACTATGGCTGGGCAGGCAATCTGGTCGGCATCGCGGCCAATCTGGCGCTGCCTTCGGTCATCCTGATGATGCTCTATGGCCAGACGCGCATCTTCTTCGTGATGGCACGCGACGGCCTGCTGCCGGAAAAGCTGGCGACCATCCACCCGCGCTGGAAGACGCCGCATATCGTGACGATAATCACCGGCGTGTGCGTCGCGATTGCCGCGGCGCTGTTGCCGGTGGGCCAGCTGGCAGACATCTCGAACTCTGGCACGCTGTTCGCGTTCTTCATGGTGGCGGTCGCGGTGATGATCCTGCGCAGGCGTGATCCGCATCGCAAGCGCCCGTTCCGCACGCCGGCGGTGTGGGTCGTCGCCCCGCTTGCCGCTGCCGGATGTGTCGCGCTGTTCGTCAACCTGCCGTTCGAGGCAATGCTGGTCCTGCCTGTCTGGGGCACGATCGGGCTGGCGGTCTACTTCCTGTACGGCCACCGCCACAGCCATGTCGGCCGCGGCCTGATCGAGGTGCACGAGCAGGACGAGGACGCTCCGCAGCCGCCCATCGTGGAACATTGATCGAACCGCCAAATTTTTTATGGCGACAATGTGGCAATAATATGGACAGGTCGCCACATTGTCGTCTAAAGCATCGTTGCCGGTTCATTGTGATTCGGCGTTCAAGGATTTTGCTCATGAAGAAGATTGCTCTCGTTCTTGCTGCCAGCAGTGTTGCTTTCGCGATGACCGCTTGCTCGGAACCCGCTGAAGAAGCGACGACCGAAGAACTCGCTCCGGTTGAAGAAGTTGCTGCTCCGGTCGTTGAAGAGCCTGCCATCGAAGGCACCGATCTCGTGACCGAAGAAACCGTCGAAGCTCCGGTTGCTGAAGAAGCGACCATGGACGCTGCCGACACCGCTGTCGAAGCTGCTCCGGCCGAGTAATCACGCCGCCGGCTTCCCGGCATGAAGACGGCCCGCCTCCCACCAGGGAAGCGGGCCGTTTTTCGTTGGTTCCGCGGAAATGCGGCTTCGATTGACCGGATCGTTTCATCGGTTACAAAAGCGCGCAAATCACCCTGTCCAAAGGATCACGATGACCAGATTGGCCGCGCTGGGCGCAAGCCTTACCGCCCTCACACTTGCACTGACCTCGCAGGCTGCCATCGCCTCGCAGGTTGCCATGGCCGCCCAGGACGCCCCGCCCGCGACACCTGCCCCGGCCCCTGCCCCGGCCCCTGCCCAGGCAGCAGCCGAAACCGCCCCCGCCACCGCCTCGGCGATGGGCAGCGAGCGCAGCGGACCCAACCGGCGCTTCACCGGCGCCGATCTCTTCGACCTCGCCATCGCCGCCGACCCGCAGATCAGCCCCGATGGCTCGCGAATCGCCTATGTCCGCCGGTCGAACGACATCATGACCGACCGCGCCCGCAGCGCGATCTGGCTGATCGATACCAGGACCGGCGAGGAAGTGCCGATCACCGGCACGATGACCGGCGCATTCTCGCCCCGCTGGTCGCCCGACGGAAGCCGGCTCGCCTTCGTCTCGACCGAGGGGGGCAGCGCGCAGCTATGGGTGCGCTGGATGGAGAACGGGGAAAGCGTGCAGCTGACGGGCCTGCCGTCCAGCCCGGGCAGCATCGCATGGTCGCCCGATGGCAATTCCATCGCCTATAGCATGATGGTCGAGGACAGCGGTCTGCAGCTGGGCAGCCAGCCCGCCGGCAAGCCCGAGGGCGCGGAATGGGCGGCCCCGCTCGAGATTCACGACCTCATCACCTATCGCGCGGACGGTGCCGGCTATCTGAAGCCGGGGTTCGAGAAGATCTTCCTCGTCCCCGCAACCGGCGGTGCGCCCCGCCAGCTGACCTTCGGGCCCTATCACGACGGCGGCCCGCTTGCCTGGTCGCAGGACGGCGACACGATCTATTTTGGCGCGAACCGCAATGCCGACTGGCAGACCGACCCGGTGGAAGGCGAGATCTGGGCGCTCGACATCGCCAGCGGCGCGCTGACGCAGCTGACCACGCGCGACGGTCCGGACAGCGGCCCCGCCGTTTCGCCCGACGGCAGGCTGATTGCCTATACCGGCTTCGACGATGCGGGCCGCGCGTACGAGAATGCCGATCTCTACGTGATGAACGCCGACGGCAGCAATGTGCGCCAGCTGACCGAGAACTGGGATTTCAGCCCCGAAGGGCTGATCTGGGACGCGGACGGCCGGGCCGTCTATGCGCAATACGACATCGGCGGCGAGACCCGCGTCGCACGCATCGGCCTCGACGGTTCGATCCGCGATGCCGCCACTGGACTGTCGGGCGGCGGACTCGACCGGCCCTATACCGGGGGCAGCTTCTCGGTCGCGGAGAATGACGCGGTCGCCTTTACCGGCGGCACCCCGTTGCGCCCTGCCGAGGTGCAGCTGGCGCGCCGCGGCGATACCCGCATTCTGACCGACCTAAACCGCACGCTGCGCGAGGTGAAGGCGCTGGGCGAGGTGCGCAAGATCACCGCAAGCTCCAGCTTCGACGGCCAGCAGATCGATGGCTGGCTGACCCTGCCGCCCGGTTACCGCGAGGGGCAGCGCGTGCCGCTGATCTTGGAAATCCATGGCGGCCCGTTCGCCGCCTATGGCCCGCATTTTGCATCCGACAACCAGCTCTATGCCGCGGCGGGCTATGCCGTGCTGTCGGCCAATCCTCGCGGATCGACCAGCTATGGCGAGGCGTTCGCCAACGGCATCGACAAGGCCTATCCCGGCAACGATTATTTCGACCTGATGAGCATCGTCGACCGCGCCGTCGAACTCGGCATCGCGGATGAAAACGCGCTGTTCGTGACGGGCGGATCGGGCGGTGGCGCGCTGACAAGCTGGATCGTGGGCAAGACCGATCGCTTCAAGGCCGCCGCGACGCAGAAGCCGGTGATCAACTGGACGACACAGGCGCTGACCTCGGACGGAGCGGCCTATTTCGGCCCCTACTGGATCGGCGCGCAGCCGTGGGAGGATCCCGAGGCGTTCTGGAAGGTCTCGCCCCTGTCGCTGGTCGGCAATGTCGAGACACCGACGCTGGTCGTCGTCGGCAGCGAGGATTACCGCACCCCGGTCAGCGAATCGGAGCAATATTACACCGCCCTGCGCCTGCGCGGCGTGCCCACCGCGCTGGTCAAGGTGCCCGGCGCAAGCCATGGCGGCATCGCGGCCCGTCCGTCGCAAAGCGCGGCCAAGGCGGCGGCCATCCTGGCCTGGTTCGACCGCTATCGTACCGGCTGGACGCGTCCGCCGGCGACCGGCACGAATTGATCGTATCGGGTCCGGCGGCGGCGCATGGCGATCCGCCGGACCCGGGGCCGACACCGCAGGCGTCACGCCAAGGCCGAAGCCGCGCAATTCCGCAATTTTGCAGCGCCCCTGGCCAGAACGAAACCGCGCCTGCGAAATCGTCTGTCTCGATGGCTTTTTGATGCCTCCGAAGCCCTCCGACCGGCTGCTTCACGCTCGCCGAATCGGTCCCCGTTCTGTACCCTTCGTGGCGGGTGCGGTTCGTAGTTTGGGGGTCATCATGTCCACGAATGCCACGCAATCAGCCGGTCAGGTAGAGCAGTTTCCCAAGGCTCCCGTCGATCGCACGCTCAGCGATCAGCTGCGGCAGCTGCGCGACATGCTCCACAGCGAATTCCCCGATGCAGAGGGTGTTTCGCTATCGTTCGACGGCCAGCTGCGCGCCCATATCGACATCCGCAAGGGCGAGGAAATCCTTTGCGTGGAAACGAAGCTGTCCTCGCTGGCAGGCGGCAAGTTCAGCCAGGTCCAGCGCGGCCCCGCCCCGCACCATCCGTTCCTGCACCGGATCAGCGCAGCGGTCGACCGCTAGGCCCGCATCCCGGCGTATTACATGGGCGGTGGATGCGAAATTATGTGCGATGGATGGAATACCGCCGCGCTTCGGCACGGGTGACACCGCGCGGCGGGCGTGTCATATTGAGGACATACAGAGCAGCTATGCTGACGAGACAGCGGGCAATCCCGCTCTTTCGCGAATCACCGAAATCGTGTAACTTACAACCATGTCAGCAACACCCTACTCCATGCCGATTGTCGTCGATCCCTCGGATATCGACTTCATGGGGCATGTGAACAATTCGCGCTATCTCGGCTGGGTGCAGGACGTCGTCCTCTCCCACTGGAAGGCGCATGCGCCCGCCGATGCGGTGGCCAGCCGCCTGTGGGTCGCGCTGAAGCACGAGATTACCTATCGCCGGCCCGCCTTCCTGGGGGACGAGGTGATCGCACACACGGTGCTCGAAAAGGTCCGCGGCGCGCGCGCCTATTACAGCACGATCATCGAACGCACGCTCGACAAGGGGGCCGAGATCCTGGCCGAAATCGAATCGAGCTGGTGCTGCGTCGATGCCGAAAGCCTGCGCCCCGCCCGCATTGGCGAGCAGCTGCAGAAGACGTTCAACGCCAATATGGCCGCACAGCCGACAGGCGATCAGGCGGGCTGATCTTCCCGCTGGTCACGGGTCAGCTGCACGAACACATCTTCCAGATCCGGCTCGCGCGTGGTCACGTCCACGATCGCGCAGCCCTGCTGCTGGACCAGCGACAGCACCTCGCCCGCGGTCAGCTGGTCCTTGTCGAAGGTGATCGCGACCGTGTTGTCGTCGGTCAGTTCCGATTTCAGGAAGGCGGGATGCGCCAGCGCCTTGGCGATCGGCTGGTCGATCGTGACCTCCACCACCTTCTCGCGCGCCATGGCGATCAGCTCGCGCGTCGGCTTGTCGGCGATCAGCCTGCCATGGTTGATGATGGCGATCCGGTCGCACAGCTGCTCGGCTTCTTCCAGGTAATGCGTGGTCAGAACGACCGTCACGCCCTGCTGGTTAAGCTCGGTCACCAACTCCCACAACTGGCGGCGCAGGTCGACGTCGACGCCCGCGGTGGGCTCGTCCAGCACCAGGATCGGGGGCGAATGCACCATCGCCTTGGCGACCAGCAGGCGGCGCTTCATGCCGCCCGACAGCGACCGGGCATAGGCATGCGCCTTGTCCTCCAGCCGCACCGCGCGCAGAAGCTCGGCGCTGCGGCGCTTCGCCTTGGGCACGCCGTAATAGCCCGCCATCACGTCCAGCACCTCGATCGGCGAGAAGAACGGATCGAACACGATCTCCTGCGGGACGATGCCGATGCTGGCCTTGGCGTTGCGACGGTCGCGGTCGATGTCGAAGCCCCAGATCGACACCTCGCCCTGGGTTTTCGAAACGAGGCCCGCCAGTATGTTGATCAGCGTGGACTTGCCCGCGCCATTCGGGCCCAGCAGGCCATAGATCATGCCGCGCGGCACGTCGAAGCTTACATCCGTCAGCGCCTGCTTGGGCACGGTGCCCTTGCCCGTGGGGGCATAGGTCTTCGAAAGATTGCGGATCGATATGGCGGATTGGGCGAGCGGGTTCATGGAAAGGCCATGTGGGGCAGCCAGCCCCGCCCGTAAAGGGGCGCTTTGCAGATGGCCTGCGCGTTTTCGTCTGGAAATCGCCAAACGGCGCTGATAATCGCGAATGCATGACCGATACGCCCGAAACCGTCCATACCGATTCCACCCGCGTCAGCTGCGACGGTGCGACCGACATCCGCCCCGGCTTCGGCTATCGCGCATCGGCGCTGGGACATCCGCGCGTCTGGCTCGAGATTGACGAGAAAGGCTATGTCGATTGCGGCTATTGCGATCGCCGCTTCGTGCTGAACGGCGGCCCCGCGCATGACGTGACCGGGGTCGATCCGGCGCTGGGCGCGGCGCGCGAACAGCGGATCTGATCGCTCGCGCAGGGTATGGCGTCAACGCGGCGCTGTCCAAACCGGTCGGCGCTGCCTATATCGGGCAGATGACCATTCCGACCGACCCCCGCTCGCTTCTCTACCGCGCCGACCAGCTCGACCCTGAAACCGCGAAGGCATTGGCCCGCGAGACGCTGTCGCGCTGCGACGATGGCGAGCTGTTCCTGCAATTCACCGCCAGCGAGAGCTTTGCCTTCGACGACGGCCGCCTGCGCAGCGCCGACTACTCGCGCGAGGCGGGCTTCGGCCTGCGCGGCGTATCTGGCGAGACCACCGGCTTCGCCCATGCGAACGAGATTTCCGCTGCCGCGATCCGCCGCGCGGGTGAGACCCTGTCGCTGCTCGACACCACGAAAAGCCCGCTGGCGCCCGCGCCGGCCGCGACCAATCGTCACCTCTATACCGATGCCAGCCCGCTGGACGGGGTGGAATTCGCCCGGAAGGTCGCGCTCCTCGAAAAGATCGATGCCGCCGCCCGCGCGCGCGATCCCCGCGTGAAGCAAGTGACCGCCTCGCTGGCGGGATCGTGGTCGGTGGTAGAGATCGTGCGCCCCGACGGTTTCGTCGCGACCGATGTGCGGCCTCTCGTCCGCCTCAATGTCGCGATCGTGGCGGAATCGAACGGGCGGCGCGAAACCGGCTCGTTCGGCATGGGCGGCCGCCGCCTCTATGACGAGGTGATGGACGAGGCGAGCTGGAACCGCGCAATCGACGAGGCGCTGCGCCAGGCGCTCACCAATCTCGAAAGCGTGCCAGCCCCTGCGGGCGTGTGCCCGGTGCTGCTGGGCCCCGGCTGGTGCGGCGTGCTGCTGCACGAAGCGGTCGGCCACGGGCTGGAAGGCGATTTCAACCGCAAGGGCACCAGCGCCTTTTCTGGCCGCATCGGCGAGCGGGTGGCCGCGCCCGGCGTGACCGTGGTCGACGACGGATCGATCACGGACCGGCGCGGATCGCTGACCATCGACGACGAAGGCACCCCCACGCGTGAGAACGTGCTGATCGAGGATGGCATATTGAAGGGCTATATCCACGACCGGCTGAATGCCCGGCTGATGGGCGTCGAGCCGACCGGCAACGGCCGCCGCCAGTCCTATGCCCATGCGCCGATGCCGCGCATGACCAATACTTTCATGCGCAGCGGCAAGGACGATCCCGCCGAGCTGATGGGCCGCATGAAGGACGGCATCTATGCCACCAGCTTCGGCGGCGGACAGGTCGACATCGTGTCGGGCAAGTTCGTGTTCAGCTGTACCGAGGCCTACAAGGTCGAGAACGGCAAGGTGGTCGCCCCGATCAAGGGCGCGACTTTGATCGGCGACGGGCCGACTGCGCTGACCAAGGTAATCGGCATCGGCAACGACATGGCGCTCGACGAAGGTATCGGCACCTGCGGCAAGGGCGGGCAGAGCGTGCCCGCCGGCGTGGGCCAGCCCAGCCTGCTGATCGAGGGGCTGACCGTGGGCGGAACGGGCTGAGCCGCCATGCTGGCGCAGCGCCCGTGGGCGGCTGAAATCCTGCATGTCTGGTTCCATGTGCTGGGGCCGGAGGACTGGTTTCGCGGCGGGGCAGAGGTCGACGCCCTGCTGCGCCGCCGCTTCGCACGCGAATGGCACGCGCTGCGCCATCGCCCTGCCCGTGAATTCCTGACCGATCCGCTGACCGCCCGCGCGGCGGTGCTGCTGTTCGACCAGGTGCCGCGCAATCTCTTCCGCGACGATCCGCGTGCATTCGCCAGCGATCCGCTGTCCCGCGACATCGCGATCGGTGCGCTTGAACGCGGGTGGGACAAGGGGCTCGGCCAGGCGGGCCGCCAGTTTCTGGCCATGCCGCTGATGCATAGCGAGCGGATCGCCGACCAGCGCCGCTCGCTCGCCATATTCGCGGCGATGGGCGATGCCTATATCCTGTCCTTCGCGCGCTCCCACCACGCGATGATCGCGCGCTTCGGGCGCTTTCCGCACCGTAACGAGGTGCTGGGCCGGCAATCCACCGCCGATGAAAAGGCCGCTATTGCCGCGGGCAATTCGTGGTAGAATTCGGGTAATCGTCAGTAAAAGTTCAGGCAAGACGCCCTATATCCTCGGCGAGGAGAATGAACATGACGCCTAAGAACAGACTAGCGGCGATCGCACTTGCTTCCTTTGCGCCGGTTTTCGCCCTGACCCCCATCGCCGCTCAGGCTGCGCAGGACGATCCGGCAACGGAGGAGCTTAGCAAGGGCGAACAGCGCCTTGCCAAGGCGCTTGAAGGCCGCGTGGCCGGAGAGCCGGAGAACTGCATCCAGCTGAACCGCATCACCAGCAGCACGATCTATGACGACACGGCCATCGTCTACCGGGTCGGCAGCACGCTTTATGTCAACCGGCCCGATGGCGGCGCCAATTTCCTGGATAGCCGCGACATCATGGTCAATCGCACCACGATCGGCCAGATCTGCGATATCGACACGGTCCAGATGATGGACCAGACCGGTTTCATGAGCGGGATCGTCTTCCTGGGCGAATTCGTGCCTTATACGAAGCCCGAGCAGGAAGGCTAGTCGCTGTCCTGCGTCGCGGCGCGCCTGCGCCGCGCACGCCAGTAATCGGCAAGCAGCACGGGTGACATCAGCAGCGGGTGCCGCTCCCTGAACGGGGTAAGCGGCACCACGACGCCGCTGTGCCGCTCGACCTTCCATGCCAGATAGCGGGCACCACCTTCGAAGGTGGTGCCCGCGCGCAGCAGGCGCACGACGTTGAGCGGCTTGCCCAGCCGCCGCCGCCGTTCCCAGCGCTGGACCAGCGCCTCGCGCTCCTGCGGCAAAAGATGCGGCTGCAGCCTGCGACCCGCTTTGTCGAAGGCAATGCCCGCGGCCTGCCAGGCGGCAGGTAGCAGCCCGTCGAAATGACCGGCCCCGAATTCCAGGATCTGCTGCTCGCGCCCCGGCTTCTCGACCCGCAGCTCCGCGCGATAGGTGGCGCGAAACAGCGCCTGCCAATAGTCGCGCTCGGTGCCCTGCGGATCGCCCAGCGCGGACGCGAAACGCGCCGCCGTCATGCAGGCTGCCTCGACCGCCGCGGTGACTTCGGTGCCAGCCTGCGCATCGGACTGCCATGCCAATGTGCAAGGCTGCACGAAACGTGCCCATATGGTGGTATCCGCGTGGCGCCCCTCTGCCGCATGGCGGAACGTCGACAGCCGCATCACCGCCACTTTCGCGCGCAAGGTCTCGCCCGCGTGCTCCCGCTCGTGATAGGCGACGCGGGGCCACAGGCCCTTCTCGCGCGGGCCGCCGGTCAGAACGTAGAAGTCGAGAACACCGTCCAGCGAACCGCTGCGCAGGTTCGAGCCATAGAACAGCACTGCGCGCGCATCGTATAGGTCTGCCAGTGCCTGTGCGAAATCGCGTATCTCGCCGCGAACCGGCGCTTCCAGCGCGGCGGTGACGCGGGTGTGAAGCGCCGCGCCGTCGGGCCGCATGTTCACGGCGTGACGAAGGCGATCGGCGCACCCTCGCGCAGGATGTAGCGGCCGCCGGGGAACACCTCGCCGTCCAGCACGAAGCCGTCCTCGACATCGATGTCGAATTGCTGGGCGTCCAGGCGGTAGATTCCCGCCTTGGCCAGCCGGGCATCGTCACCGCCGCGGATCGTGCGCCAGAAATTGACGAGGAAGTTGGGCACGGGCGCCTCGGTCGCCAGCAGCTTCATGCCGCCGCGCTCTTCGCCGAACGGGCGTACGCCCAGTGGCAGGCGGTGCATGGTCGATACCAGCATGATCAGGCGGTTGCGCGTGCCGACGACATCCATTCCCGCTGCGGTGGGGCCCGGTCCGGTCGACGCAGCGCCCGGAGCCGCGATGCTGATGCGCCTACCCTCGCGCCAGCCCGATCCCCCGAAGCCGAAGGCGACGTTGGCGATCGACCCCAGCATCGAAAGCGCCACGGCCAGATTGTTGAATGCGCCGAACCGGTGGGTGGTCTGGGCAAGATCGGTGGCGCTGACGAAGATGCCCGCACCGAACAGGAAGCCGCGCACGGGGGCCGCAGCCTCGCCCGGACGGCTGATCTCGATCGCGGGGCGCATGGTGAGGCGGTCGGCATGCCAGGCATCGATCACTTCGGCGACGCTTGCCTCGGCGTCGATGCCGAGGTCGAAGGCCAGCGCATTGGTCTTGCCCTTGGGCAGCACCGCGATGGCAGGTGCGCCGCTCTTCCACAGCGGACCGCCGCAGGTCAGCACGTCGCGCACGGTTCCGTCACCGCCCGCGACGACGATCAGCCCGACCCCGCGCTCCTTGAATTCGGTCAGCGTCTTGCGCAGTTCGGACCGGGTGCGCGGCGACAGCACCTCCACTCCCGGCGGCACGTCGAGGCCGTTGGTCTTGACCCCGTGGCTGCGCGGGTTGCAGATGACCGCCACGCGCGAGGCATCGAGCGGCGCGCGGCCGGTACGTCGGACGAAGGCAGGAGCGTTCACGTGCAGGCGCAGTTCGTCGGTGCCGCCATCGAAGGCGAGCCGCGCAAGGCTTCTGCTATCGTAGATCGTGCCATCCATTGCTTTGTCTTTACCGTCTTAAGCTAGTGTGGCGAGAGCGAAAATGAAGTTTCCGTGACGAAAATTGCAGTTCCGCCCCCGTCCTGTACATTTCCGCGATACCCCATTCGAATTGAAAAGGCCCACTTTTCCCGCTTCGAACGCAAGCCCGATCGTCAGCGATACCAGACGGGTATGAACATTGGAGAAATATTCTTGAGACAATCGGCAACCAGCCTCGCCATATCGACGACTGGCCGTTCGCTGGTCGAGACCACGCGCGAAGTCGCCGGCTGGGTGCATAATCAGGCGGTCGATACCGGCCTGCTGACGGTGTTCTGCCGCCACACCTCGGCATCGCTGCTGATCCAGGAGAATGCCGCCCGCGAAGTGCCCGGCGACATCATCGACTGGCTGAACCGAATCGCGCCCGAGGACGGCGGATGGCAGCATGACGACGAGGGGCCTGACGACATGCCCGCCCACCTCAAGGCGATCCTGACGGGGGTCAGCCTGTCGATACCCGTCATGGGCGGCGATCTGGCGCTGGGCACGTGGCAGGGCATCTATCTGGCAGAGCATCGCACCCGGCCGCATCGCCGCAATATCGTGCTTCATCTGATGGGCGAGTGATTTCCGGGCTTTTATCGCGCCGCCCGGAAACACCGGCGGGCCGAAGCGTTAGGCCCACCGACACCGCCCCGAGATTGCCCCCGATACCGTCGATACCATCACCAACCATGACCGCGATGCCGCCCGCCAGCGCGGCACGCACCGAACAGAAAGCCGCCGTCCCATGACCATCTCGATCGAAGCCCATGTCGCGTTCCGCTTCGACCAGCCGACCGATTTCCTCCTCCAGATGGAAGCGGCGGCGATCCCCGAACAGCAATTGTCGGGCCCCGGCCTGTCCATCAGCGCCAGCGAGCATACCGCCCGCGTATCCGGCGAGGACATGATCGGCGAACGCATCTGGCTGCGCTGCCAGGGGGACTTCACCGCCGATTACGCAATCACCGCGCAGATCGCCCGCACCATCGGCGACATCCAGACGCTGAACGCCCTGCCGCCCCACCGCCTGCCGGGCGAGACGGTGTCCTATCTGTTCGATTCCCGCTTCTGCCCCGCCGACCGCTTCCAGCCGTTCGTCGAGGCGGAATTCGGCGGCACCAGCGGCGGAGAGCGGATCGAGGCGATCCGTTCATGGGTCGCCAGCAATTTCAGCTATGCGCCCGGCACCAGCGATGCGACGACGACCGCAGTCGACAGCTTCGTCGAGCGCCGGGGCGTGTGCCGCGACTTCGCGCATGTCGTCGTCGCACTGGCCCGCGCATCGGCGATCCCCGCGCGCTTCGTCAGCTGCTATGCCCCCGACGTCCAGCCACAGGATTTCCACGCGGTGGCCGAGGTTTTCCTGGCCGATCCCGGCGGCGAGGAAAACAGCATCGGCAGCTGGCACCTGATCGACGCGACCGGCATGGCGACCCCGTCCGACATCGTGAAGATCGGGCTGGGCCGCGATGCCGCGGATGTCAGCTTCCTCACCTGTTATGGAATGACTCAGCTGCAGGACAAGCGGATCAGCGTGCAACGCGGCTGACGCAAGATAATTGCCGAAACGCGGCATTGGCTTTTCCGATCGAGGTTGACAGCTTCGCACCCGGGATTAATGCCGCGCAAGGTGCGACCGCACCGACGACCCGCCACCGCCGCCGCCTTGCAGGAGCCTGTCCGCCATGAATTTCACCGCGAACAAGCTATTGCTGTTCGGCGCGACCGGCGACCTGTCGCAGCGCATGCTCCTGCCCTCGCTGTGCGCCCTGCATTCCGAGGGTTTGCTGCCCGAGAACATGCAGATCATCTGCACGGCGCGCACCGAATATACCGACCAGGAGTTCCGCGATTTCGCGCGCGATGCGCTGGCAAGGTTCCTGCCCAAGGGCCGCGATCTCAAGATCGAACCGTTCCTGGAATGCCTGACCTACCAGGACCTCGACGCGTCCACGCCCGAGGGTTTCGACACGCTGGCGAAGAAGGTCGGGCCGATCGGCAAGGGTGACAAGGAAGGCCTGTCGATCTTCCTGTCGACCGCGCCCTTCCTGTTCGAACCGACCATCAAGGGCCTGACCGCCAACGGGCTTGCCACCGGCAATGTGCGGATCGGGCTGGAAAAGCCGCTGGGCACCGACCTGGGCACCAGCCAGGAGATCAACGACGCGGTCGCCTCCGCCTTTCCGGAAGACCGGATTTTCCGCATCGACCATTACCTGGGCAAGGAGACGGTGCAGAACCTGCTGGCGCTGCGCTTTGCCAATATCATGTTCGAACCGCTGTGGAACGCGGCGCATATCGACCATGTGCAGATCACCGTGGCCGAAACGGTCGGGCTGGAATCGCGCGCGGGCTATTACGACGGCAGCGGCGCGCTGCGCGACATGGTGCAGAACCATATGCTGCAATTGCTGGCGCTGGTCGCGATGGAGCCGCCGACCAGCTTCGACGCCACCGCGATCCGCGACGAGAAGGTCAAGATCCTGCGCGCCCTGCGCCCCGCCGTCGCGGGCGAGACGGTGACCGGCCAATATCGCGCGGGCGCGATCAAGGGCGAGGCGGTGCCCGGCTATGACCAGGAACTGGGCAAGGATTCCGACACCGAGACCTTCGTCGCGATCAAGACCCATGTCGACAACTGGCGCTGGAAGGGCGTGCCGTTCTATCTGCGCACCGGCAAGCGCCTGCCGATCCGCATGACCGAGATCGTGGTGCAGTTCCGCTGCATCCCCTATTCCATCTTCGAGGGCCGCGGCGCGAAGACCGTTCCCAACCAGCTGGTCATCGGGATCCAGCCGCGCGAGAATATCCGCCTGTCGCTGATGAGCAAGGTGCCCGGCCTCGACCGCGAGGGCATTCGACTGCGCGCCACGCCGCTCGACATCGCCATGCCCGACGCCTTCGCCGGGCCGCAGCGCCGCATCGCCTATGAACGCCTGCTGCTCGACCTTGTGGAGGGCGACCAGACCCTGTTCGTCCGCCGCGACGAGGTGGAGGCCCAGTGGGAATGGATCGACGGCATTCGCGCCAGCTGGACCGAGAACGACACCAGGCCAAAGACCTATACCGCGGGAAGCTGGGGGCCCACCAGCGCGATCGGTCTGACCGAACGCGACGGCGTCACCTGGCACGAAGGTTGATCGCCGCGGGGGTTGATGGAGGCCAGGGCGAACCGGCCCGCGCCGAAATTCTGCAAGCCGGTCCAGGACCTGCTATGCTGCAACGCAAAACGACCGCACGGCCGATTCCCTCCCCGCGATCGGCCGCACAGGACCCAAGGAAGGCTTCATGCCCACGCTCAACGACCAGTTCGCCCGCGTCACCCAGCGCATCATCGACAACAGCCGCGACACCCGCCGCCGCTATCTCGACCTGATGGAGCGCGAGGCGCAGCGCCAGCCCAACCGAACGCAGCTGGCCTGTTCCAACCTTGCCCATGCGATGGCGGGCAGCGGCAACGACAAGGGCGCGATCGCCAGCGGGCAGTCGCCCAACCTGGCCATCGTCACCGCCTATAACGACATGCTCTCGGCCCATCAGCCCTATGGCCGATACCCAGAGGCGATGAAGCTCTATGCCCGCGAAGTGGGCGCGACCGCGCAGGTTGCGGGCGGCACGCCTGCGATGTGCGACGGCGTGACGCAGGGGCAGGACGGCATGGAACTGTCGCTGTTCAGCCGCGATACCATCGCGCTGGCGACTTCGGTCGCGCTCAGCCACGAAACCTATGACGGCATGGCGCTGCTAGGCATCTGCGACAAGATCGTGCCGGGCCTGCTGATGGGCGCGCTGCGTTTCGGCCATCTGCCCTGCATCCTGATCCCGGCGGGCCCGATGCCCACCGGAATCTCGAACAAGCAGAAGCAGCAGACCCGCCAGCTTTACGCCGAAGGCAAGGTCGGGCGCGAGGAACTGCTGGCGAGCGAGAGCGCAAGCTATCATTCGCCGGGCACCTGCACGTTCTATGGCACCGCCAATTCCAACCAGATGATGATGGAGATGATGGGCCTGCACATGCCGGGCGCCGCCTTCATCCCGCCCAATACCCCGCTGCGCACCCAGCTGACCCGCGCCGCGACGCACCAGCTTGCCCGCATCTCGCTGAGGGGCGAGGATCCGCGCCCGCTGGCGAAATGCATCGACGAGAAGGCGATCGTGAACGCCATCGCGGGGCTGCTCGCGACCGGCGGATCGACCAATCACGTCATCCATCTTCCCGCCATCGCCCGCTGCGCCGGCGTCATCATCGACTGGCAGGACATCGACGAGCTGTCGCGCGTGGTGCCGCTGATCGCGCGCGTCTATCCCAACGGAGCGGGCGACGTGAACGCGTTCCACGCGGCGGGCGGCATGGGCTACGTCATTCGCGAACTGCTGGATGCAGGGCTGGCGCATGAGGATATCACCACCGTCGGCGGCCCGTCGCTGCGCGCCTATGCGGACGAGCCGGTGATGGAGGACGACAGGCTTACCTGGCGCAAGCTGCCGCCCGAAAGCGGCGACGACAGCATGCTGCGCCCGCCCGCCACCCCGTTCAACCCCGATGGCGGCCTGCGCCTGCTGACCGGCAATCTCGGCCGCGCCACGATAAAGACCAGCGCGGTCGACAGGGACCGCTGGGTGATCGAGGCGCCCTGCCGCGTGTTCAGCACGCAGAGCGAAGTGGCCACCGCGTTCAAGGCGGGCGAGCTCGACAAGGATGTGGTCGTCGTCGTCCGCTTCCAGGGTCCGCGCGCCAATGGCATGCCCGAACTGCACAAGCTGACGCCCCCGCTGGGCGTGCTGCAGGACCGCGGGTTCAAGGTGGCGCTGGTCACCGACGGCCGCATGTCGGGCGCATCGGGCAAGGTGCCGGCGGCCATCCACTGCACGCCCGAAGCGCTCTCTCACGGAGAGGAGAAGCCCGGGCCGATCGCCTATCTGCGCGATGGCGACATCGTGCGCGTCGATGCGGTCAACGGCACGCTGTCGACCAATGCCGACCTTTCCTCGCGCGATCCCGCCACTCCGCCGCCGCCCGCCATGGGCGTCGGCCGCGAACTGTTCGCAATGATGCGTCTGGGCGCGGACGAGGCGGAAAAGGGCGGCTCGGCCATGCTGGCGCTTGCCGGTCTTTGACAGCTCAAATTTCAGGAAACAGGACACGACATGGCCAATATCCGCGAATTCATGGAAGCCGCCCCCGTCATCCCCGTGCTGGTGGTGCAGGACATCGATCAGGCCATCCCGCTGGCCGAAGCGCTGGTCGCAGGCGGCCTGCCCTGCCTTGAGGTTACGCTTCGCACGCCCTGCGCGCTCGACGCGATCCGCGAGATGGCCAAGGTTCCGGGCGCCATCCTGGGCGCGGGTACGGTGCTGAACCCAGACCAGCTGGACGCGGTGATGGAAGCCGGCGCGAAATTCGTGGTTTCGCCGGGCCTGACGGAGACGCTGGGCAAGGCGGCGATCGCCAATGACATCGCCTTCCTGCCGGGTATCGCGACCAGCGCCGACATCATGCGCGGGATGGACATGGGGCTTTCGCACTTCAAGTTCTTTCCCGCCGAAGCCAATGGCGGCCTGCCCGCGCTGAAGGCGCTGGCCGCGCCGTTCCACGAGGCGCGCTTCTGCCCCACCGGCGGCGTGTCGGCGAAGAATGCGCCCGAATATCTCGCGCATCCGTCGATCCTGTGCGTCGGCGGCAGCTGGGTCGCGCCCGGCGAGGCGATGCCCATGGGCGGTCCGGTCGACAAGGCGCGTATCGAGACGCTGGCCCGGGAGGCCGCCGCCCTGCCGCGCTGAAATCCCCTACCCCCCCTTCCCACCCCGATCCGGAGGACGCCATGACACCGCAGATCGAAGAGCTGAACGAGAGGCTGCAGGTCCTGCACCGCCACACGCAGGACACGCCGATCTACAATCCGGTGTTCCAGCTTGGGCTGGAGCTTTCGCGCGATCTGGAAGGGGGGCGAAAATCGCTGCAGGACATCGACGGTCTGGTCAGCGCGCTCGAATGCGAAGGGCTGAAGGCGCGCGCGCAAAAGCTCGACCGGATGCTGGCGCCGATCGATGCGGACCGGAACCTAACCCCTTTCGCGGTGCGCGAGGGGGATGATTTCGAAAGCTTCGCACAGCGCTGGGCGGATCCGATGATCCACGTGGTATTTACCGCCCACCCGACCTTCCTGCTGACCCCGGTCCAGTCGCAGGCGGTGGCGAAGGCCGCCAGCAGCGGCGACGTGAACAGCGACACCGCCTGCGTCGCCCCGCACGAACGGACGCAGATCACGCTCGATTCCGAACATGACGCCGCCATGCAGGCGATCAGCCGCGCCCAGGCCGCGCGCGACCGGGCGGTGCGGGCGATCTATCGCTCTGCCAAGTCGAACTGGCCGGGTGAATGGAAGAGCCTGCGCCCCACGCCGGTGCGCTTCGCCAGCTGGGTCGGCTATGACATGGATGGCCGCACCGATATCGGCTGGAACACATCGATCCGCTATCGCCTGGCCGAAAAGTCGGAACGGCTGGCGGGCTATGCCGCCACCCTGGCAGGCATCGCGCCCGATCTTTCGGCGAGGCTGGTCAATGCGGGTGAGTTCGCCGGCCGCATGGCGGCGCTGTTCGGCAAGGACATGTCGGACCCGGCCGCGCTGTCGCATGCCGCCAATTCGCTGACGGCCAATCATCCCGACAGGCTGACCAGCCTCGCGCCGATCATCTCCGAACTGGAAGACCGCGCCGGGGCCGAAACCGACGAGGATACGGCGATCGAACTGCTGACCGCCGCCGCAGCCATGCGCGCAGACGGGCTGGGCATGGGCTGGGTGCATTTCCGCGTCAATTCGAGCCAGCTGCAGAACGCGATTCGCCGCCGCGTCGATCCCGAATCCAAGCTCGACATCGCCAGCCAGGCCGCGCTGAACGCGATCCGCAGCGGCCTTGAAGCGATCGAGCCGCTGGATGCCAATTTCGCGGCGCTCGCGATCGAGAGCAGCACCGCGATCCGGCAGTTCATCGCCATGCAGCAGATCCTGCGCCACGTCGACGCAGACGCGCCGATCCGCATGCTGATCGCCGAATGCGAACAGCCGCAGACGGTGCTGGCCGCGCTCTATTTCGCCAAGCTGTTCGGGGTTGAGGACAGGATCGACGTCTCTCCCCTGTTCGAGACCGAGACCGCGCTGGAGCACGGCGGCCGTTTCCTGGATGCGCTGCTGGCAGAGGAAGCCTTTCGCGATTACGCGAAGAAGCGCGGCCGCATCGCGATCCAGACGGGCTTTTCCGATGCCGGCCGCTTCGTCGGGCAGATCCCGGCCGCACTCGCCATCGAACGGCTGCAGGGCCGCCTCGCCGAAGCGATGGAGGCCAACGGGCTTACCGACGTCGCCGCGCTGATCTTCAACACCCACGGCGAAAGCATGGGCCGCGGCGCGCATCCGGTGTCGATGAAGGACCGGCTGGAATGGCCGCTGTCACCTTGGGCGCGCCGCCGGTTCGCGCGGCGCAATATCCGGCTCGAACCCGAAGTCAGCTTCCAGGGCGGCGACGGCTATCTATGGTTCGGAACGGCGGAACTTGCGCTGGCCACGCTAGCCAATATCGCCAGCAACCCGCCGCGCGAGGCCGATCCCGATGCGCCGACCGACATGTTCTATCGCCGCACCGACCTATCACTCGACTTCTATCGCGCGATCCGGCGGGTGCAGCACATGCATCTTGTGTCCGACACCTATAGCCGCGCGATCACCGCCTTTGGCCTGGGCCTGCTGAACGATACTGGCAGCCGCCGTTCGCGCCGCCAGTCGGACCTCAACGCCGACCGCAAGATGAGCCTGCGGCAGATCCGCGCGATCCCGCATAATGCCATCCTGCAGCAGCTGGGCTATCCGGTGAACGTGATCGCGGGGTTCGGCACGGCGGCTGACACCAACCGCGAGGAAATCGCCAATCTGCTGACCGAAAGCGAGCGCGGCAAGCAGATGCTGCGCCTTTTGCGCAGCGCCGACGCGCTGGCCAGCATCAAGACGGTGGCCGCCTATGGCGAGCTGTTTAATTCGGCCTATTGGGCCAGCCGCCCCTATCGCGGGACCGAGGAACATCTGACCGATGCCTGCCTGACGCTGGCCGAATATCTGACCAAGGACGACCGCGCAGGCGTGTTCCGCCGTCTTGCCAGCCGGCTGCGCGTCGATGCGCTGCATCTGCACCGCCTGCTGGACGCCACGCCGGGCAGCCGCGACGGCTGGGGCACGCCGATCCCCGACCGCGAGGAAAAGCGCCGTTCCATCGGCCTGCTGCAATCGCTGAGACTGGCCCTGCTGCAGCACATGTTCCTGCGCATCGTGCAGGTACCTGTCTTCTCGCGGTCGAACGACATCAGCCGCGAGGATGTCATGGAAATGGTCTTCACCCTGCGGATCGAGGATGCGCTGGCACAGCTTAGGCGCGCGTTCCCGACCAATTTCCCCAGCATCGACGACTATGCCATCGACGAGCCGAGCGATTATCCCGATGGCGGCGACCGGGGATACGAACGGATCCGCCGCGACTATATTGAGCCGATCGAACAGGCCTATGCGCTGGTGCTGCGCATCTCGACCGCCATCGCCAACGAGTTCGGGGCGCATGGCTGACGACCAGGCGGCGCGCGCGGGAGGCAATCGAGGGAATCGATTGAAACCCGCGCCCGCCCGTGCAAAGGCCCGCGCATCATGGTCGATCCGCTGAACCCCGACGACAAGGCGCTTCTCGCCAAGGCAAAGACACTCGTGACGGCATTGCCGTTCATGAAGCGATATGCCGGGCGCACCTTCGTGATCAAATATGGCGGCCATGCGATGGGCGATCCCGAAGCCGCGCGCGAGTTCGCCGAGGATGTCGTTCTGCTGGGCGCGGTGGGCATCAACGTGGTCGTCGTCCACGGCGGCGGCCCGCAGATCGGCGCCATGCTGAAGAAACTGGGCGTGGAATCGAGCTTCGTCGACGGGCTGCGCGTCACCGACAAGCAGACCGCCGAGATCGCCGAGATGGTCCTGTCGGGCGCGATCAACAAGGAACTGGTCGGCTGGATCAACAAGGCCGGCGGGCGCGCCGTCGGCATCTCCGGCAAGGATGGCGGCATGGTCACCGCCCGCAAGGTCGAACGCACCCGCAAGATCGAGGGCAGCGCGATCGAGGAAGCGATCGACCTGGGCTTTGTGGGCGAGCCTGAGCATGTCGACACCCGCATCATCGAGACATCGGTCGCATCCGGGCTGATCCCCGTTATCGCGCCCATCGGTGCCGATGCCGAGGGGCAGACCTACAACATCAACGCCGACACCATGGCGGGCGCGGTGGCCGCGGCGCTGGGCGCGGCGCGCCTGCTGCTGCTGACCGACGTGCCGGGCGTGCTCGACAAGCAGGGCGGATTGCTGACCGACCTGTTTCCGGACGATGTTGACACGCTGATCGATGATGGCACCATCACCGGCGGAATGATCCCCAAGCTGGAAACCTGCGTGCAGGCCGTGGAAGCGGGCTGCGAGGCGGCCGTCGTCCTCGACGGGCGGGTGCCCCATGCCATGCTGATCGAGATTTTCACCGAACGCGGCGCCGGCACCATCGTGCGGAGCCGGTGACGATGCGGCGGTTCAGCCTTTGCGCCCTGGCCCTCCCCGCGCTGGCCCTGATGGCCACGGGCTGCGGCGAAAGCCGGGAGCCGGAGTTCGAGACCCTCAAGGCGGAGCCGACCGAACCGCAGGTAGAGCCGCTGTCGATCGAACTGGACGATCCCGAACCTGCGCCCCGCCCCGAATTCACGATGATCCTTCCCGGCCCCGACCAGAAGGACCCCAAGTCGCTGCTGTCCTACTGGAGCGCCGCGGTCGAAGCGGGCGATGTCGACGCGGCGCGCCGCGCATGGCGCAAGGAGGTGCGCACCGGCGGCACCGCCCCGCGTTGGGCCAATCTGTCGAACATCACCGTCACCTCGCAGGATGGCCGGATGGAGGGGGCGGCGGGCTCGCTCTATTACAGCATGCCGATCATGCTGCGCGGCCAGTCGATCGACGATACCGATGTCGAGCTGGCCGGCACGATGACGCTGCGCCGTGCCAACGACGTTCCCGGCGCCAATGCGGACGAGCTGAGCTGGCGGATCGAAAGCATCGACTGGGACGGCTGAGGGCACGGCCCTTCCACCCCTGATACACCGCGCCGCTTGCCCTTGCTTGCCGCTCTCGGCTAGACGAGGCCTTCCCTCAATATTCCGGCCCAAGGACCACAAGCCATTACCGTTTTCCTGGCCCTGCTCATCCAGATCCTCAGCTATCTGGTCGACATCATCGTCGTGCTGGTGATCGTGCAATTCGTGCTGTCGCTGCTGATCTCGTTCAACGTGGTCAACATGCACAACCAGTTCGTGTCGGCGATCTACACCGCACTGAACGCCTTGCTGGAACCGATGCTCCGACCGATCCGCAAGATCATGCCCAATACCGGCGCGATCGATTTCTCGCCGCTGGTGCTGATCGTCGGGCTCAACGTGCTGATCATGATCCTGAACGCGGTCTATCGTTCGGCGGTGGTTTACTAGCCATGGGCGATATCATCGACGGCAAGGGTTTCGCCGCGAATCTGCGCGCCGATGTGGCAAAAGGCGTGGATACCTTCCGCGCACAGGCCGGGCGCGCGCCGGGCCTTGCGGTGGTGCTGGTGGGCGAGGATCCGGCCAGTACCGTCTATGTCAGATCCAAGCACAAGGCCTGCGTCGAAGCGGGGATGGAGAGCTTCGAGCATCGCCTGCCCGCCGATACGGCGGAAGGCGATCTGCTGTCCCTGATCGGCCAGCTGAACGCCGACCCTGCGGTCGACGGCATATTGGTCCAGCTGCCCCTGCCCCGCCACATCGACGAGCTCAAGGTGATCGAGGCGATCGACCCCGACAAGGACGTCGACGGCTTCACCATCGGCAGCGCGGGTCGGCTGGCGACCGGCCAGGACGGCTTCGTCGCCTGCACCCCGCTGGGCTGTCTCATGCTGCTGAAGGACCGGCTGGGCGATCTGTCGGGCAAAAGCGCGGTGATCATCGGCCGCTCCAACATCGTGGGCAAGCCGATGGCCATGTTGCTGTTGCGCGAAAGCTGCACCGTCACCATCGCGCACAGCCGCACGCAGGACCTGCCCGCCGTGGTGCGCGGCGCGGATATCGTGGTGGCCGCCGTCGGACGGCCCGAAATGGTCAGGGGCGACTGGCTGAAACCGGGCGCGACCGTGATCGACGTCGGCATCAACCGCGTCCCCGCGGACGACGGCAAGACCAGGCTGGTCGGCGATGTCGACTTCGCCGAAGCGATGAAGGTCGCCGCGGCGGTGACGCCCGTGCCCGGCGGCGTCGGACCGATGACCATCGCCTGCCTGCTCCACAACACGCTGACCGCTGCCAGAAGGCGCGAGAATATTGGCTGAGACGCATGCATGGCTGCGCGGCGGGCTGATCGTTTCGGCCATGCTGGCGCTGGCCGCCTGCAGCGGCTCGACCAGCCGCGGCGGCTATGGCCAGTACGGCCGGTCGCTGCAGCCGATTGCACAGCCGGGCCAGGTGGTCGCGGCGGAAATCGCCTTTGCCCAGCGTGCCCGCGAAAAGGGCCAGTGGACCGCGTTCCGCGAATATGCCGCGAACGATGCCATCATGTTCGTGCCGCAGGTCGTCAATGCGCAGCAGTGGTTGAAGGGCCGCGCCGATCCGGCGCAAACGGTCCGCTGGCAACCGCACGAGATCTGGTCGAGCTGCGATGGCTCGCTATCGGTCAGCTATGGCGCGTGGCAGCGTCCCGATGGATCGACCGGCTGGTTTACCACCGCCTGGGCGCGGCAGGACGACGGCAGCTATCGCTGGACGATGGACCAGGGAGACGAAGCGGCGCAGCCCATCGCCGCACCCGACATCATCGCCACCCATGTGGCATCGTGCGAAGGCCGCGACCCGCAGGCCATGCAGCCCCCCGCCCATTCCGGCGCGCCCTTCGGCGTCAGCCGCGACGGCACGCTGCGCTGGGATGTGTTGGTCGCGGACGATTGCGCGCGTACGATCAACATTCGCATGAAAGCGGGCGAGGAATGGGGCGACCCCGTCTTCACCCGCAACATAGCCGCTCCCGGCGGGGCGGACTGCGCGGCCTGACATGTTCGAACTCTTCGCCTCTGCCTTTGCCACCCTGTTCGTGGTGATCGACCCGCCGGGCTGCGCGCCGATCTATTACGGCCTTACCAGCGAGATGCCGGCGTCCGAACGCCGCGCGCAGGCGATCCGCGCCACGGTCATCGCTAGCGCCATCCTTCTGGTGTTCGCCCTGTTCGGCGAGCAATTGCTGAATGCGCTGCATATCGAACTCGACTCGTTCCGCATCGCGGGCGGTATCATGCTGTTCCTGATCGCGCTGGAAATGGTGTTCGAAAAACGCACCGAACGCCGCCACGAACGCGCCGACCTGGTCAAGGCCACGCCCGAGATCGAGGATGTGTCGGTCTTTCCGATGGCCATGCCGATGCTGGCGGGTCCGGGCGCGATCGCTTCCATCATGCTGCTGATGGCGCGGGCCGAGGGGATCGAGCAGACCTTCGTCATCCTGGGTGCGCTGGCGACCGTGATGGTGCTGACACTGGTCGCGCTGCTGGCATCCGCGCCGCTGATGAAACTGCTGGGCAAGCAGTTCGAGGCGGTGATCACCCGGCTTCTGGGGGTCCTGCTGGCCGCATTGGCGGCGCAATTCGTGATCAACGGGATCGAAGGCAGCCTCGGAGTCTAGGGCCCGGCGCGCGCTATTGCAGCGTGACCGAATCGTCTTCGCCATGGCGGCCGAAGAACTGCATCAGCTGCACCAGCAGCGAACAGCGTTCGCCCAGCGTATCGGTTTCGAGCAGCGCCTGCTTCGCCGCCGCGTCGAACGGCGCAACCTGCGCCACCCCGTTGATCAGCGACATGTCGTCCAGCCGCGAAACCTGTTCCCAGTCCACCGAATAGCCCTGCGCATCGGCAAAGCTCTTGGCTTCCTCCTCGAACGCGGCACGCTCGACCGGCAGCAGGGCAGTCTCGTCATTGTCGGACAGCAGTTCGGCGCGTACCTGGCGGAACGGGGTGTCGACCTCCATCTCCTCCATGACGCGGAACCGGGTCACCCCGTCGAGCACGAGGTTGAAACGCCCGTCCTCCAGCGCCTCGACCTCGCCGATGCGGCCAAGGCAGCCGACATCGAACAGGGGCGCGCCTTCGGATGGGCGATGCGGCTGGATCATGCCGATCATCCGGTCGCGAGCCAGCGAATCCTCGACGAGGGCGCGATAGCGCGGCTCCAACACGTGCAGCGGCAATTGCAACCCGGGAAACAGGATCGCACCCGAAAGCGGGAAGATCGAGATTCGCGTCGTTTCGAGGCCTGAACCCATGTCCGTTCCGCCGATCATCCGAACAGCAGCAGCGACAGGCGGCGGCGCGTGGAAGCGACCCATGGATCATCGAGCCCCACCGCCTCGAACATCTGCAGCAGCTTGGCCTTGGCCGCGCCCTCGTTCCAGGCCGGATCGCTCTCTATCATCTTCAGCAGCGTATCGGCAGCCTCATCCCGCGAGCCGGCGGCAAAGGCCGCCTGCGCGAATTCGTATTGCGCCTCCATGTCCGCTGGACGCTCCGCCGCGGCCTTGCGCAGGGCATCGAGCGCCGCATCGTCGGGCTTGTCCTTCGCCAGCTGGATCGCCGCCCTGGCGCGGTCGATGGCCGGATCGCCTACCATTTCGGGCGGCAGTTCGGCCAGCGCCGCTTCGGCTTCGGCGACATGGTCCGCGCTGGCCATGGCGGTCAGCAGGCCCGCATGCGCGGCGGCATTGTCGGGCGCCATCTGCACGATCTGCGCGAAGATGCCCATGGCACGCTCCGCATCGCCGCTGGCCAGCACATCCTCGCCCATGGCGAGCAGCGGGGCGATATCCTCTTGCGGATCCTCGCCATCGGCAGCCTGCGGCTGGATCGGCAATTGCGACAGGATCTGGTCGATCGCCTGCCTCAGCTGCCCCTCGCTGCGCGCGCTGGTCAGGTCCGCGACCGGCTGGCCCTGAAACATCGCATAGACGGTGGGAATCGAACGCACCTGGAACTGCGAGGCGATGAACTGCTCCTCGTCCACGTTGACCTTGGCAAGGACGACGCCCTTGTCGGCATATTCCGCGGCGATCTTCTCAAGCGTCGGCGTCAGCGCCTTGCACGGCCCGCACCATTCCGCCCAGAAGTCCAGGATCACGAGGCTCTTCATCGAAGGCTCGACGACCTGCTGCCGGAAACGGTCCACGGCTTTCTGCTCGTCGAGGTTCAGACCCATGCTCGCCAAGTGTGATTCTCCTGAAACTGTCGTCTGGCGCTGCGGCAATGCGCGGCATGCGCCGAAAGGTTGGCTTGGCGGCTAATGTGGGGCGGTTCGCGCCATTTTCCAAGAGCGCGCGGGCTGCGAGCTATGGACGGCGGAACGAAAGCACCCTTATTTTTCAGCGAAATGCCGATTGGGTGTATTTTCCTGTTGCGACCCCCCAGACCCCATGCTAACGGCGCGCCTCACCCCGATCGGAAGGGCTTCAAACCCACCGATGCAGGCGTTCAGAGCGGGCGTAGCTCAGGGGTAGAGCACAACCTTGCCAAGGTTGGGGTCGAGGGTTCGAATCCCTTCGCCCGCTCCATTTTCCTTGACATCGCAGATGGTTGGAACGTGCCCGCAAGGGTGCGTCCAGCGTCGGCCGCCTTCGGCCCGAACGCAAGAAGGGCCCGCCGCCCGGTGGCGGCAGGCCCCCTCAAGACCGTGCCTTAAGACGATCGGTCAGGCCAGCCAGGGCCCTGTGATCGCAAAGGTGATCGACGGGCTATAGGCGTTGACGAACAGCGTGCGGCCATCGGGCGAAAAGCACGCTCCCGCCAGCTCGGTCTGCATGGTCAGGCGCGCGATCGGATAGGCCGCGCCTTCGGGCGTGATGCCGCGGATATGGTTGTCGACGACCGCGTCATAGCTGTCCTCGCACACCACCAGGTGCCCGTTGGCCGCCACGGTCAGATTGTCGCCATAGAAGAAGTCGCGCCGGTCGGTCGATTCATAGAACAATTCCAGCCGGTCGCCGTCGGGGCCGGGGATCAGGCGGAATACCTGCCCATATCCCGCCGCACCGCCGCTGGTGCAGCAGAAATAGGCCTCGCTGCGGCCCGAACTGTCGGGGCCCATGTGAATGCCCTCGCCCCGCGCGAACAACGCCGCGCCCTTGGCCGCGCCGCGCAGCCGCAGATCGTCCCTGGGCGCCTCGACATCGTCCAGGTCGACCCAGCCCACGCGGATCGGCTCGCCGACCTTCATCGTGACATTGCCGCCCCAGTTGCGCGTATCGGCGATGCCGGTCAGCGCCTGCAGCCTGCCGCCCGCGGCCAGATTGCCCTTCTCATTGGGAATGAAGCGATAGATCAGCCCGTCTTCGCGGTCCTCGGTCAGATAGGCATGGCCGCTGACTGGATCGATCACCGCCGCTTCGTGATTGAAGCGGCCCATCGCCTTCAGCGGCACCGGATCGACCAACCCCCGATGCGCGGCAGGCACTTCGAATACCCAGCCATGGCCCGGTTCGGTATCGCCGCCCAGCTTGGCTTCCTCGCACGTCAGCCAGCTGCCCCATGGCGTGGTTCCGCCCGCGCAATTGCGGATCGTCCCTGCCAATGAGCGATATTGATGCTCGACCTCCAGCGTATCGGGGTACAGCACCAAAGTCGTGGTGCCGCCGGGCAGCACCTTGCCATCGCGGCCGCGCGCAAAGCCGCTTGGCAGCACGCCGCCCGCGTCATGGTTCGGCTTCAGCTCGTGATTGCGGACCAGCGCGATCCGGCCATCGGGCAGCTGGAAACAGCCCATCCCGTCGGCGCGGTCGGGCACGGTGCCGCCATCGTCCATCGCATCGCCCAGCCGGCTGACCACGCGATAGGAAAACCCCTGCGGCAGGTCGAGAACGCCATCGGGATCCTTCACCAGCTGGCCATAGACCAGCGCGCGGGGTGCCGGCGGACCGGAACTGGCGGTGGTGCAACCGCTGGCGGCAAGGCCCGCAAAGGCGCTGGTGGCCGCAAGAAAGCGGCGCCGGTCGAGGGGCATGGGTGCGATCTGGGTCATGAGCATTTCCGCTAGGTCGAAATTCTTACCAATAGGTGACAGGGCATCTATTCAAGGGGCAATGTATCAAAGCCGCCACTAATCGTTCCGCAGGCGCCGAAGGTCGGCGGGCGTGTCGATGTCCGCGGCCTCGTCGGCGGGCAGGTCGACCAGCACCGGGCTGTTCGCCGGATCGCGCAGAACGTCTCGCGCGCCCGTGTCGCCGCCCTCTAGACCAAGCTGCCTGAACCATGACTTGCCGAAAACGGCAGGCGGGCCGGGCGGACCGCCCCGCACCACCAGCGCCGCCAGCGCATCGTCCCGGTCGGGGCAAGCCTGCAGCAGGCGGCCAAGGCTGGCGGCACGAAGCCGCGGCATGTCGCCCAGGGTTACCAGCAGGAAATCCGCCCGCGCTTCCTCCGCCGCGCGGGCCGCGAGTGCCAGCGAATGGCCCATGCCGCGTTCCGGAGCCGGATTGACGATTCGCATTCCCGGCACATCGCGGCCGGCCTGCACGACGACGCCCCGTTCCAGCCAGTCGAAGCCGTCAAGCGGCGCAAGCGCGGCGCCGAGCACGCTGCCGCCGCCAAATTGCTGCGAAAGCTTGTCGCCCCCGAACCGCCGCGCCAGCCCGGCGGCCAGCGTGGCGGCGAAGACGCGCCGTGCCTCGATCATTCGCCCGCTGCCTCATATGCCGCGACGATCTCGGCCAGCACCGACAATGCCAGCACCGCCGGGTCGCGCGCCTTGGGGATCAGCCCCACCGGCCCGTGCAGGCGTCCCTGCGCGCGGTCCGACAGGCTAAGCTCGGACAGATGCGCCAGCCGCGCCTCGCGCGTCAGCGCGCCGCCCTGCGCGCCGACATAGAATGCGTCGCTGGACACCGCCCAGGGGATGATCGAACGCTCCCATTCGTGGTCGTGGAACAGCACCACCACCGCGCTCCAGCGGTCAAGCGGCAGATCGGGCGCGGCCCCCAGCGACAGGCCCTGCGCCACGCCGCAACCCGCTTGCTCGCCAAAGGGACGCACTGCCGCGACGACCGCGCCATGCACCGCCGCCAGCCGCTCGAATGCGGCCAGTTCCGGCCCCGTGCCGATCGCGACGATGCGCAGCTCGGGCCGATAGGTGCGGCGGAACACACCGTCCGCCAGCGGCACCGTCAGCTCGGCATGCCGCCGCGCGTCGAGCGCGCCGACCGCCTGCGCCAGCCCCTCACGAGCCGGATCGGGATCGACCGTCACCGCGATGCGCGACCCGCAGGGCAGCCGCAGATCCATCGGGTCGCCCGCTCCGCCGAAATGCAGGAAGCGAGGCTCCCCTTGCGCCGCCGCCTCGGCCGCGTGATGCGCCAGCGCGGCTTCCAGGCAGCCATCCGCCATGCTGCCGGTGATCCCGCCATCGGGGCCGACCGCCAGCTGCGCCCCCACCCTGCGCGAGAAGCTGCCATCGATATGGGTGATCGTGCACAGCGCGGCATCCCCCCGCGCGGCGCGGCGAAGCGCCGCATTGTCGCTGTAGATCCCTGCGGCGATTGCGTCTGTCATCATCCACCCCATATCGCGACCACAGCGCGCAGTCACAAGCATGCGCAACCGCAGCAATCGAGATTTTCGCGAGGAGCCCCTTCATGAACGACGCCTACACGCCGCCCAAGGTCTGGACCTGGGACAGCGAGAACGGCGGCAAGTTCGCCGCCATCAATCGCCCCACCGCCGGCGCTCGGGAAGATCGCGAGCTGCCTGTGGGCGAGCATCCCTTCCAGCTCTATTCGCTGGGCACGCCCAATGGCCAGAAGGTGACCATCCTGTTCGAGGAATTGCTGGCGGCCGGGCACAAGGGCGCCGAATACGATGCCTGGAAGATCGACATATTGAGCCAGGACCAGTTCACCAGCGGCTTTGTCGAGGTGAACCCCAATTCCAAGATCCCCGCTCTGATGGACCGCAGCACCGGCACGCCGTTCCGCGTATTCGAATCGGGCGCGATCCTGCTGCACTTGGCCGAGACTTTCGGCGCGTTCCTGCCGGCCGATGGGCCGCAGCGCAGCGAAACGCTGTCATGGCTGATGTGGCAGATGGGCACCGCGCCGCTGCTTGGCGGCGGCTTCGGCCATTTCTACGCCTATGCGCCAGAGAAATACCGCTATCCGATCGACCGCTATACGATGGAAGTGAAGCGGCAGCTGGACGTGCTCGACAAGCACCTGGCAACGCGCGAATTCTTGGCGGACGACTATTCCATCGCCGACATGGCGATCTTCGCCTGGCACGGGCAGCTGGCGCTGGGCCGCCTGTACGACGCGGCGGAATTCCTCGACGTCGCGAGCTATGAAAACGTGCAGCGCTGGGCCAAGGCGATCGCCGAACGCCCCGGCGTCAAGCGGGGCCTGCGCGTCAATGCCTCATCCGACCGGGTGGAAGGCGCCGTGGACGAGCGGCACTCCGCCGCCGATCTCGACTGATCAAAGCCGGGGCAGCGTCACGCCGCGCTGCCCCATGTATTTGCCCGTCCGGTCGGCATAGCTGACCTCACACGGCTCGTTCCCCTTCAGGAACAAAAACTGGCACGCGCCCTCGTTCGCATAGATCCGGGCGGGCAGCGGCGTGGTGTTCGAAAACTCCAGCGTGACATGGCCTTCCCAGCCGGGCTCGAGCGGGGTGACGTTGACGATGATCCCGCAGCGCGCATAGGTGCTCTTGCCCAGGCAGATCACCAGCACATCGCGCGGCACGCGGAAATATTCGACCGTGCGGGCCAGCGCGAAACTGTTGGGCGGAATGACGCAGACGTCGGTCTTGCGGTCGACGAAGCTGTTGGCAGCAAAGTCCTTGGGATCGACGATGGCGCTGTCGACATTGGTGAAGATCTTGAACTCGTCCGCCACCCGCGCATCATAGCCATAGGACGACAGGCCGTACGAGATGCAGCCGTCGCGCCGCTGCGCCTCGACGAAGGGTTCGATCATGCCCGTCGCCTGTGCCTGTTCGCGGATCCACCGGTCCGAGAGAATCGCCATGTTCGCTCCAATATATCTGTTGCAACCGGTCTGCCCAATCGGCTGGCGCGGGGGCAAGCCCTGCGCGCCCGCTTCCTGTGCACGATCCCGGCCGTCAGCCCGTTTCGCCGCCGGGTTCGCGCCGCATCACCAGCCAGCCGACCGGCTCCTCCAGCTGATCCAGACGCAGCGCGCTGTTCGCGGTCCAGATCGCCCAGTCGCCGCCGGCATAGGCAGGCTCCTCGCGGTCCTGGCCCAGCCATAGCGCCCGCTTCGACCGCGCGCCGAAGCCATAGGCGGCCTCGAACGCCTCGCTCGGCGCCAGTACCGCGCGGCGGCCTGCATGCGCCTCGATCTGGTTCAGGAACGTGACAAGCTCGCTCTCCACCTCCGCCGCGCGCACCGGGCGGGGGCAGTCTTCGCCCAGTGCGTTAAGCTGGACGGCAGGCGGCAGCAGGGTGCGGTCCCGCGGGACCAGCGTGACGAAATTGGCCGATTGCCGGTCGGCGGGCACGCACGGGTCGAACACATGTACCGCGCCGAACGGGAGGCCCGAACGGCCCGCGCGCTCGCGCTCTTCGGCAAAGCGGTCGTTACGACCCGACGCCCCGCTGCTGGCGGTGGCATAGACGAAGCGCACCAGCGGCGTGCCGCCCTCGCCCCCCTCGGCCAGCGCCAGCACGGCGCGTGCATCGTGCCGCTCGTCCACCCAGGCGCCCTGCACCGGATAGCTGCCGTCCGCCGGTTCCCAGTGCGCGGCATGCCACCACGCCGACCCCGCGCCCGTCAGCAGGGCGCCAGCCAGCACGATCGCGCCCGCGCGCCAGATGCGCTTGCCTTTCGCCATGCCCGCCGCCGTCACCCGCGAATGTGCAATACGCAGATCAGCGTGAACAGGCGGCGCGCGGTGGCGAAATCGGTCTCGATCTTGCCTTCCAGCCGCTCCATCAGCAGTTCGGTCGCGCGGTTGTGAATGCCGCGCCGCGCCATGTCGATGGTTTCGATCTCGGAAGCGGTCGCCTTGCGGATTGCCTGGTAATAGCTGTCGCAGATCGCGAAATACTCGCGGATCGGCCTGCGAAAGCGCGCCAGGCCCAGCAGCAGCGTCTCAAGCTCTCCGCCTTCCTCGTCCTTGACCGAGATCGACAGCCTGCCGTCCACCACCGACAGCGCCAGCCGATAAGGCCCCTTGTGCCCCGCTTCCCACGATCGCACCGGCTTGAAGCTGTTTTCTTCGATCAGGTCGAAGATGGCGACGCGGCGCTCCTGCTCGATATCGGGATTGCGCCACGTGATCGTGGCCTCGTCCAGGGTGATGTCGGTGATGCGCGGATCGGACATAGGGCCGGTGCCATCGCAAATGGCAGCTTGCCGCACAAGCGCCAATGGCAAGAACTGCCCCGATCGCTGCACGGATGCGCCGCGGCCTGCCGCCAACAGTCTATGAACAGGGGAACTATTATTGGTAAGGCTTGTTGACGGGCACCGGGGGCAGGCGTCTATCGCTTGCGGTGGATCCGCGCCGGGCGGGATCAGGACGAAGACCGGCGGGATCGGCAAACGAGGGACGATTTCCAGGGGCCATGTGGCGGCTACATCATTTCGCATTGTGTCCGTTCAGCCGCAAGCTGCGCTTGCTGATGAGCGAGAAGGGCGTGCCCTACACGCTCGAGCCCGAGAATCCTTGGGCGCTGCGCGAGGAATTCTACCTGATCAACCCGGCGGGCCGCACCCCCGCCATGCGGCATGAGGACAAGGACCTCGTGCTGGCGGACAGCCGCGCCATCGCAGAATATCTGGAAGAAACGGTCGAGAAGAACCCGATGATTAACGGCCCGGCCGCAAATCGGGCAGAAATCCGGCGGCTGGTCGCCCTGTTCGACGAGAATTTCTGGGGCGACGTCACCGCCCCGCTGCTGACCGAACGCTATGCCAAGCGCGTGGTGCTGCGCCAGACGCCCGATTCGCGGGCGCTGCGCGATGCGATGCGGCTGGCGGACCAGCACCTCGATTACTGCGATTACCTGATCGACCATCGCCGCTGGCTGGCGGGCGCAACGATGAGCCTGGCGGACCTCACCGCGGCGGCGCAGATCTCGGTCGTGGATTATCTGGGCGGGATCGACTGGCGCGGGCACGAATCGACGCGCGGCTGGTATTCTGTGCTGAAAAGCCGCCCCAGCTTCCAGCCTCTGCTGTCGGACCGCGTCGATGGCGCGCTGCCGCCGCGCCATTACGCCGACGTCAACGCCTAGGCGCGAACCCGTCGGAATTCGCGCCGCCGGAATGCGGCGCCCTCAGATGTCTCGCCCTTCAGATGTCGCGCCCTTCAGATGTCGCGCCCTCAGATGTCCCGGTCGTCGCTGAACCGGCCGTGCTTGCGATAGCGCACCATCCAGCGTTCCAGGAACAGGCTCATCGGGCGGGGCTGGATGCCCAGCCTCATCAGGCCCGGCATGTCGCCGCTGGCGGTATTGCCCTGCGACAGCATCGCATACTGGTCCGAATTGATCGGCGCGCCGGGGATGAAGCCCGAGATGCTGGCGATGCCCGAACCCACCATGTCGGGCAGCGGCACGAAATGGCGCTTGCGGCCCTGCGCGGCGGCGATCCGCTCGTTCAGCTCCATCATGGTGACGGTTTCGGGACCCGCGATTTCATAGGTCTTGCCGCCATGCTTGCCCGGATCCTCCAGCGCCGACACGACCGCTTCTGCCGCATCGTCGACATAGAGCGGCTGCAGCTTCGCATCAGGCGCGAACACCGGCAGCACCGGCATGGACGAGATCAGACCGCCGAACATGTTGAGGAAATTGTCGTCCGACCCGAACAGGATCGAAGGGCGCAGGATGGTCGCCATCGGAAACGCGTCCAGCACGCGTATCTCGCCCTCGCCCTTGAACTTCTGGTAATCGATGGATGAATTCGGATCCGCCCCGATGGCCGAGATATGGACCATGGCGCTGCAGCCCTTGTCCGCGGCGATGCGCGCGACATCGCCCGCGCCCGTGCCCATGATCGCGTTCAGATTGCCCGAAAACGCGCCGACCAGGTTCACCACCGCGTCTGCGCCGTCGATCACGGCGTTCAGCGACGCCTCGTTCGTGATGTCGGCGCGGGCGAACTGGATCTGCCCCAGATTGGCCAGCGGCCTCAGCGAGAACGCGTCCTTCGGATTGCGCGCCGCCACGCGCAGCCGCGCGCCCCGTTCCAGCAGGGCCTGCGCGACATGGGTCCCGAAAAAGCCACTGCCGCCGATCAGCGTGACCAGCCTGCCCTTCAAAACCGACATGTCATGCCCTTTGCTTGCACGGCCCAACCGGCCGCCGTTCATCATCAGGCCCGCGCCTTAAGCCAAGCGCGCCCCATCCTGCAACTGCCGAAACATCATTGGTGTTCTCAAGTCCGTGCGCGCAGGTGGATTGCACGCGCGCGCCAATCGCCTATGCATGGCATCGATGAAGGCGCTGCCCAGATGATCGAACTGACCGCCGACCGGGCCGGCACCGCGCCGGCACGGCAGAACCTGTTCGTCGCCACGATCCTGGTCGGCAGCTTCCTGCTGTTCCTGATCCAGCCGATGGCGGCGCGCTTCGCGCTGCCCGTGGTGGGCGGCGCGCCCAATGTCTGGAACAGCGCGATGCTGGTGTTCCAGCTGCTGCTTCTGGGCGGCTATCTCTACAGCCATGCGATCGCGCGCCAGCGGATGCGCCGGCAGGTCGTGCTCCACCTCGCGCTGCTGGTCGCCGCCGCGCTGACCCTGCCGATCGCGCTGGCCGAACTGCCGCCCGCCGCGCCGGGGTGGGAGGCGCTGTGGGTGCCCGGCCTGTTCCTGCTGTCGATCGGGCCGGTGTTCTTCATGCTGTCGTCGCAGGCATCGCTGATGCAGCGCTGGTTCGCCGCCTCGCTCGATGCGGGCGATCCCTATGTGCTGTACGGCGCATCCAACCTGGGCAGTTTCGGCGGGCTGATCGCCTATCCGCTATTGTTCGAACCGACCATGCCGCTGGCGGTGCAGAGCCTGCTGTGGAGCGCGGGCTTCGTCGCGCTGATCGCGATGGTCGCCCTGGCCGGATGGTCGCGCTGGAACGCCGGCACCGATTTCCAGGAATATGTCTCCCCCGACGACCGCGAACGCGAGGCACCCGCGGTGACGCCGCGCCTGCTGGCGCTGTGGATCGCGCTGGCGGCGGTGCCCTCGGGCCTGATGCTGTCGACGACGACCCTGCTGACGACCGACGTCATGGCCGCCCCGATGCTGTGGGTGATCCCGCTCGGCCTCTACCTGCTCAGCTATACTGTCGCCTTCAGCGAGGAGGGCACGCTGGCCGAGCACCTGTCGACCATCGCCCCCATCACCCTGCTGTTCGTGGGCGCGCTGGCGCTGTCACCGGCGGGGCAGGCCAGCATGGAGATTGCGCTGGCGATGGCGGTGCTGCTGTTTTTGGTCGCGGTCGCGCTGCACAAAAGGCTTTTCGACCTGCGCCCCGATCCGCGCCACCTGACCCTGTTCTACCTGATGACCGCGACCGGCGGGGCGCTGGGCGGCATCTTCAGCGCGCTGATCGCCCCGGTGGTGTTCGACTGGATCTATGAACACGCCATATTGCTGATCACCGCCGCCATGCTGCTGCGCCCGATCGAACTGCCCTTCGTCTCCGCCTTCTGGCGCCGGGGCGGCTGGCTGCCAGTGGCGGCCGGGGCGCTGCTGCTCGCGCTGGCGGCGTGGCTCGCCTATGAACTCTCGCTCGCCGCCGTGTACGGGCTGAACGCAAGGGTGGCGGGGTTCATCGGGCTGATCGCCGTCATCGGCATCATCGTCGGATCGCAGCGCTGGCTCTATGTCGCGGTGCTGTCGCTGCTGATGCTTGGGCATCTGGGCTGGTCGACCATCCAGTCCAGCATCGACGGGCAGCGCGCGCGCAGCTATTTCGGCGCCTATCATATCGAGAATTCGGCCGATGGAGAGCTGCGCTATCTGACCCACGGTACCACGCTGCACGGCCAGCAGTTCATCGATCCCGACCGCGCGACCGATCCCACCAGCTATTACGGCACCACCTCGGGCGTCGGCATCGCGATGCGCCATGCCGCGCCCGATGCCCGGGTCGGCGTCGTGGGCCTCGGCGTCGGGACGCTCGCCTGCTATCGCAAGCCGGACCAGCGCTGGACCTTTTTCGAGATCGACCGGCAGGTCGTCGCCTTTTCCGAAGCGGGGGCGTTCACCTTCCTGTCGGATTGCACCCCCGACGCACGCATCGTGATCGGCGACGCGCGCATCGCGCTGGACGATCAGCCGGCGGACAGCTTTGACCTGCTGGCGATCGACGCATTCTCATCCGACGCGATTCCCGTGCATCTGCTGACGCAGGAGGCGTTCGCGATCTATGGCGATGCACTGGCTACCGACGGCCTGCTGCTGGTCCATGTCTCGAACCGCTATCTCGACCTTGCGCCGATGGTCGCCGCTCTGGCGCGGCGGGGCGGCTGGCATGGCGCCATGCGGATGGATACCGACGACCTTGGCCCCGGCATGACGCCCTCGCTGTGGATCGCGCTGACCCGCGACAACGAAAGCCATAACCGGCTGATAGAGGACAGCGAGGCGGAATGGTCGCAACTGCCCCCGCCCAGCGAACAGGCGTGGACCGACGACAATGCCTCGATCCTTCCGCTGATCCGCTGGTGAAGGCACTTGACCAGGATGCCCCGCGCAAGAGATAGGTTCATCGGTTACCATTTCGCACCTGCGATCGCGTAACCGGCCCGCCGCATCCCCGCGCCGGGTCGCTGCCCCGCCCGACCCTTTCAGGAAAGAGAGGTTGCTCTTGCCTTCCATCCGTTTCGCCGCCCGGGCCGCCTTGCTGGCCTGCGCCGCCGCAGCCGTCTCGGCATGCGCCGCAGACCAGACCGGCACGCAGTCGGCGTCCGCCGCGCCGCCCGTGTCGAACCCCTATCCCTCGACCTATGCCCCCTATCCGGACCGCCCCACCGCTCTGGTCGGCGCCACCGTCTTCGACGGACTTGGCGGCGAAATGCGGAATGCGACCGTATTGTTCGAAAACGGCCGGATCACCGGCGTGGGCGATGCCTCGCTGGGCGTGCCGGCGGGCTATGACCAGATCGACGGAACGGGCAAATACGTGACCCCCGGCGTCATCGACATCCACTCGCACCTTGGCGACTATCCCTCGCCCGACGTCGGCGCGCACAGCGACGGGAACGAGGCGACATCGCCCACCACGCCCGAAGTCTGGGCCGAACATTCGGTCTGGCCGCAGGACCCCGGCTTTTCGCGGGCCCTGTCGAACGGCGGGGTGACCAGCCTCCAGATCCTGCCCGGTTCGGCGAACCTGATGGGCGGGCGTTCGGTGACGCTGAAGAACGTGCCCGCGCTGACCGTGCAGGGCATGAAATTTCCCGGCGCGCCCTATGGCCTGAAGATGGCCTGCGGCGAGAACCCCAAGCGCGTCTATGGCGGCAAGGGACAGGCACCATCGACCCGAATGGGCAATTTCGCGGTCAACCGGCAGACCTGGATCGACGCGCAGGCCTATGACGGGACCGATCGCGACCTGGCCAAGGAAACGCTGAAGGCGGTGCTCGACGGCGAGATCAAGATCCACAACCATTGCTACCGCGCGGACGAGATGGCGCTGGTGATCGATATGGCCAAGGAATTCGGCTACACCGTCTCCACCTTCCACCACGCGGTCGAAAGCTACAAGATCGGCGACCTGCTGCGCGAGAACGACATCTGCTCGGCGGTCTGGGCCGACTGGTGGGGCTTCAAGATGGAAGCCTATGACGGCATCCTGGAAAATGCCGCCCTGATCCAGAACGCGGGCGCCTGCGTCGTCATCCACTCCGACGATCAGGACGGCATCCAGCGCCTGAACCAGGAAGCTGCCAAGGCGCAGGCCGCGGGCCGCCGCATCGGCATCGACATCTCCGATGCCGCGGTTATCGGCTGGATCACGCACAACCCGGCCAAGGCGATGGGCATCGCGGACGAGACGGGCAGCCTGGAAATCGGCAAGGCCGCCGACGTGGTGCTGTGGAACGGCGACCCGCTCTCGGTCTATTCCCGGCCCGAGAAGGTGTGGATCGACGGCGCGCTGATGTTCGACGCCAACGATCCGAAACGCCGCCCCGTCAGCGATTTCGAACTCGGCCAGCCCGGTGCGGGAGACGTGAAATGAAGATGCTTGCAAGCGCGCTCGCGCTCTCCGTCGCTCTCGTGTCCCCTGCCATCGCGCAGGACCTGGCGATCACCGGCGCCACGGTCGCCACCGGCGACGGCAGCGAACCGATCCAGGACGCCACCGTCGTCGTGCGCGGCGGCAGGGTGGTCGCCGCGGGCAGCGGCGTTGCCGTGCCCGCCGGGGTCCCGGTCATCGACGGCACCGGCAAATGGGTCACGCCCGGCCTGTTCTCCGCCGTGACCGACCTCGGCCTGTGGGATGTCGGCGCAGTCGAGGAAAGCGACGACCGCGAGGCGGAGGCTTCGCCCTTTTCCGCATCGCTCGACATGTCGGTCGCGATCAATCCGGCATCGCAGCACATCCTTGTCAGCCGCATGGGCGGGGTGACCCGCGCGACGGTGATCGGCCAGCCGGGCAGCTCGATCTTCTCGGGCCAGGGAGCGATCATCGACCTGGGCGAGGATCCCGACACGGTCACCCGTGCGCGCGCGTTCCAGTTCATCAACCTGGACGAGACCGGTGCGCGGCTTGCGGGCGGCAGCCGCACCGCGGCCCATGCGTTGCTGCGCAACGCGCTGCGCGAGGCGCGCGACTATGGCAACCGGTCGGGCATCGCGGGCACCGCATCGCGCCCCGAAGCTGTCCGGACCGGCGACGACCTGCCGATCGACCCGCGCATGGTGGATAACGAGACGCAGCGCGGCGAGGACGTGCTGCTGACCCGCTTCGATGCCGCCGCGCTGGTGCCGGTGGCGAACGGGTCGCAGCCGCTCTACGTGCAGGTCGACCGCGCAGCCGACATCCGCGCGGTGCTGGCGCTGAAGAACGAGTTCCCGCAGCTCGACCTGGTGCTTGTCGGCGTGCACGAAGGCTGGCTGGTCGCCAGCGACATCGCGGCGGCGGGCGTGCCCGCGGTCGCCTTTGCGCTCGACGACCTGCCCGTCGCGTTCGAGGAACTGGCCGCGACGCAAAGCAATATCGGCCGCATGAAGGACGCGGGCGTCACCGTCGCCATCGGGCCCTTCACCGACGATTTCCAGCCGCGCTTCGCCCCGCAGTTCGCGGGCAATCTGGTGGGGCTGCAGAAAGTGCCCGGCGCCACCGGCCTGACCTGGGGCGAGGCGTTCGCCGCCATCACTTCGGTACCTGCGAAGATCGCGGGCATGGAAGGACAGGCGGGCGTGCTCGCCCCCGGCGCGCATGGGGATGTGGTCATCTGGGACGGCGATCCGCTCGAACTGTCCTCCGCGCCGGAACGCGTATGGATCGACGGGGTGGAGCAGCCGCTCGACAACCACCAAAGCGCATTGCGCAATCGCTACCGCGACCTCGACCGCAGCGAGCTGCCCAAGGCCTACGACTGGTAAGCGGCCTGCCGACCGGCGCGGCGCCATGCCGCGCCGGTCACCCCTTGGGACCAGTCCCCGCCAGCCCGGCGCGCATGTCCATGCCGCTGGGCTGCTGATACAGCTGCAGTCCGAACTCGGGCAGGATCGCGATCAGGTGATCGAAGATGTCCGACTGGATCCGCTCATAATCGCCCCACACGGTGGTGTCGGTAAAGCAATAGATTTCCAGCGGCAGCCCCTCCGGCTCGGGCGGTAGCTGGCGGACCATCACCGTCATGTCGTCGCGAACATGCGGATGGCGATGCAGATAGGCACCGACATAGGCGCGAAACGTGCCCATATTGGTCAATCGCCTGGCGTTGACCGGGCTGTCCCCGGCATTCTTCGCGTTCCACTGCGCCAGTTCGGCCTGCTTTTCATCGAGATAATCGGCCAGGATGCGAAAGCGCCGGACATCGGCGCTTTCCTCGTCGGTCATGAAGCGGATCGCGCTCTGGTCAACATGGATGGCGCGCTTGATGCGCCGCCCGCCCGCTTCCTTCATCCCGCGCCAGTTGCGATAGCTCTCGGTGATGATCCTGTAGGTCGGGATCGTCGTGATCGTCTTGTCGAAGTTCTGCACCTTCACCGTGTGCAGCGCGATGTCGATCACGTCGCCGTCGGCGTTCATGGACGGCATCTCGATCCAGTCACCCACGCGCAGCATGTCGTTCGAGGCGATCTGGACCGACGCGACCAGCGACAGGATCGTGTCCTTGAACACCAGCAGCAGCACGGCGGCCATCGCGCCCAGGCCCGACAGCAGCAATAGCGGCGACCGGTCCATCAGCGTCGCGATGGCCAGGATCAGCGCCCCGCAATAGACCGCGATCTTGACGACCTGGACATAGCCCTTGATCGGGCGGTTCTTGGCCTCGGGCCGGCGGGCGTAAAGCTCGTTCACATAGGACAGCGCCCCGCTGATCGCGAAGGCGATGAACACCACGATCAGCGCGTTGCAGACATTGTGGACAAGCACGACAAGCCCCGGCGGCAGATTGGGCACCAGATAGATGCCATTGCCCACGATCAGCGCGGGCACCACGTTCGCCAGCCGCGCCGCCGCCCTGTCCGCGGTCTTGCTCCGCCGGTCGAGGAACGGCGCGGCAAGGCGCAGCAGCACGTGCTTGATCAGGAAATTGACGATTGCCGCCGCCAGCGCCAGCAGCGCCAGGCCGATCGCCGACTGCGCCCAGAGCGGCTGTTCGTGGAAAAGCGTGTAGAATTCCGACATGGAACGGGCGGATGCCCGAAACCCCCGCCCGCTTCAACCCGCGCGGGGCTACTCTTCGCCTGCCTCGATCCGCGCCAGCATCGTCTCCACCTCGACCTGCCCGCCGACGCTGGCCGCCAGATCGCGAACGATGCCGTCGAACGGCGCGGTCAGCGCGTGCTCCATCTTCATGGCTTCCAGCACCATCAGGCGCTGTCCTTCGGTCACGCTGTCCCCCTCTGCCACGTCGAGCGCGATGACCTTGCCCGGCATCGGCGCCAGGATCGCGCCGTCCGCGGCGGAATGGTGACCGCTGCCGCCCGCGCGTGCATGGCGAATGCCGAAGGTCTGGCCGTCCTGCGTCACCATGACGCGGTCGCGGCCCTCGCTCATGCCCATGAACCAGCTTTCGGCGTCGGCCGTATAATCGACGTCGATTTCGGCGCCATTGACCTCCAGCCGCGCCATCAGGCGGGGAGCGGCATTCAGGCGGAAGCCGGGGATGGCGGGCGCGGGCAGCGGCCCTTCCTCCATCAGCTTGCGCGCGGCCCCGCGCAGCACCTCGTCCGACGGCAGCGAGGCGGGCATCAGCGCCTCGCCCTTGCGCTCGATCAGGCCGGTATCCATGTCCGCGGCCACGAAATCCTCGTCCGCCAGCAGCTTCACCAGGAACGCGCCGTTCGTCTTCACCGGCCAGACGCTGGTGCCCATCAGCGAATCGCGCAAAAGCTCGATCGCGTCTTCCCGGTCTTCGGCAAAGGCGATCATCTTGGCGATCATCGGATCATAGAAGGGGGTAATCGCATCACCCTCCTCGACCCCGGTGTCGAGCCGGACGCGAACGTCCTCGGGATTGAACTCGGTCAGCGGGCCGATCGATGGCAGGAACCCATTGCTCGGATCCTCGGCATAGAGCCGCGCCTCGACCGCCCAGCCATTGATCGAAAGCTGGTGCTGCTCCAGCGGGACCGGCTCGCCGCTGGCGACCCGCAGCTGCCATTCGACCAGATCCACGCCAGTGATTTCCTCGGTCACCGGATGTTCGACCTGCAGGCGCGTGTTCATTTCCATGAAGAAGATGCGGTCGGCGCGCAAACCGTCGCTGGCGTCGGCGATGAATTCGATGGTGCCCGCGCCTTCGTAGTCCACTGCCTTCGCGGCTCGAACGGCGGCGGCGCAGATCGCCTCGCGCGTATCCGCGTCCATGCCGGGTGCGGGCGCTTCCTCGATCACCTTCTGGTGGCGGCGCTGCATCGTGCAGTCGCGTTCGAACAGATGAACGACATTGCCGTGGCTGTCGCCGAACACCTGCACCTCGATATGGCGGGGGCTGGTGATCCATTTTTCCAGCAGCACCTCGTCGTTCGAGAAGCTGGCCTTGGCCTCGCGTCGGCAGCTTTCCAGCGCGGCAGCGAAATTCCCGGGTGCATCCACCTTGCGCATGCCCTTGCCGCCGCCGCCCGCGACTGCCTTGATCAGCACGGGATAGCCGATCTTGTCCGCCTCGGCCGACAGGCGCTGGGCCGACTGGTCCTCGCCCTCATAGCCCGGAGTGACGGGCACGCCCGCCTCGCGCATCAGTTTCTTGGCGGCGTCCTTCAGCCCCATGGCGCTGATGCTGGCCGGCTTTGGGCCCACCCAGACCAGCCCTGCATCGATCACAGCCTGCGCGAACGCCGCGTTTTCGGACAGGAAGCCATAGCCGGGATGTATCGCCTCTGAGCCTGTCTGCTTTGCGGCGGCAATGATCCTGTCGCCGACCAGATAGCTTTCGGCGGCAGGCGACGGGCCGATATGCACCGCCTCGTCCGCCATGCGCACATGCAGCGCTTTGGCATCGGCATCGGAATAGACCGCGACCGTCGCCACGCCCAGTTCCCGCGCGGTGCGGATGATACGGCAGGCGATCTCGCCGCGGTTGGCGATAAGCAGTTTCGAGATCATTCGGGACTCTCCGGCGCACCCAGTTCGGCGCAGCGATCGGTCGGTTCGACCGTATAGGACAGGTTGGTGACGCGCCACACACCCAGGCTGCGTGACAGCGAGAGCGAGTTCATGCCGCAATGCGTCTTTTCGCCTTCGATCCAGACCGCATAAGGCGCCCAGACATGCGCCATGTCGCCCCGCTGGAGGACGGTGGGGATGCCCATCTTCTCGGTCAGCTGCTGGTCGCCCGGTGCCGCACGCTCGGTCATGATCGCGTTGGAACGCACGATCAGCTGCGGATCGGCGGTATCCATCAGATTATGGATGAAGATCGTGCCCTCGGGGGAAAGCACCTCGCGAAACTGCTCGCCATCGGCGGTGCCGAGCCGGTCCAACAGCGCGTTGACGGCGACGAGAATGGCGGTGCGGTCGTCACCCTCTTCCGGCGGCGGCACGGCGGCATTCGCGGACATGGCAAGCACCGCTGAGGAAAGCATGGCAAGCACCATGGCCATCACATCCGGAACACGCCGAACGGCGCGCGTTCGGCAATCGGCGCCTCCAGCGAGGCCGAGAGCGCAAGGCCCAGCACGTCACGGGTCTGCGCCGGATCGATAACGCCGTCGTCCCACAGCCGGGCGGTGGCATAATAGGGGTTGCCCTCGTCCTCGTATTTCTGGCGGATTGGGGTCTTGAACGCCTCGGCCTCGTCCTCGCTCCAGGTCGAGGCATCGCGGTGGACCGTGGCAAGCACGCTGGCCGCCTGTTCGCCGCCCATCACGCTGATGCGCGCATTGGGCCAGGTGAACATGAAGCGCGGGGAATAGGCGCGCCCGCACATGCCGTAATTGCCCGCGCCGAAACTGCCGCCGATCACCACGGTGATCTTGGGCACCTGCGCCGTTGCGACAGCGGTGACAAGCTTCGCGCCGTGCTTGGCGATGCCCTCGGCCTCGTACTTGCCGCCGACCATGAAGCCGGAAATGTTCTGCAGGAACAGCAGCGGGATACGGCGCTGGCAGGCCAGTTCGATGAAATGCGCGCCCTTTTGCGCGCTTTCGCTGAACAATACGCCGTTGTTGGCAAGGATCGCCACCGGCATGCCCCAGACATGGGCAAAGCCGCAGACCAGCGTGCTGCCATAGAGCGGCTTGAATTCGTGAAACTCGCTGCCATCGACCAGCCGCGCGATGACCTCGTGCACGTCGTAGGGCGCGCGCACGTCGTCGGGGATGATGGAATAGAGGTCCTCGGCGTCGAACCTGGGCGGTCGGGGTTCGCGGACCGCGATGTCACTGGCGGCGGCGGGGTTCGCGCCCAGATGGCTGACGATGTCGCGCACGATGGTCAGCGCATGCTCGTCGTTCTCGGCCAGGTGGTCGACCACGCCCGACTTGCGTGCATGCAGGTCGCCGCCGCCCAGATCCTCGTCGCTGATGACCTCGCCCGTGGCCGCCTTGACCAGCGGCGGGCCAGCCAGGAAGATCGTGCCCTGTTCGCGCACGATCACGCTCTCGTCGCTCATCGCGGGGACATAGGCGCCGCCCGCGGTGCAGCTTCCCATCACGCAGGCGATCTGGGGAATGCCCATCCCGCTCATGGTCGCCTGGTTGAAGAAGATGCGCCCGAAATGATCGCGGTCGGGAAACACCTCGGCCTGATAGGGCAGATTGGCGCCGCCGCTGTCGACCAGATAGATGCACGGCAGGCGGTTCTCCTGCGCGATCTCCTGCGCGCGAAGATGCTTCTTCACCGTCATCGGATAGTACGAGCCGCCCTTCACGGTGGGATCGTTGGCGGCGATCATCACCTGCCGCCCCGATACGCGGCCGATCCCCGCGATCATCGATGCGCCGCTGACGTCGCCTTCGTACATGCCATTGGCGGCAAGCTGGCCGATCTCCAGAAAGGGAGAACCCGGATCGAGCAGCCGCTCCACCCGTTCGCGCGGGAGCAGCTTGCCGCGCGAGACATGCTTGTCGCGGTGCCGCTGCGGGCCGCCCAGCGCCGCCTCTGCCACTCTGTCCCGCAATTCGTCTGCCAGCCTGCGGTTATAGGCGGCGCGCTGCTTCGCCTCGGGGCCTTCGCGGTCGAGTTTAGACGTCAGGACTGGGGCACTCATCTAGCTCTCGCTCTCCGCTTTCTTCTTCGGCTCGCCCACGATCAGATAGCGATAGACGCCCACCACATTGATCGCCAGCAGCCCTATGTTCTGCCAGCCTATGCCCTCGCCCTCGTCATTGATGAAGCCCCAAAGGATAAGGGCAATCGAACTGGTGACGAAGATGACAAAGGCCCAGCCAGTCAGTTTCACTCCCAGATTGAGCGAGACCAGAAACGCAGCCAGCAAGGCGGCGCCCGCCCCGTAATACTGCAGGGCGTCCAGTGTCGTCTCGCTCATGCAATTACCTCGTGATCAGCTTTTGAGTAGTTCCCGGCCGATCAACATGCGTCGTATCTCATTCGTTCCGGCACCAATGTCCAAAAGCTTGGCGTCGCGCAGATAGCGCTCCACCGGCCAGTCGAGCGTATAGCCTGCCCCGCCCAGCGCCTGCACCGCCTCGTTCGCGGTTCGAAACGCGTTCTCGCTGGCCAGCAGGATCGCTCCCGCCGCGTCAAAACGCGTCGTCTGGCCTTCGTCGCAGGCGCGCGCCACGGCATAGGAATAGGACCGCGCCGACTGCAGCGCGACATACATGTCGGCCAGCTTGGCCTGCATCAGCTGGAACGATCCGATCGGTTTTCCGAACTGCTCCCGCTCGCGCAGATAGGGGATCACCGTGTCGAGGCATGCCTGCATGATGCCAAGCTGCACGCCCGACAGCACCACCCGCTCGTAATCGAGGCCGCTCATCAGCACTTTGACGCCTTCGCCGACGCCCGCCATCACGTTCTCGTCCGGTACGAAGCAGTCGTCGAACACCAGCTCTGCCGTGGGCGATCCGCGCATGCCCATCTTCTCGATCTTCTGGCCGATCGAGAAACCGGCGAAATCCTTCTCGATCAGGAAGGTCGTGATGCCGCGGGCGCCCGCGTCCGCATCGGTCTTGGCATAGACGACCAGCACGTCGGCAAAGGGCGCGTTGGTGATCCAGAACTTGGTGCCGTTCAGCTTCCAGCCGCCATCGACCCTGTCGGCGCGCAGCTTCATCGACACGACATCGCTGCCCGCGCCTGCCTCGCTCATCGCCAGGCTGCCGACATGCTCGCCGCTGACCAGCCCGGGCAGGTACTTGTCCTTCTGCGCGTCCGAGGCCCAGCGGTGGATCTGGTTCACGCAAAGGTTGGAATGCGCGCCATAGGACAGGCCGACCGACGCGCTGGCGCGGGACACTTCCTCGACCGCGATCAGATGTTCCAGATAGCCAAGGCCCAGCCCGCCCCACTGCTCGCCCACGGTGATGCCGTGCAGGCCAAGCTCGCCCATCGGCTTCCACAATTCGCGCGGGAAGACATCCTGCCTGTCCGTCTTCTCGGCAAGCGGGGCAATCTGCTCGTCGGCGAAGCGCGACACCGTCTCGCGGATCATGTCGGCAGTTTCGCCCAGGGCGAAATCGAAATCGGGGGTCGCGCGCATAGAATCCTCTTTCCCCTGCTCTCTTCGCGGCAGGAATGTCCGATGTCCCGTAGTGTCAGACAGGGGATGGTTTCAACTGAAAACAGGAATCGCATGCAGCGGCGCAAGCAGGTCATTTTGCAGCATCGCCGCCGGCTAGCCGCCGCGCGACGACGGAATTGCATCGCACCGGTTCACGCGAAAACGACATTTGCTTTCACCCCGAAGTCTTATCAACGAGGCGCCGAGAGACTGGCTTTGTAATGCAGATAATTAGGCATGGTGGCCCAATGAGTCTAAAACGCCAATCCTCGCCGATAACCCGATCAATATATAATAAGAAATTTACTCTGTTTTCTCGGCATATACACGACTGTGATAGAGACTTATTTAACGCTGTTGTTGACTCAATCCTCCTTGGAGACAGATTCGTATAGCATCCGCCACCGACCGCGCATTGATTTTTTTGAATGCTTTGGACCGATGGATTTCGACAGTACGAGGGCTAAGATCCAGAACTCTCGCAGTGCTTTTATTGGAATGGCCTTCCGCGGCCAAAGACAGCACCTCACGCTCGCGCGGACTCAGATATGCAAGCAGTTCCAACGCCTCAGTACGCGCCTTCAACTCTTGGGTCAAAGTTTGTTCTAGATGCTCGGAGTTGCGCAAAAGATCAACGAGCTTCGCCTTTGAAATAGGCCAACTCATGTAATCGAAGGCACCCTCCAGCATCGCACGAACTACACGAGCAAGGGCAGGCTCGTCAGAATAAATGCTAACAGGAAGGCCGGTCTTTTCCATCAGCCTAATTACGTCACCCTGGCCTGTATCTGTTCCGAAAGTATCATGATCAGCAGTTATAAAGCCGGAAATTAGGGCTCGTGCACATAGCTCATCTTCACTTTCGTATATTTCGGCATGAGCTCCGGCTTCGTTAAGAGCTCGGGCAAGTTGCGCCCTTCGAAGGGGGTTCGCATCCAATACATGTACCCTAACCCTTCTCATTTCTACGACCTTCAACCTCAATATTGTGACGAAACCTTAGCTCATCATATTATCGATTTCCGCCTTAATTTAAGGATTAAAGGAATGGTTAAAGTTTAAATAAGCGCCTGTATCCCCGAAGATTCTTAGGAGGCGTAAAGATATCAAATTGCTTCATCGGCTGCCGAAGCATCATCATGCCCGGCGTGCGCGTGGGTCCCAATGCGGTCGTGGCCGCCGGGTCGGTGGTGACAAGGGACGTGCCGCCGAACACGATCGTCGCGGGCAACCCCGCCAGGATCATTCGCGAAAATATCCGGGTCCGCCAATATGGCGAATTCGTCAAGCCCGCCGCGGACGACTAGTCCAAGGCCGCCAGTCAGAACCGTGCCGCGCTGAACGGAGCGGGATCGACGCCCCTGCCCGGCCCCACCGGATCGCGGCCAAGCAGCATGGCGGCGGCCATGTCGGCGGCGGCGGGCGATGTCTGGATGCCGAAGCCGCCCTGCCCCGCGCACCAGAAAAAGCCCGGCACCCGCGGATCGAAGCCATAGACCGGCGCGCGATCGGGCGCGAAGCTGCGCAGCCCGGCCCATTTGCGCTCCACCGCTTCCACGTTCCAGTCGACCGCCTGCTCCAGCCGCTCGACCGCCAGCGCGACGTCGATCTCGTCGGGCGCGGCATCGCAGGCGGGCGACGGCGTCTCGTCATGCGGGCTGAGCCACAGGCGCCCGTTCTCGGGCTTGAAATAGAATGTCCCCCCGATGTCGAGCACCAGCGGAAGATCGGCCGGCGCGGGCGGCTGGCAGCGCAACTGCACGACGGTTCGGCGCAGCGGCGCGATGCCGATGGGCTGCGCGCCCGCGATCCGGGCCACCTCGTCGGCCCACGCCCCCGCCGCATTGACGATCACCCGCGCCCGCAATGTCTCGCCATCCGTCAGAGCCAGCCGCCATTCGCCCGCTTCGCGCTGCGCGGCGACCAGCCTTGCGCGGGTCCGCAGGCGGGCGCCCCCGGCTTTGGCCTCGGCCAGGAAATGCGCGTGCAAGGCGGCCACGTCGATGTCGGCGCATGCTTCGCTCCACGTGCCCAGCACCCATTCGGGCCGCAGCCCCGGCACCAGCCTGGCCACGGCGTCGCGCCCAAGCCGCTCGATCCGGGCGCCCAGCGCGCGAAACTGGTCGATGAAGGCGTCGATGGCGCCCTCGTCCCGCTGCCTTCCGATATGCAAGACGCCGCGCTGCGTCAGGAATCCGCCCTCGCGCAAAAAGGGTCCGCTGGCGGCGGTCAGCGGGAAGATCTTTGGCCCGCCATAGGTTTCCTCCCAGAACGCGGCGGAGCGGCCCGTCGCGTGATAGCCGGGCGCATCCTCCGCCTCGAGCAGCACGACCGATGTCTCGCCCGCCCCTTGGCCCACTCCGCGGCCCACTCCGGAGCCTGCAAGGCTGGCGGCAAGGCTGGCGCCCGCCATGCCCGCGCCGATGATCGCGATGTCGCAGCTATCCCCCATCAGCGGCCTTCTACAGCGAGTTGCTCCGCAAGAAAGGCGTCGATCCTTGCCAGCGCCCGGCCTCTCACTTCATCGCCCTCGCGCAGGATCTCATGCGCGGCCTCTGCCCCGAATTCCAGCAGCCGGGCATCGGGCAGCAGGCGCACGGCGCGGCGGATGGCGCGGGCGCTGACCAGCCGGTCCGCGCTGGTAGAGACGATCAGCACCGGCAGCGTCACCCTTGCCAGCATGTCGGCACGGGCGGTCCGGCGCATCGATTCGGCAGCACGCTCGACCCAGCCCCAGCTCGGCGCGCCCAGCCGTAATTGCGGGCGCTCCTCGCGCCAGAACAGCTCGTCCTCGTACCGCGAGACGTCGTGCGTCAGGATGCCCTGCCGCGCCCCGGCCGCCTGACCCGGCTTTTCGCCCATCTTCCAGGCGGGCCGGCTGACCGGGCCCAGCGCAGCCATGATACGCGCCGCGCCATGCCACATCCAAGGCGCCAGCGGCGGTCCGGCAAAGCCCAGCATCGGCGCAACCAGCACCAGCGCCCGCGGATCCACCGCCCGCTCCGCCACAGCGCGCAGCGCGAGTTGCCCGCCCATCGAGTGGCCGATCAGGACGTGCTTGCCGCAAGGTGGACGATTCGCGCCCGACTCGGCCTTCCAGTCGCGCCAGAAGCCGCGCAGATCGTCGATCCAGTGCGTGAAATCGCCGATGTGCCCGGTCGCGTCATCGTCGCCCAGCCGCCCCGACCCGCCCTGTCCGCGCCAGTCGATCGCGGTGACCTGCCAGCCCTGGCCGAACCAGTATTCCAGCGTCTCCAGATATTTCTCATACGCATCGCCGCGCCCGCCCAGGAACAGCAGGGAGCCGCGCGATTCCGCGGGCCGGCGCCAGTCGATGCGCCGGATTTCATGCCCGTCGGGGGCTTTCCAGACCGATTCGCGCGCATGGCCGGGAATGGCGCGGCGGGCCGCTGCCGGATCGGCCGATGACAGGCGGGACAGGTCGGATGAGAACTGGGTCAAGGACGCGGGTTCACTTTGGGTAACGGCATCTTCGCGGGCATGGTTACTGTTTGGTAAGTCCTGCCCTCTAGACCGGCCCGTGATCAGGGGGAACCGGTTGGACATGAACACGCAACTCATCGCTTACGGACTGCTTGCCGCCTTGGCAATCGCGGTGCTGTACGCAGGCATCACCGACCTGCGCCGCCGGAAGATCACCAATCGGCTGACCGGTACGATCGCCATCGCCGCTCCGCTGTTCTGGTGGGCGAGCGGGCTCTCGCCATGGCCGGGAATCGCGGTCCAGCTGGCGCTGGCGGCGGGCTGGTTCGCGTTCGGTGCCCTGCTTTTCGAGATCCGCCAGATGGGCGGCGGCGACGTGAAGCTGTTCACCGCGCTCGCGCTGTGGCTCGAACCTTCGCTGTTCATGATGGTGGTGCTGCTGACCATGGCGGTCAACGGCATCGCGACCCTGATCGTGCTGCGCGGCGTACGCCGTGCCCGGCGCGAGGGGCGGACCGTGGAGGCGCGCGCCACGCCCTATGGCGTGTCGGCCGCGCTGGCGATGCTGGTGATGTTCGCGGTCCGCTACGGCCCGGACATCGAGACGGTACTTTCGGGAAGTTCTGCGAATTTTGCGTGATGAGCGGGTCGCCTTGACCTGATTTTAACCATTGCCGGTGAGTCTGGCAGCACGATGGGGGCAAGAATCCCCGATCCGATTGACGAAGGGGCTTTGGAGCCATGGACAAGAAGAAGCTGATCCTGCTGGCATTCGCGCTGGTCGTCGCGGTGGGGACCGCGCTGATGGCACGCAGCATGTTCGCCGGGGGCACCGCCCCCCAGGCAGAGGCCGCAGTGGCCGAGCCCGAAGGCCCGCGCGTGCTGGTCGCCCAGCGTGCGCTGCCCGTCGGAACGATCATCACCGCCGATGCGCTGCAGTTCAAGATGTGGCCCAAGGAGATGGTGCAGGACGTCTACTTCGTCGAGGGCCAGGCTGACATGCAGAAGCTGCTCGGTACCGTCGCGCGCTTCCCCGTCACCGCCGGCCAGCCGCTTACCAAGGGCACGCTGGTCCAGCCGGGCGACCGCGGCTTCCTGGCCGCTGCGCTGGGGCCGGGCATGCGCGCCGTGACGGTCACCGTGTCGGAAAAGACCGGCGTGGCGGGCTTCGTGTTCCCGGGCGACCGCGTCGACCTGCTGCTGACGCAGGCCATCGGCGGCGGCCGCGACGAACCCGGCTTCAACGCGACGGAAACCGTGCTGCGCAACCTGCGCGTCTTGGCCACCGACCAGTCGACCGAGACCGAGCAGGTCGAGGGCAAGACCGTGGTGAAGAGCTTCCGCACCGTGACGCTGGAAGCCACGCCGCGCATCGCCGAAAAGATCTATGTCGCCCAGGAAGTCGGCACGCTTTCGCTGGCCCTGCGCTCGATCGCCGACAACCGCGCCGAACTCGACCGCGCCATCGCCTCGGGCGAGGTGGTCGTGCCCGATGGCGCCACGCCCGAAGAGGAAGAGGAAATCCTGCAGCTGGCGATGAACCGCCCACAGGAAGGCCGAACCACCTTCCAGACCGGCGGCGACGTCTCGCGCTTCCAGTCGCGCTACATGCCCAGCCAGAGCCGGGGCGCGGATCCCGCGCCGGTCGCCAGCGGCACGGCACCTGCTGCTGCCGCCGTCCGGCCCAGCGGACCGACCGTCCGCGTCAGCCGCGGCAACAACACCGTCATCGTGCCGGCCGGGAAGTGACCAGCCAGCGCTGCAGGGACGGGAGCAGACACGCCGTGACCAAGAACCGCACTATCATGTCCAAGGGGGGACATAGCATGAAACGCCGCCTGCTTTCGGGCCTCGCGCTCGCTGCCACAGCCCTGGCGCCGATCGGCCTGCCGGGCACCGCGACCATCGCCGCTGCGCAGACGATGCCGGCGCCCTCCGACCAGATCCTGCTGTCGATCGGGCGCGGCCAGCTGGTGAACGTGGGCGGCCGCATGGCCGACATCTTCATCGCCGACGACAGCGTCGCCGACGTGCAGGTGAAGTCGACCAACCAGATCTACCTGTTCGGCAAGTCGGGCGGCGAGACGACGGTCTATGCCAGCGACGCGGCGGGCGCGATCATCTGGTCGGCCAATATCCGCGTGGGCACCAACATCGACAGCATCGACCAGATGCTCGGTCTCGCCATGCCAGAGGCGAAAATCTCGACCGCGACCATGAACAACACGGTGCTGCTGACCGGCACCGTCGCCGCGCCCGAAGACGCGGCAGAGGCCGAGCGCCTCGTCTCCGCCTTCGTGGGCGACGGGACGAACGTGATCAGCCGCCTGAAGCTGGCTACCCCGCTGCAGGTGAATCTGCAGGTGCGCTTCGCCGAAGTCAGCCGCACGCTGGTCCGCGCCATCGGCGTGAACCTGGCGTCACTCGACTCCACCGGTGGCTTCAAGTTCGGCGTCACACAAGGCCGTGGGGGCTTTGTGAACCCCTATGGACCTGGCGCACCTCTGGGAACTGGATTCAACAAGCTTGGCGGCGACATCGACGCCAGCCTCGTCACCGGCAGTGGCGGCGGCAGCACGATTGCCGGCTTCGGCAGGTTCCTAGGCCTCGACCTTGCAGGCGCACTCGACCTTGGTGAGCAGGACGGCCTCGTCACCACGCTGGCGCAGCCGAACCTTACCGCGCTGTCGGGCGAAACGGCCGAGTTCCTGGCGGGCGGCGAATTCCCGATCCCGATGAGCCAGGGCTTGGGCACCGTCGCCATCGAATACAAGAAATACGGCGTCAGCCTGGCCTATACGCCCACGGTGCTGGCCAATGGCCGCATCTCGATCCGCGTCCGTCCGGAGGTTTCGGAACTCTCGAGCGCGGGTTCGGTCACGCTGGAAGGCTTCGAGGTCCCCGCCCTCACCACCCGCCGCGCGGAAACGACGGTTGAACTGGGTTCGGGCCAGAGCTTCATGATCGGCGGCCTGCTGTCGAACTATTCGAACCAGACCATCGACAAGACGCCGGGCGCCGGCGACCTGCCGATCCTGGGCAATCTGTTCCGCTCCACCAGCTTCCGCCGCGGCGAGACCGAGCTGGTGATCGTGGTCACGCCCTATCTGGTCAAGCCGGTGGACGCCAAGGACATCGCGCTGCCCACCGATGGCTACAAGAACCCCACGGTCCTGGGCCAGCTGCTGGGCATGCAGTTCGATGGCGAAACCGGCGGCGAACGCCGTCCGATGCCCCGCGCCAGCGAGGCGGCCCCGACCGGTCCGGTCGTCGGTATGAACGATGTTCCGCAGCAATCCGCCCCGGTTCGCAGCGCCGATGCCGGCGACGCCAAGCCCGGCTTCAACTTCTGACAGACGGGAGCAGCAGAGTGACCAAGATGATCAAGACCATCACTGCGCGAAAGGCGGCCAGCGCCGCGCTTCTGCTCGGCGCCGCGGCTGGCCTGGCAGGCTGCGTCGGCGGCGTGTCTTCCAATCGCACGCTTTACTCCGAACACCAGCCGGTCGTGTCGCGCACGAATTATGTGTTCGACGTGATGACCAGCGCATCCGGGGTTCCGATCGGCGAACAGAGCCGGCTGGCCGGCTGGTGGGAAGCCATGGACATTTCCTATGGCGACAAGGTTTCGGTCGATACCGCCAATATCGGCCCCGCCGCGCGCGCGGACCTGATGGCGCTGGCCGACCGGCAGGGCATCATCCTTGCCGAATCCCCGCCCGTCACCGAAGGCCAGACCGGCCCCGGCGTAGCCCGCGTGGTCGTCACGCGCAGCATCGCCGCGGTCGAGAACTGCCCGATGTGGACCGACAAGACCGACTTCAATCCGAACAACGCCACCAGCGACGGCTATGGCTGCGCGGTCAACGCCAATCTCGCCGCGATGGTTGCCAATCCCGAGGACCTGCTGACCGGCCAGAAGGGCACCGGCGAAACCGTGGTGATGAGCTCGACGAAGGCCATCGACAGCTATCGCCAACAGGCGCCCACCGGCGAAGGCGGCCTGCCCACGATATCAACCCAGCAGGGCGGCGGCGGCGGCAGCTAACGGATCGCGAAGGAGAAATAAGATGAACCAGATGTCATCCGGAATGAGCGAGCGCGATGCGTTTGCCGCCTTCGTCAGCGACGAAGCCACCATGGAAGTGGTCCGCACCACCGTCTCGAACCTCGCCATGCCGCATGAGAAGTGCAACATGGGCGGGCTTCGCAACGCGGTGCAGACGCTTTCGGTCTCGGCCAGCCCGCAGATCCTGCTGGTCGACCTGTCCGAATGCGGCGACCCGCTGTCCGACATCAACGCCCTGGCCGAGGTTTGCGAACCCGGCACGGTGGTGATCGCGGTCGGCCAGATCAACGACGTGCGCCTTTACCGCGACCTCACCGCCAGCGGGCTGCAGGACTATCTGCTCAAGCCGCTGAGCGAGGAGGCCTTGCGCGATTCGCTGCTGCAGGCCCAAAGCGTGCTCAGCGCGCCGCGGCACAATCCCGATGCGGCGGCCGCGCGCAATCATGTCATCACCGCAGTGGTCGGCACGCGCGGCGGCGTCGGCGCCTCGACCATCGCGACCTCGCTCGCCTGGCTGTTCAGCGCCGAGCACAAGCTGCCGACGGCGCTGCTCGACCTCGACGTGCATTTCGGCACCGGCGCGCTTACGATGGACCTCGAACCGGGACGCGGCCTGTCCGACGCGATCGAGAACCCCTCGCGCATCGACGGGCTGTTCATCGAACGCGCGATGGTGCGAGCGAACGACAATCTGTCAGTCCTGTCTTCCGAAGCGCCGATCCATTCGCCGCTGATGACCGACGGCAGCGCCTTCGTGCAGCTTGAGGAAGAGTTCCGGCAGGCCTTCGACATGACAGTCGTCGACCTGCCGCGCAACATGCTGATCAACTTTCCGCACGTGCTGGCCGACGCCGATGTCTTCGTGCTGGCGACCGAGCTGACACTGTCGGGCGCGCGCGATGCGATCCGCATCCTGTCATGGGTCGCGACCAATGCCTCGCACATGAAGCCGATCGTGGTCGCCAACAAGATCACCAGCGGCGCGGGCGAAATCAGCAAGTCCGATTTCGAAGCCTCGATCGAGCGCAAGATCGATTATTTGATGCCGATGGACATCAAGACCGCGACCCAGGCCGCCAAGGTCGGGCAGGTCTTCGTCGAGGCAAACCGCGCCAGCAAGGCATCCGCCGTGCTGCGCGATCTTGGCCGCAGTATCATGGCGGTCAACGGCGACGATGCGGCACCCATTGGGGGCAATGCCGGCGGCGGATCCCTGATGGAGAAGTTCGGCCTTGGCTCGATGAAGGCCAAGACCAGGCAGAAGGCCTGATGCATGCGTCCCTGCCCCGGTCGGGGCGGGGACCGCGCATCAGTTTGATTTAGCGTACCGGAGGTTCACGGCGATGCAGTTAGCGCAGATTTTCATTGTCGTCATCGGCATGATGCTGGTGTTGGGCATCGCCTTTTTCGCCCTCTACGGTTCGGGATCCTCGCGCCAGCAGGCCAAGCGCCTGCAGCAGATCCGCTACCGCCACTCGCAAAGCGCCGAAGCGCGGGTCGAGGCGCAGCTGAAGAAGGCAATCTCGGCGCGCAAGCCGCGCGTGCGCCATGCGGCAGGTTCCGATTCCAAGATCGCGGCGCTGGCACTGCGCCTGCATCGCACCGGCAAGAACTGGACGGTCGCGAACTATTTCTACGTGTCGGGCGGCCTCGCGCTGGCCGCCGCGGTGGCAATCCTGATCAAGACCGGCGCCCCGCTGCTGGCGCTCGCGGGAGGAGCGGTGCTCGGCATGGGGCTGCCGCATTTCATCGTCGGCCGCCAGATCAAGAAGCGCCTCGCCATGTTCAATGCGCGCTTTCCCGATGGGATCGACCTGCTGGTCCGCGGCCTGCGCTCGGGCCTTCCGGTTACCGAGACGCTGGCGGTGGTCTCGACCGAGATCCCCGGCCCGGTGGGCGAGGAATTCAAGGCGATCACCGACCGCGTGAAGGTCGGCAAGTCGCTCGACGATTCGCTGCAGGAAACGGCCGACCGGCTGGACATTCCCGAATTCAAGTTCTTCTGCATCTCGCTCGCCATCCAGCGCGAGACGGGCGGCAATTTGGCGGAAACGCTCGCCAACCTGGCCGACGTGCTGCGCAAGCGCATCCAGATGCGCCTGAAGATCCGCGCGATGAGCTCGGAAGCCAAGGCATCGGCCTATATCGTCGGCGCCCTGCCCTTCCTGGTGTTCACGATCGTCTACATCCTCAATCCCGAATATCTCGGCGGCTTCTTCGTCGACGAACGCCTGATGGTCGCCGGCATGTTCGGACTGTGCTGGATCAGCATCGGCGCCTTCGTCATGTTCAAGATGGTCAATTTCGAGATCTGATCGGGAAAAGGCACGAGACTTATCATGCAGACAACCGGCCCCACCCTTCTCGGCGTTGATGTCATCCTCGTCGGATCGATCCTGGCAGGGATCGCGGCGCTCGCCACCATGATGGCGATCTATGCCGCGCTGACCGTGCGCGACCCGATGGCCAAGCGCGTCAAGTCGCTGAACGCTCGGCGCGAGGAACTGAAGCTCGGCCTGATGACCGAAGCGCAGGTCAAGCGCCGAACGCTGCGCCGCAAGACGGACATGACCGACAAGGTGCGCGACTATCTCGCCCGCTTCTCGATGCTGCAGGACAGCCAGATCAAGGAGATCGAGCAGAAGCTGATGCAGGCCGGCATCCGCCGCAAGGAACTGGCCTATGTCGTCGTCGCCGCGCGGCTGGTCCTACCGATCGTGTTCGGCCTGTTCGCGGCAATAATGGTCTACTGGACCGATACCTATCCCGACTGGGGCCCGATGAAGCGCCTCGCCGCCTTCGCGGCCAGCCTGGCAGCGGGCTATTACGGCCCGGGCATCTATCTGAAGAACATCGTCAACAAGCGCACCGACGCGATCCGCAAGGGGCTTCCCGATGCACTCGACCTGCTGGTCATCTGCGCCGAAGCGGGCCTGACCGTCGACTCCGCCTTCAACCGCGTCGCCCGCGAACTGGGCCGCGCCTATCCCGAGCTGGCCGACGAATTCGCGCTGACCTCGATCGAGATGTCCTTCCTGACCGAGCGCCGGATGGCGTTCGAAAACCTGGCCTATCGGGTCAATCTGGAAGCGATGAAGGGCGTGACCACGACCATGGTGCAGACCGAACGCTATGGCACGCCGCTCGCCTCGGCGCTGCGCGTGCTGTCGGCCGAATTCCGCAACGAACGCATGATGCGCGCCGAGGAAAAGGCCGCGCGCCTGCCCGCCATCATGACCGTGCCGCTGATCCTGTTCATCCTGCCGGTGCTGTTCATCGTGATCCTGGGCCCCGCGGCCTGCTCGATCTCGGACGCGATGCTCTAGGGGGCCCGGGCGACCGGCGAGTAAAAGGGCGGCTCCGGACCAACCGGCGCCGCCCCTATCCTAGCGTTGATCGAAGCGCGAAACGATGGGCGACCGCCCCCGGAACTCACTCGTCATCGGCACATGCATCCAAATCAATATCCCGGACCTTGGCGAAGAGCTTGTCGAGCGTCTTGCTGAAATCCCTGCGCTCCTTGGCTGAAAGACAGCTCATGATCTCGGCCTCCATGCGCAGGGCGAGGGGCATTACACGCGCGTGAAGAGCCGTGCCCTTCTCTGTCAATTCGAGCAGATGAGAACGGCCGTCGAAGGTATTGCGATCCCGCTTCACCAGTTCGCCGTCGACCAGCGCCTTGCATGCGCGGTTCACGGCAACCTTGTCCATGAAGGTGGCACCGACCAGCTGGCGCTGCGTCAGCGGCCCGACATCACCCAGAACCGCCATCACGCGCCATTCCGTCTGCTTCAGATCGAATTGCGATCGATACTCCACCGCAATACGCTGGCTAACCGCGTTCGAGGTAATGGAAAGACGATAGGGAAGGAATTCTGCAAGGCGCGATCTCTCAGCCGTCATGAGCGCATCCCTGGCGCGCCCTCGCCCTTGCGCTCATAACCCACGCAGTGGTCTTTGCGGTCTACTTCCATCCCGATCCCCTCGGTCCCATCGAGAGCCCTCCCGATCCGTCGATCCCGTTCGTTCACACCCCAAGCAATCCGACATGTCACCCTGGGCAAACAGGGCGGGCCGTCGTCGGAATCTATAAGGCCACAGTCGTTGTTGCGAATGTGCAACGCTACATTTCAAAAACGTTACTCCTGATACCATCGCTTTTGCAATCACAAAGCGAATGGTCAATCAACGCGAAGCTTCAGTTCGCGTACGGGTGAATTGAAGTTGGAATACTGGGGCCGACAGCAGCCGAAGCCCTGGGGCCATCTTATAGGGACTGCAATTATGAAACTCACTCACATCCGGAAGCCGGCGCTTCGCGCTGGCACGGCACTCGGGGTCGTGGCGCTTATCGGCACCACCCCCGCGTTTGCTCAGGTCGAGCCGCAGGCGCAGACCGAAGCCGAAGTGGAAGCCGCACAGTCAGAAGCCATCATCGTCACCGGCTCGCGCATCACCAACCCGAATCTCGAACAGTCGAGCCCGGTGAACGTGGTTGGCGAAAACGAGATCTCGCTTCGCCAGGCGACCAATGCCGAAGAACTGTTGGGCCAGCTTCCGGGCGTGGCACCGGGCATCGGCAACAACGTCAACAATGGCAGCGGCGGTTTCGCTACCTTCAACCTGCGCAACCTCGGTTCGAACCGCAACCTGATCCTGCTCGACGGCACTCGCCTCGTGCCTTCCAGCACTGCGTCGCAGACCGACCTCAACATCATTCCGATCGCGCTGATCGAACGCGTCGACATCCTGACCGGCGGTGCATCCTCGGTGTATGGCGCCGACGCGATCTCGGGTGCCGTGAACTTCGTCACCAAGCGTGATTTCGAAGGCGCGAACGTCACCACCTCGATTGGCCTGAACGAAGACGGCGACGGCAAGCGTTTCCGCACCGACGTCACGTTGGGTGCCAATCTCGACGACGGCCGCGGCAATGCCGTGCTGAACGTCGGTTACCAGACGATCGACCCGGTGCTTCAGGGCGACCGCGATGTTTCCAGGCAGACGCTGTTCGTCGGCGGCCAGGAGCTCGGTTCGGGCACGGCAGTTCCGACTCGCCTCAACGGCGATCAGTATGATCCGGAAACCGGCTCGCTGGTTCCGTATTACAGCAGCTTTAACTTCGCACCCTTCAACTACTTCCAAACCCCGATGGAACGTTTCAACGTTTACGGTCAGGCAAACTACGAAGTTGCCGACTCGATCGAGCTTTATGCGAAGGGCATGTTCACGAAGTCGACCGTTTCGCTGGCCCTTGCCCCGTCGGGCATGTTCGGCGACACGTGGCAGCTTCCGCTGAACAACGCGTTCCTCACGCCGGCAATCCAGGCACAGCTCTGCGCCGACAACGAAATCGCGGATTGCGCCGGCGCCATCGCAAGCGGCACCGAAGTAGCGACCACGATCAATCGTCGCTTCGTCGAAATGGGTCCCCGCGAAACCGATTATGTCACCAATCAGTTCCAGATCTGGGCCGGTGCGCGCGGCGCCCTGACCGAACTTCTGGACTGGGACCTCTACGGTACCTACGGCGAATCGGATCGTACCGAAACCAACGTCAACTGGGGCCTCAAGTCGCGTGTGCAGCAGGCTCTCCGCACGACTGATGCCGAAACCTGCCTTGACGATTCGAACGGCTGCTATCCGATCAACCTGTTCGGTGACGGGCAGTCGATCGATCCGCAGTCGATCGCTTTCTTCAATGCTCCTGCGATCGGAACGACCAAGACGACCCTTTCGGTCGTCAGCGGGAACATCAGCGGCGACCTGACTCCGGAAGGGTTCCTCTTCGCCCAGACCCCGATCGGTGTCGCTGTCGGTTCGGAATATCGCCGTTACCGCGCTGCACAGCAGTCCGACGCCGCAAGCGCGACGCAGGACGAAGTGCTTGGCACCGGTGCGCCCGCTCCCTCGTTCTCGGGTGAGTATGACGTCTGGGAAGTCTTTGGCGAAGCAATCGTCCCGCTGGTCGAAGACGTGCCGTTCATCTACAACCTGTCGGCCGAAGTCGGCGCTCGCTATTCGGAATATTCGAATGCAGGCAGCACCTTCACCTGGAAGGCCGGCGGTAACTGGGAAGTCGCACCGGGTTACAAGATCCGCGGCATCTACCAGCGTTCGGAACGTGCACCCAACATCGGCGAACTGTTCGATCCGGTCACCACGGGCCTGTCGAACCTGGCGTTCGATCCTTGCCAGGGCGCCAATCCGGTTGGCAATGCCACGCTGACGAATATCTGTATCTCGCAGGGTGCTCCGGCTGGTCAAATCGGCCAGATCCCCGAGCCGAATGCTGGGCAGATCAACGCCACGAGCGGCGGCAATCCCGATCTGGAAACCGAAAAGGCTGACTCCTGGACGCTTGGTGCGGTCCTGACTCCGCTGTCGGTTCCCGGCCTGTCGCTGACCGTCGATTACTACAACATCAAGGTAACCGACGCGATCACCACCCCGACACCGGGCGACATCCTCGATCCGTGCTATGAGGATTTCAACGAGGATGCCTGCGCGCTGATCGTCCGTAATCCGCTCAATGGCTCGCTCAACGGTGGTGGCGACACTCCGGGTCTGCTGCTGAACCTTACCAACCAGGGCACCATCAAGACCTCGGGTGTCGATGCTCGTCTTACCTACGCGCTTCCCACCGGCTTCGGCGGTGTGAATTTCGACGTCACCGGCAACTGGACCAAGGAGTATTACTTCAAGGCCTCGCCGACGTCGGATGCGCTGATCTGTTCGGGTGAATACGGCGTTGATTGCGATCCCCCGCAGCCGGAATTCAGCTTCAACACGCGCGTCGGGCTCGATTTCGGCACCGCCGGTGAATTCTCGGTGCTGTGGACCTGGATGGACGCACTCAAGTATGAAGAGCTGAACGACGAAGGCTTCGTGCTTGAAGATTCGGGCATCCTGCCCGAGTACACGGAGATCGGTGCGCGCAGCTATTTCGATGCGACCTACCGCAACCAGATCACCGACAACCTGCGGATGACGTTCTCGGTCTTCAACCTGCTGGACAAGAAGGCTCCGATCGTATCGTCCTACATCGGTTCGACGGCCTACAACTCGGGTAACACCTATCCGAGCAACTATGACGTACTTGGCCGCCGCTTCATGCTGACGGCTGACCTCAGCTTCTGATCGGTACACCGAGACGAAGATGAAAAGGGGGGTGGAGGCTTCGGCCTCCACCCCCCTTCCTTTTTGCGCCTGAAGATTTAAGCGCGATCGCGATACCGCTCCACCGGCGACCGTCGCACGTCGCGCGTTTCACACAAGCCGCCGCACCGTTATGCGCTGCCGCCAGCGGAATCAGCGAACGCGCTGCACCCCCATGAATCCGTTGCGATTGGGAACGCGCAGCCGGTACCCGCCGAAGTCGCTCGACGATATGGTCGCCTCCCAGCCCCGGCGAAGCCCCCGCAGATTGCCGTTCCCGGTCTCTCGCCACAATTGCCCGTTGTCGAACAGGATTACCGTGCTGCGCCTCTCGTTCACCAGCACGTCCTCGATCGTCATGGTCATCGTGAAATTGCCTTCTTCATCACGGTCCAGACCGGCGGCATAAGCCGCGTCCGCCCCGGCATCTGCGAAAGGCCCGGGTCCGGCGTCCTGCCTTTCGCGCTGGGTCAGGCCAAAGGTGTCGGCACTCAACTGCGCATCGCGCCGCTCTTCGGCAGCACGAATTTCCGGCAGCCGGTCAAGCGCCATGTCGAAGCATGCCAGCCGCTCTGCATTCTCGCTGATCGATCCGCATTCCGCGAACGGCGCCAGAAGGCGCGATTCCCGCTCCTCCTGTGCGTGTGCGACGGGCGAAGCCAAGGAGACGGCCAGGAAAGCCAACGCCGCCGCCGCCGAGGTGGAACCAGTTTGTTTCGCCTTCTTCATCCAGCTTTTCCAATACATGCAGGCATCCGCCTGTCAGATGGTCAGAACGCTAACAGCGCGCCCGCCGGGGTCAAGCCGATCGGGCACGCCGCCATGAGTGCAGACCGGATCAGGCGACCGAGATATTCAGCGCCCCGTCCCCCTCGTCGATATGCACCGTCGATCCGTCGGGAACCTGCCCGCCCAGCAGCATGTCGGCCAGCGGGTCCTGCACATAGCGCTGGACCGCGCGCTTCAGCGGCCTTGCGCCATAGACCGGATCGTAGCCGACCCGTCCCAGCCAGCGCTTGGCCGCGTCGGTCAGGTCCAGCACGATCTTGCGGTCCTTCAGCAGCTTCTGCACGCGCTTCACCTGGATCTCGACGATTGGCGCCATGTGTTCGGCGCCAAGGCGGTGGAACAGGATGATCTCGTCCAGCCGGTTGAGGAACTCGGGGCGGAAATGCCCGCGCACCACGTCCATCACCTGCGGCTCGACATCCTCCACCTTCTGCCCGTCGTCCATGTTGGCAAGGTACTGGCTACCCAGGTTCGAGGTCAGGATGATCAGCGTGTTCGAAAAATCGACCACGCGGCCCTGCCCGTCGGTCAGACGGCCATCGTCCAGCACCTGCAGCAGCACGTTGAAGACGTCGCTGTGCGCCTTCTCGACCTCGTCGAACAGCACGACCTGGTATGGCCTGCGCCGCACGGCCTCGGTCAGCACGCCGCCTTCCTCATAGCCGACATAGCCCGGAGGAGCGCCGATCAGCCGGGCAACCGCGTGCTTCTCCATGAACTCCGACATGTCGATGCGGACCATCGCGCTGTCGTCGTCGAACAGGAATTCGGCCAGGGCTTTCGTCAGCTCGGTCTTGCCGACGCCCGTGGGGCCCAGGAACAGGAAGCTGCCCAGCGGGCGGTTCGGATCTTGCAGGCCCGCACGCGCGCGGCGCACCGCCTTTGACACCGCCTGCACCGCCTGTTCCTGCCCGATGACGCGGGTGCCGATGACCTCCTCCATCTTGAGCAGCTTCTCGCGCTCGCCCTCCATCATCCGGTCGACTGGCACGCCGGTCCAGCGGCTGACGACACCGGCGATGTCGTCCTCGGTCACTTCCTCGCGCAGCAGCGCGTTTTCTGACTGCGCGGCGGCTTCGGACAGCTGCTTTTCCAGCGCCGGGATCTTGCCGTATGACAGCTCGCCCGCCCTGGCGAGGTCGCCCGCGCGCTGCGCCTGTTCCAGCTCGATGCGGGCCTGGTCCAGCTCTTCCTTGATCTTGCCCTCGGCCGCGATCTTGTCGCGCTCGTTCTGCCAGCGGGTGGTCAGCTCGCTCGACTGCTGCTCAAGGTTCGCCAGTTCCTCGCGCAGCGAGGCCAGCCGGTCCTGCGACGCGGAATCGGTTTCCTTCGACAGCGCCGATTCCTCGATCTTCAGCTGGATGATCCGGCGGTCGAGGTTCTCGATCTCCTCGGGCTTGGACTCCACCTCCATGCGGATGCGGCTGGCGGCCTCGTCCATCAGGTCGATCGCCTTGTCGGGCAGGAAGCGGTCCGAGATATAGCGGTTCGACAGCGTCGAGGCCGCGACGATCGCCCCGTCGGTGATGCGCACGCCGTGGTGAAGCTCGTACTTCTCCTTCAGCCCGCGCAGGATCGAGATCGTGTCCTCGACCGTAGGCTCGCCCACGAACACTGGCTGGAAACGCCGCTGCAGCGCGGGGTCCTTCTCGACATATTTCTGGTATTCATCCAGCGTGGTCGCGCCGATGCAATGCAGCTCACCGCGGGCGAGCGCGGGCTTCAGCAGATTGCCCGCGTCCATCGCGCCTTCGGATTTGCCCGCGCCGATCAGCGTGTGCATCTCGTCGATGAACAGGATGATCTCGCCCTCTGCGCCCTTCACCTCGTCCAGCACGCTCTTCAGCCGTTCCTCGAACTCGCCGCGATATTTCGCGCCCGCGATCAGGCTGCCCATGTCGAGCGCCATCAGGCGGCGATCCTTGAGCGAATCCGGCACGTCGCCATTGGCGATGCGCAGCGCCAGCCCCTCGGCAATGGCGGTCTTGCCCACGCCGGGCTCGCCAATCAGCGCGGGATTGTTCTTGGTGCGGCGGGCCAGGATCTGCACGGTGCGGCGGATTTCCTCGTCGCGGCCGATCACGGGATCCAGCTTCCCCTCGCGCGCAGCCTCGGTCAGGTCGCGGGCGTATTTCTCCAGCGCGTCATAGCTTTCCTCGGCGCTGGCGGTATCGGCCTTGCGCCCGCCGCGCAGCTCGGTAATCGCCGCCTCCAGCGCCTGCGGAGTCAGGTTCGCAGCCTTCAGCGCCTGCCCTGCAGACGTCGTGGTCGCCAGGGTCAGCGCCAGCAGCAGCCGTTCCACGGTGACATAGCTGTCGCCCGACTTGGTCGCCAGCTGCTCGGCCTGGTCCAGCATGCGCACGGCATCGTTGTCCAGGCCCGGCGTCTGCTGCGCCCCGCCGCCCGACACCTGCGGCACCTTGCCCAGCGCCTCGTCGATCTCGGCCTGCGCGAAACCGGCATTGCCGCCCGCGCGCTGGATCAGGCCGGATGCCATGCCCTCGCCGTCTTCCAGCAGGGCCTTCAGAATATGCGCCGGGCTGATCCGCTGATGGTTCATGCGGATCGCCACGGTCTGCGCCGCTTGCAGGAAGCCCTTGGCGCGATCGGTGAATTTTTCCAGATTCATGGGATGTTGCCCCTCATTGCCTTGGCAGGCCAATTGACGCCGAAGGCCCAACAGCGGCACCTTCGATCCAACACAAGATAGTGTTGCCTATTTACAACACAAGCCTCCTGCACCCGTTTTTGAGACGCGTTTTTCGCTGCCGGCATGAATTTCGGACAGCGCCCGGCAATTTCAACCCTGCCCCGGACGCCCCTGATCGACGAAAACGCGATTCCCTTCGACGAAAGTCCGCAATTGGCTGGAAACCGCCGCTCCTTTTGATAACAGTAGCAACCATCTGCGCGGGCAGGCACCCTTCCACCGGATGGAAAGGAAGACCGGGCACGCGCCATTTCGGACTGGAGATCTCATGCGCCTCAATACAAGGCTGCTCATCGCCGCCTCGGCCGTCTCGATCATGGCTGCCCCCGCCGCGACCGCACTCGCCAACCAGGCTATCCCCGCGGCCCCGGCCCAGGCCGAACCCGCCCCACTGGAAGAGCTGATCGCGGGCGTCGACATTCCGTACCAGATGTTCACGCTTGAAAACGGCCTGACCGTGCTGGTCCACGAAGACCGCAAGACACCCGTCGTGGCGGTTTCGGTCTGGTACGGCGTCGGATCCAAGCACGAGCCGCGCGGCAAGACCGGCTTTGCCCATCTGTTCGAGCATCTGATGTTCAACGGGTCGGAAAACGCCCCCGGCGATTTCTTCGAACCGCTGCAGCAGGTCGGCGCGACCGATTTCAACGGCACTACCTGGTTCGACCGCACCAACTATTTCCAGACTGTGCCGACCGGCGCGCTCGATACCGCGCTGTTCCTCGAATCCGATCGCATGGGCCACCTGCTGGGCGCGGTGACGCAGGAAAATCTCGATAACCAGATCGGCGTCGTCCAGAACGAGAAGCGGCAGGGCGACAACCAGCCCTTCGGCATGGTGGAATACGAACAGCTCGAGACGCTCTATCCCTCGGGCCATCCCTATCATCACTCGACCATCGGCTCGATGGACGATCTTTCCGGCGCCACGCTGGAGGATGTGAAAAGCTGGTTTACCGGCCATTACGGGCCCAACAATGCCGTGCTGGTGCTGGCGGGCGACATCGATGTCGAAACCGCCAAGCAAAAGGTGAACCGCTGGTTCGGCTCCATCCCCGCCGGGCCGGAGATCGAGCCGGTGGAGGCTCCCGTCCCTACGCTCGACGCGCCGGTGTCCAAGGTGATCTACGACCAGGTGTCGACCCCGCGCGTCTATCGCCTGTGGGCAATTCCGGGCCTGAACGACCAGGACGCGGTGCCGCTGGAAATGGCGGCGCGCGTGCTGGGCGGCCTTGCGTCCTCGCGACTCGACAACCAGCTCGTGCGCGGCAAGCAGCTGGCCGTCTCGGCGGTCGCGCAGACCAGCACCTTCGCGCAGGCCGGACAGTTCGAGGTCTATGCCGATCTGAAGCCGGGCGTGGAACTGGCCGATCTCGAGGCCGCACTCGATGCCGAGCTTGCCGACCTGATCGCCAATGGCCCGACCGAGGACGAGCTGCAGCGCGCCGCCACCCAATATGCGGCGGCGGAAATCCGCGGGCTCGACAATCTGGGCGGGTTCGACGGCAAGGCGCCGACGCTGGCGCAGGGCCTGCTCTATGCGGACGATCCGGAATTCTACAAGAAGCGGCTGGCCCGCATCGCCTCCGTCACGCCCGAGGAAGTGCAGAACGCGGCAATCCGCTGGCTCGACCGGCCGGTGTTCCGCCTGACCGTCATGCCCGGCAAGCGTCAGGAAGGCGGCGAGAACCGCGGCGGCTATGTCACCGGCAAGACGCCGCCGATGCGCACGCCCGAATATTTCTGGCAGCCCGGCAGCATGACCGGCCCCGTGGTCGCGGCTCCCAAGGCGGAACCGGACCGCTCCTCGCTGCCTGCGATGGGCGATCTGCAGCCGCTCGAATTTCCCGACATCCAGCGCGCCGTTCTGAACAACGGGATGGAGATCTACCTCGCGCAGCGCGAAGGCGTGCCGATGATCACCGCGCAGATCAGCTTCGATGCGGGCCACGCCGCCGATCCCAAGGACGCGCTGGGCACCCAGTCGCTGATGCTGGAAGCGATGGACGCCGGCACCACCACGCTGGACGCGACCGAACTGGCGATCGCGCAGGAACGTCTTGGCGCCTCGATCAGCGGAAGCGCCAATCGCGACAACACCGTGTTCACCCTCTCGGCGCTGGAGCCCAATCTGGCGCAGAGCTTCGCGCTGCTGGCCGATTACGTACGCAACCCCGCGTTCGACACCAGCGAGCTGGAGCGTGTCCGCAGCCAGCAGCTCAACCGCATCAATGCCGAGAATACGCAGCCGTTGGCGGTCGCGCAAAAGGTGCTGATGCCCGCGATCTACGGCCCGGCCCATCCCTATGGCGTTCCGCCAAGCGGTCTGGGCGAAGCCAGCGTCGTGACCGAACTGACCACGCAGGACCTGCGCAAGTTCCATTCGACCTGGCTGCGGCCCGACCAGGCGCGGCTCTATGTCGTGGGCGACGTGACGATGGAGCAGGTCACCAGCCTTGCCCGGCAGGCGTTCGGCAACTGGGCGCGCCCTTCCGCCCCTGCGCCTGAGAAAAACTTCGACGTCGCGCTGCCCGCGCCGCAACCGCGCGTGATCCTGATCGACCGGCCCGCCTCGCCGCAGTCGATGATCTTCGCGGGCAAGGTGATCGACAAGAAGGGTACCGACGACCTCGTCGCGCTGGATGCCGCGAACAGCGTGCTGGGCGGCAGCTTCCTGTCACGCCTCAACTCGGACCTGCGCGAGACCAAGGGCTGGTCCTATGGCGTGCGCAGCCTGCTCGTCTCGCCCGAAGAGCAGGTCGCCTTTGCGGTCTATGCGCCGGTCCAGGCCGACCGCACCGGCGATTCAATCGCGGCGCTGCGCGAACAGATGGACGGCTTCCTCACCGCCAACGGGGTGAGCGAGGACGAGCTGGTCCGGACGGTGAATGGCGAAGTGCGCGGCCTGCCCGGCACGTTCGAGACGAGCGGCGGCGTGCTGGCCGGCCTCGTCAATATCGTCGAGCTGGACCGCCCGGACAATTACTACGAGCTGCTTCCCGCCAAGTACGAAGCGCTGACCCCCGCCATGCTCGACCAGGTCGCGCGCGAGCAGAACTTGGACGACGGCCTCGTCTGGGTCGTGGTGGGCGATGCGGCGACGGTGCGCCCGCAGCTCGACCAGCTGGGCCTGACGGTCGAAACCGCGACCGTGGGCGAAGCGGCCGAATAATCGGCAACGCACAAAGGAAAAGGGGCGCCGGTCAGGCCATGACCGGCGCCCCTTTTCGTCTGGCCTCGTCGCGGCGCAAAGGTCAGCCCAGCTTGGCCTTCAGCACATCGTTCACCACGGCGGGATTGCCCTTGCCCTTCATCGCCTTCATCGTCTGGCCGACGAAGAAGCCGAACAGCTTGTCCTTGCCGCCGCGATATTCGGCGACCTTGTCCTCGTTGGCGGCCAGCACCTCGTCGATCACCGCCTCGATCGCACCGGTGTCGCTGTTCTGCTTCAGCCCCTCGGTCTCGGCGATCTCGTCCGGTTCGCGGCCGGTCTTCAGGACGATCTCGTAGATCTCCTTCGCCTGCCCGCCCGACACGACATTGGCCGCCGCCAGCGCCAGGATGCCCGCATTGGCAGCGGTGGTATCGTTCGCCTCCACCGCGCCTTCGGTGGCGTTCTTCACGCCCGGCGCGACCGACAGCACCCAGTTGGCCACCTGCGTCGCGACGTCCTTCTCCGGCTTGCCGGTCTTGTCGGCGGTCGCCGCCAGCACATCCTCGAACCTATTATAGACGTCGACATCGGCGGTCAGCTGGTTCGCGTTATAGGCGGTCAGCCCCAGCTCGTTCTCATACCGGTGGCGCTTGGCGTCGGGCAGTTCGGGCAGCGATTCCCGGCAATCGTGCAGGAACGCATCGTCCAGCTCCAGCGGCAGCAGGTCCGGATCGGGAAAATAGCGATAGTCATGCGCGTCTTCCTTCGACCGCATGGTGCGCGTTGTGCCGGTGTCGGGATCGAACAGGCGGGTTTCCTGGTCGACCTTGCCGCCCGATTCCAGCACGTCGATCTGCCGGTTCGCCTCATACTCGATGACCTGCATCACGAAGCGCACCGAATTGACGTTCTTCGTCTCGGTCCGCGTGCCGAATTCTTCCCCTGCCTTGCGGACGGACACGTTGACGTCGGCCCGCATCGATCCTTCCTCCATGTTCCCGTCGCACGACCCGACATAGCGCAGGATCGAACGCAGCTTGCGCACATAGGCGCCCGCCTCAGCGGGCGAGCGCATGTCGGGCTTCGACACGATCTCCATCAGCGCGACGCCGCTGCGGTTGAGGTCGACATAGGACATGGTCGGATGCTGGTCGTGCATCAGCTTGCCCGCGTCCTGTTCGACATGGATGCGCTCGACACCGATACGCTTGGTGTTCTCGGGATCCTTGTCGTCCGGCGCGATGTCCAGATGCCCCTCGCCCACCAGCGGATGATAGAGCTGGCTGATCTGGTAGCCCTGCGGCAGGTCGGCGTAGAAATAGTTCTTGCGGTCGAACCGGCTCCACTTGTTGATCTGCGCGTCGATCGCCATGCCGGTGCGCACCGCCTGGCGGATGCATTCGCGGTTCGGCACGGGCAGCATGCCCGGCATCGCGGCATCGACCAGCGACACCTGCGTATTGGGCTCCGCCCCGAACGCGGTCGCGGCCGAGGAGAACAGCTTGGCCTGCGAAGTGACCTGCGCGTGGACTTCCAGGCCGATCACGACCTCCCACTCGCCCGTTGCGCCGTGAATACGATATTCGCTCATTCTTCGTCCCAGTTCAGTTCGGCAGCGCGCTTGATCGCGGCGAATTGCTTGTCGAGGATCGGCATGATCCGCGACGAGAGTTCGTCCGGCAGATGCTCCAGCGTCCGGGCCACGCCTTCCAGCGACACATCGACGTCGCGCGGCGAGACGAGGCCCGTGCTCGCGATCATCCGGATCGACTGCAGCGAGGCGTTCAGCGATGCCATCGCCAGAGTATATTCCGGCGAGACGTTCACCACCACCGGTCCGGCGTCGCCACGAAACCCGCCGCCTTCTCGATCGCCAGCCCGGCGTTCAGCACGCCTTGCTCGTCGAAGGCCTTGCCGATGATCTGCAGGCCCAGCGGCAGCCCCTCGCGGTTCATGCCGGCCGGAACGCTCATCGCCGGCAGCCCGGCAAGGCTGGCGGGCACCGCGAACACGTCGTTCAGATACATCGCCAGCGGATCGCTCGTCTTCTCGCCCAGCGCGAAGGCTGCGGTCGGGCAGGTCGGGGCGAGGATCACGTCGCACTGCCCGAAGGCCTTGGCAAAATCCTGGGCGATCAGCGTGCGGATCTTCTGCGCCTGGTTGTAATAGGCGTCATAGAAACCCGCGCTCAGCACATAGGTGCCGATCATGATGCGGCGCTTGACCTCGGGCCCGAAGCCGTCGGCGCGGGTCGCGGCATACATGTCCTGCAGCCCGGCGCCATCGGGCAGGTCGCGCAAGCCGTAACGCACCCCGTCATAGCGCGCGAGGTTCGAGGACGCCTCGGCAGGTGCGATGATGTAATAGGCGGGCAGCGCATATTTGGTATGCGGCAGCGAGATGTCGACGATCTCGGCGCCCGCGTCCTTCATCCACGCGATGCCCTCGTCCCAGCTTTTCGCGACATCCTCGTCCATCCCGTCCATGCGGTATTCGCGCGGTATGCCGATGCGCTTGCCGGTCATGTCGGGGTTCAGCCCCGCTTCCCATTCGGGCACCGGCATGTCGAGCGAGGTCGCATCCTTTGGATCGAATCCCGCCATCGCCTCGAGCATGATGGCGCAGTCGCGCGTGTCGCGCGCCATCGGCCCTGCCTGGTCGAGCGACGAGGCAAACGCCACCACGCCCCAGCGCGAGCAGCGGCCATAGGTGGGCTTGATCCCGGTGATGCCGGTGAAGGCCGCTGGCTGGCGGATCGATCCGCCGGTATCGGTGCCGGTCGCCGCCGGTGCCAGACGCGCCGCCACCGCCGCCGAGGATCCGCCCGACGAACCGCCGGGGGCCAGCGCCGCATTGCCGCCATCCTTCCTGCGCCACGGGCTGATGACATTGCCGAAATAGCTCGTCTCGTTCGACGAACCCATCGCGAACTGATCCAGGTTCAGCTTGCCCAGCATGCCCGCGCCCGCGTCCCACAGTTTCTGCGACACGGTCGATTCGTACTGCGGAGTAAAGCCCTCAAGGATGTGGCTGGCCGCGGTGGTCTGCACGCCCTTGGTGGCGAACAGGTCCTTCATGCCGATCGGCACGCCGCCCATTTTGCCCAAGGGTTCGCCCGCGGCGCGCTTGGCATCGACCGCCTTGGCCGCATCGACCGCCGCTTCGGGGGTCGCCACGATAAAGGCGTTGAGGCTGCTGGCCGCCGCGACATTGGCGTTGAACGCCTCCGCCACCTCGACCGCGGTGAATTCGCCGCCCGCGACACCGTCGCGGATCGCCGCGACGCCCAGTTCGGTCAGATTGCTCATTATTCGATCACCTTGGGCACGCCGAAGAAACCGTGTTCGGCGGCGGGCGCGTTGGCCAGCACGTCCTCGCGCCGGTTGCCGCCGGTCAGCGGGTCGGCATCGACCACGTCATCGCGCAGCCGCAGCGTGCCCGGAATGACCGCGGTCATCGGCTCGACGCCGGTCACGTCGACCTCGCCAAGCTGTTCGACCCAGTCGAGGATCTGGTTGAGTTCGGGAACGAACGCCTCGGCTTCCCCGTCGCGCAGGGCGATGCGGGCCAGCGAGGCGATCTTTTCGACCGTTGCTTTATCGACAGACATGGCGGCGCGATTAGCTTGCCATCGCGCCCATGCCAAGCGTCTGTTGACGTGCCGGGTGCTTAATCCCCGCGCTTATTGCCCGGCGGGCACGCCTTGGGGTGCACCCTGCGGCGGCGCCATGCCGCCAAGGCCCATCTGCTGCATCTGCTGCTGGATCGCGCGCAGCTCTGCTTCGGAACGGAAATCGATCAGCTCGACGGTGAAGGTCAGGTCGGCATTGGGGGGAATGCGGTCGCCCGCCCCTTCCGCGCCATAGGCCTGGTCGGCGGGGATGAACACCTCGTACCGGCCGCCGCGCTTCATCTGCTGCAGCGCCTGGCCAAAGCCGGGCACCACGCCCGCCACCGGGAAGATCGCGCCATCGGCCGAATCGAAGACGGTGCCGTCGGCCAGCCTGCCTTCGTAGTTCACGTTCACGATGTCCTCCATCGTGGGCGAACCGCCAGTGCCTTCGGACAGGGTGGTGACTTCCAGCCCCTGATAGCGCGTCGCCCATGCGGCGCCCGCAGCCAGCAGCACCGCGATGGCGATACCGATCCAGAGCTTGGAGAGGATACCCTTGCCGATCGGCTGAAGCGGGACGCGAGTGATTTCCGTCATGATGTGATGCGCTTTCCGTAAGAGATGCAAAAAGGGCGCGGGAAGGAAGTTCCCGCGCCCCTTTGGCTTATGCGGCGACAAGGTTCAAGCGGCTAGCGATGCGGGCCCGCACGGCCGCTCCGAACCTTCAGTCCTTAGCGAACGCCGTCGCGTTCCATCCGCTTGCGCTCCAGCTTGCGGGCGCGGCGAACGGCAGCGGCCTTTTCGCGGGCGCGCTTCTCGCTGGGCTTCTCGAAGTGGCGACGCAGCTTCATCTCGCGATAGACGCCCTCGCGCTGCAGCTTCTTCTTGAGTGCACGGAGAGCCTGGTCGACATTGTTATCGCGAACGATGATTTGCATAAAACGCTATTACCTCGGTTTCTGACAGGACACCTGCGGGAAGCGAATCGCCGCGAGCGCCGTGTGATCTGCTTAAAAATACTGCGTGGGCCGAATCCCCACGGGACCGGCCTGAACCGGCGGCGCCGCTAACAGCACGGACCCCGCAAAGCAAGCGCGCTTGTTAAGGGAATCGGCCGGATGCATCCACCAACTGTTGCGTTACTACCACAAAAGGCCCATCGGACGCAAATCCACAGGCAAAGAAGGTCGATGACCACTACCCCTTTCGCCGAGCCCCCTCCCCCGTTACACACAATGGTTCCATGGCAACGCCGCTTTCACATCTTGCCGCATCGCTTCTCGTCGCCCTGGGCGGCGGCACGGGGGCCGTGCTGCGCTATCAGCTGGGGCGGCTGGTGACGCATCTGTCGCCGCCGCAGGCGCTGGCTTTCCCGTGGGCCACGCTGACGGCCAATGCGCTGGGCAGTGCGGCGATGGGCGTGCTGATCGCCTGGCTCGCCCGCCACGACGCATCGACCGGCGGGGGCGGCGAGCCATGGCGCCTGCTGCTGGGCGTCGGCCTGCTGGGCGGCTTCACTACATTCTCCAGCTTCTCGATGGAAACCGTGCTGCTGTGGCAGCGCGGCGAAGCGGGGCTGGCACTCATCTATATCATCGCTTCGCTGGTGCTGGGTCTTGCTGGACTGGTCGCAGGCCTGACATTTGCACGAGGGACCCTTTGATGCCTGAACAATTCCCGGCTCAAGAGGATACGATCCGCCGCTTCACCGTGGGCCACGACGACGATGGCGCGCGCCTCGACCGGTGGTTCAAGCGGCACATGCCGCAGATCGGTTTCAACACCATCTCGCGCTGGGCGCGCACCGGCCAGATCCGCGTCGACGGCAAGCGCGCCAAGCCCGAGGACCGGATCGTCGCGGGGCAGGAAATCCGCGTCCCCCCCGGCGGCGAAAGCCTGTCAAAGGGGCCGCAGCGCCAGCGCATCCAGCTGAGCGACGAGGAACTGGCCGAGGCGGACGAGATGGTCCTTCACCGCGACCGCGCCGCCATCGTGCTGAACAAGCCGCCCGGGCTTGCCACGCAGGGCGGCACCGGCACCAAGCACCACGTCGACCGCCTGCTCGAAGCCTTCGTGCCGGAAGAAGACAGCAAGGTCCCCCGCCCGCGCCTCGTCCACCGGCTCGACAAGGATACGTCGGGCGTGCTGCTGACCGCCGCCACCCCGGGCAGCGCCGCGTTCTTTTCCAAGCGGTTCTCGGGCCGCAGCGCCAAGAAGATCTACTGGGCGCTGGTGACGGGCGTGCCCGACATCTCGGCCGGCACCATCGACCTCGCGCTGGCGAAGCAGCCCGGCACCGGGGGCGAAAAGATGATGCCCGATCCCGAAGGCCAGCCCGCCCGCACGAAATATCGCGTCGTCGACCGCGCGGGCAACCGGGCCGCCTGGGTAGAGCTCGAGCCGCTGACGGGCCGCACCCACCAGCTGCGCGTGCATCTGGCCGCGATCGGCCATCCCATCGTGGGCGACGGCAAATATGGCGGGCAGGCCGCGTTCCTGACCGGCAGCATCAGCCGCAAGATGCACCTGCATGCCCGGCGCCTGATCATCGACCATCCCGATGGCACGCCGCTCGACGTCACGGCACCGCTGCCCGACCATTTCGCGGCCAGCATGCAGCAGCTCGGCTTCGACGAGAATGCGTCTGCCGCCCTGCCCGAGGAAGGCCCCCCGCCCCCCTCGCGCGAGGACAGGAAGATCGCCGCGCGCCGCCATGCCAAGGATCTGCGCAAGGAACGCCGGGGCGAACGCCGCGACCGAACCACCGGATCGCCCAAGCCCGGCAAGCCGACCACCAAGCGTTCGGACGCAGCGGCCCCGTTCGAGAAGGGCGGGGTCAAGCGGAGCGGCGTGAAGAAGGGAAAGGGTAGCCCGCAACCTGCCGCCAAGTCATCCGGCAGGTCATCCGGCAAGCCCGCTGGCAGGCCGCCTGGCAAAGCTGCCGGCAAGCCCGCATCCCGAAAGCCCTCCCCCCGAAAGCCCGGCAGCAGATGAGCCGGATCGCCATTTTCGATTGCGACGGCACGCTGGTCGACGGACAGGCCAATGTGTGCGAGGCAATGGAGGAGGCGTTTGCCGCAGCATCCCTCGCCGCGCCGTCGCGCGCGCTGATCCGCCGCGCGGTGGGCCTGTCGCTACCGCAGGCGATGGGCTTGCTGCTGCCCGAAAGCACGCCCGATCAGCAGGAAATGCTGGCCGAGAGCTATCGCATCGCGTTTCGCGAACACCGCCGCCAGGGCCGCATCGACGAGCCCCTGTTCGAAGGCATCGGCCCCTTGCTCAGGCGGCTGCACCAGGATGGCTGGCAGCTGGCCGTCGCGACCGGCAAGTCGCGGCGCGGCCTGCGCCACTGCCTGGCCGCGCACGGCATCTCCGATCTGTTCTGCAGCCTGCAGACCGCCGACGACCACCCGTCCAAACCCGATCCCGCGATGATCACCGCCGTGCTCTGGGAAACCGGGGCGCAGGCACAGGACGCGGTGATGATCGGCGACACCAGCTTCGACATGCTGATGGCCAGCGCCGCGGGCGTGCGCGCGATCGGCGTCGACTGGGGCTATCACCATGCCGAGGAACTGCTGGCGACCGGCGCCGACCGCGTCGTCGACACGGTCGAGGAGCTGGCCGCCATGCTCACGGTGCCCCATGGCTGATCCCGCGGCGGCGCGTTTCTTCGCGATGCAGCTGGCGCGCATGGCCGGCGTGGCCGTCGCGGTCTATGGCCTGCTGGCGGCGGCGGCCGACATTCCCTGGCCCGATGGACTGCCCCGCTGGCTGGGCTTCGTGCTGCTGGTCGCCGGCATGGCCGAAGCGCTGCTGGTGCCGCGCATGATGGCCCGTGCCTGGAACAGCGAGGCGCTGGCTCGCAGGTCGTCGCAGGCCCGCAACTCATCGGGATCCCACAACTCATCGGACGACCGGCTCCTGCCATGAAGCGTTTCTACAAGGATGTCGACGTCAGGGCCGAGGCTGGCGGCTGGCAGGTCACGCTCGACGGGCGCGGACTGAAGACGCAGGGCGGCGCGCCGCAGATCGTGCCGACGCGCGCATTGGCCGATGCGCTGGCGCAGGAATGGGCCGCGCAGGGCGAGACGATCGATCCCGCGGGCTTCGTGCTGCGCGACATGGCCGATTACGCGATCGACCGCGTCTCGCGCGATCCCGTCATCGCCATCGCCGCGATCATGCCCTTCGCCGAAACCGATACGCTGTGCTACCTCGCCGATGAGGGCGATGCACTGCGCGAACGGCAGGAAGAGGTCTGGGAACCGCTGGTGCTCGCCGCGGAAAAGGCGCTGGATTGCCGCTTTTCGCGCGTGACCGGCATCACCTATGCGCCGCATCCCGCCGAAACTCGCGCCCGCATCGCCGAAGATCTGGCCGCGATGGACGGCTTCACCCTGGCCGCGCTGCAGAACCTGGCTAGCCTGTCCGCCTCGCTGATCGCCGGGCTCGCGGCGCTGGACGGCGGGCAGGACGCCGAAACATTGTTCGCCGCGGCCAATCTGGAAGAGGACTGGCAGGCGCAGCAATGGGGCTGGGAAGCCGAGGCGCTTTCCCGCCGCGACGCGCGGGCGCGCGGCTTCGCACTGGCGCGGGATTTCGCGCTTCTGGCCCGGGACGCCGACGCACCCGAACCCTGACCCTGCACCTTGGGGCCATCTTGAAGGCGGAACCTTAACGCCGCCCGCCCGCTTCTTCGGCAAACAAGGAGAAGCCCCCATGTCCACCAACACCCCCACGGCCATCGCCATCAACTGCACGCTGAAAGGCGACGAAAGCGCCGTATCGTCCACCGATTCGATGATCCAGGTCGTGCAAAAGGCCTTTGCCGAGCATGACGTGAAGGTCGCCCGCACCATCCGCGCCGCCGCGCACAACATCCTGCCCGGCGTAACCTCGGACGAGGGCGAGGGCGACGACTGGCCATCGCTGCGCGAAGAGATCCTGAAGCACGACATATTGATCTTCGGCACCCCGATCTGGATGGGCCAGATCAGTTCGGTCGCCAAGCGCGTGCTGGAACGGATGGACGCCTTCCTGTCCGAAACCGACGACCAGGGCCGCATGCCCAGCTATGGCAAGCTGGCGGTGTGCTGCATCGTCGGGAACGAGGATGGCGCGCACTGGGCGTCCTCGCAGATCTTCCAGTCGCTGAACGACACCGGCTGGACCATCCCGCCGGTCGCCAATTGCTACTGGGTCGGCGAGGCGATGGGATCGACCGATTTCAAGGACCTGAAGCAGGTGCCCGACAAGGTTACCCAGACGGCCGCGATGGTCGCATCGAACGCGGCCCATCTGGCAGGCCTGCTGAAAGGCAGCCCGTTCCCCGGCTGACGCAGCCTGTCGCCTAGCCTTGAAACCCGCCCATCCATTGCGCCACCGATGCGGCAACCTCGTTCGCCGCATCGTTGAGCGCGGGCGCCACATAGATCGAATCCGCCGCGATGCCCGGCACGCTGTGCGAGAACCGCTGCGCGTTGATGTTGCCCTCGGGATCGACGCGCACCGCGTCATAGGTGACGGTCACCGACATCGACGGCACGTCATAGCCCATCTCGACCAGCCGGCCATACAGGCGCGTGCGATTGGGAAGGCCCGGATCGGCACCCGCGATCACCAGGCGTCCCGTGGAAACGCGCAGGGTTTCGGCCAGCAATCCCTGAAACAGGCGCGAGGGATGGTCGACGTAGAACGCGTTCTGCAGATAGGCGACGCTCGATGGGTCGATCTGCACCGGCACGCGATTGACGTCCAGCCGATCCTCGACCTCGGGTTCGAACACGAAGATGGCAGAATCCACCGTGCCCTGGCTGGTCGCGCCGGCCGGCGCGGTGGTGCGCGCGGTCAGGGTAATCAGCTGCTCCGGCGGGTCGCCGCCCGCGCCGATGCTGACGCATGACGCCAGCAAGGCGGCCGGCAATGCGGCGGCTGCCAGGGAAAGAACGCGCTTCACAATCATCACGGCTCATACTCCGGCAGGGGCTGGCTGTTCAGGAAGGCCCCCGCACCATCGTCGTTCAGCTTTTCGGTCACATTGCGCAGCGCCCGCGTGGTGGCGCGCAGGTCGCGGATCGCGGCCTCGGTCTCGGGCAGAGTGCTCGACGACAGCTGCTGCGCGGCAGGCCGCACGTCGTCGATCGTCGCCTCCAGCGTGGTCATCGCACTCTCGGCGCTCTGCAGCGTCTGGCGCAGCTGGTCGGCCAGCGACTGCCCCTCGCCGTTCACCAGCCGATCGGTCGATTGCGCCACGCGCTCGAACTCGGCCAGGGTCTGCGTCGCCTGCCGCAGCGTCGCCTGCAGCTCGGCCATGGTCTGGTCGATCCGCGGCGTCGCCTCGGCAAGGTCGCGCGTCATGCGGTTGGTGTTCTGCAGGATGCCCTCGATCGATTCCTGGTTCTGGTCGGACAGCACCATGGTCAGCCGCTCGGTCAGATTGGCCAATCGCTCCATCAGCAGCGGGGCATTGGTCAGCAATTCGCCCAGCCCGCCGCGCTTGGTCGGGATCACGGGCACGCCTTCGGGCCCCGGCTCGGTAATCGGCGGAGCGCCGCGCACCGCGCCTTCCATCTGGATGGTCGATACGCCGGTGAAGCTGCCCTGGATCGTCGCGGTGGTGCCCTGCAGGATCGGCACCTCCTCGTCCACCGTGACGCGCACGCGCACGAATTCAGGGTCCTTCTCCCACAGCTCGATCCGGGTCACCTTGCCGACGGGGACGCCCGCATAGGCAACTTCGGACCCGCGGGCCAGGCCGCTGACCGACTGCTTGAAGAAGATGTCGTATTCGTTCTGCGCGCCTTCGTTCAGCCGGGCGATCCAGATGACGAATGCGGCGGCCATCGCCAGCAGCAACAGGGTGACGGCCCCCACCCAGATATGATTTGCCCGCGTTTCCATCGTTGCCTGCCCCTATGCCCTGTCGGGCCCTGTCTTGTCCATCGCACCCGCATCGCGCCTGTTGTCAGGGTTGTCCCGCGACGTCGCATAGGATGCCTCGGCCGCGCGCCCGCGCGGCCCGTTGAAATATTCCTGGATCCACGGATGGTCGGTCGCCAGCAGTTCGGGGATCGTGCCCACCGCGATCACCTTCTTGTCCGCCAGCACCGCCACCCGGTCGCAGATCGCGTGCAAGGTGTCGAGGTCGTGGGTGATCAGGAAGACGGTCAGCCGCAGCGTATCGGCCAGCTCGCGCGTCAGCCGGTCGAACGCTGCCGCGCCGACCGGGTCCAGCCCCGCCGTCGGCTCGTCCAGGAACAGAAGCTCGGGATCGAGCGCCAGCGCGCGCGCCAGCCCGGCGCGCTTCTTCATGCCGCCCGACAGTTCCGATGGATATTTGCTCGCCGCCTCGGCCGGCAGGCCCGACAGCACCACCTTGTAGCGCGAGATCTCGTGCCGCAGCCTCGCCGCGATCTCGGGATAGAACTGCTTCAGCGGCACCTCGACATTCTCGGCCACGGTCAGGGTCGAGAACAGCGCGCCGCCCTGGAACAGCACGCCCCAGCGCGAACGGATGCTTTCGTCGTCGCGGTTGTCCGGATCGGTCAGGTCGCGGCCCAGCACCTCGATCCTGCCGGCGGTCGGCGTCTGCAGCCCGATGATCGATCGCATCAGAACCGACTTGCCGGTGCCCGATCCGCCGACCACGCCCAGGATCTCGCCCCGCTTCACCTTCAGCGACAGATGCTCGTGCACCACCTGCGGGCCGAACGCGTTGGTCAGGTCCTCGATCACGATCGGATATTCGCCGTCGAAGGAAGGCGGCGTGAAGCTGGCCTTTTCCTTGGCCTGCTCGATCAGGTCGCGTGAACGTTCGCTTGGCATCAGCCCCACCCGATCTCGGTAAAGAAGATGGCGAAGAACGCGTCCAGCACGATCACCGCAAAGATCGCCTGCACCACCGCCATGGTGGTCCGCTTGCCCACTTCCTCGGCATTGCCGGACACCTGCATGCCCTGATAGCAGCCAGCCAGCGCCACGATCAGCCCGAACACCGGCGCCTTGATCGTGCCGACCCACACGTCGGTCAGCGGGACGACCTCGCGGATGCGCTGCAAAAAGGTGAAGAACGGGATGTCGAGCGCGAAATTGGCGATGAACGCACCGCCGACGATCGCCAGCACCGATGCGAAAAAGCCAAGCGGGATCATCATCAGCACGGCTGCCAGAATGCGCGGCAGGATAAGCCGTTCCATCGGCGACACGCCGATCACCCGCATCGCGTCCACTTCCTCGGTCAGCTTCATCGTGCCGATCTGCGCGGCAAAGGCGCTGCCCGACCGGCCCGCGACCATGATCGCGGTCATCAGCACGCCCAGCTCGCGAAAGGCCAGCCGCCCGGTCAGGTTGATGGTGTAGATCTCGGCCCCGAACTGCGCCAGCTGCACCGCGCCCTGCTGCGCGATCACGATGCCGATCAGGAAGCTCATCAGCCCGATGATGCCCAGCGCCGATACGCCCACCAGCTCGAACTGGCGGACCAGCGCGGTCATCGGAAAGCGGCGGGGATGGCGGATCACCGATCCCAGCGCCAGCATGGTGGCGCCCAGGAAGTCGACGACGCCGACCACGCCGCGTGCCCAGCCGAACATCCTCTCGCCGACCGAACTGGTCACGCGCTCCGCCAGGTTCAGCCGCGGCGGGGTGATGTCGGCACTGCTGGAACAGGTCTCCACCGTGTCGAGCAGGCGCCTGGCCTTGTTGCTCGGGCCGTCGATGCGCGCGTCAAGCGTTCGCGAGGCGCGCATCACCACCCAGGCGCCGACCGTGTCGATATTGGTCGCGCCGGAAATGTCGATGGCATGCAGCGAATCAATCTCGCGCAGGCGATAGTCCAGCGGGGCGATGGACGAGACCGTCAGCGGGCCGGTCACCACCAGCACCGGGCCGCCCTCGCCCTCCTGCAAATCGAATTCGGCCCATTCGCGCATGGCACGGGTCATGGTCGAAAAACCGCCCGGTCACAAGCGTCTGGCGACATTGATGCGCCGGCGCGTTTCGCCTGCCCCCTGCAGGCCGCGTGTTTCTGGTGCTTGCCCATGCGGCTGCCCGCTGGCAAAGCGCGCCGCATGAGCGATGCTGACACCAGACCCACGAACCTGCCCAAGACCTTCGACCCCGCCGGGATCGAGGCGCGCTGGTATGCCCATTGGGAACATAATGGCCTGTTCCGCCCCGAACGCCCGGATGCCGAGGCGTTCACCATCGTCAACCCGCCGCCGAACGTGACGGGCAGCCTGCATATCGGCCATGCGCTCGACAATACGCTGCAGGACATCGTGATCCGCTACGAACGGCTGCGCGGCAAGGATGCGCTGTGGGTGGTGGGCACCGATCACGCGGGCATTGCGACGCAGATGGTGGTGGAACGCAACCTCGCCTCGCAGGGCGTGAAGCGCACCGACATGAGCCGCGAGGAGTTCATCGCCAATGTCTGGGAATGGAAAGAGGAATCGGGCGGCACGATCACCCGCCAGCTTCGCCGCCTGGGCTGTTCGATGGACTGGTCGCGCGAACAATTCACCATGGACGAGCATTTCTCGAAGGCCGTGCTCAAGGTCTTCGTGGACCTGTACAACCAGGGCCTGATCTACCGCGACAAACGGCTGGTGAACTGGGACCCGGCGCTGGGCACCGCGATCTCGGACCTCGAGGTCGAGACGCGCGAGGTGCAGGGCAGCTTCTGGCACTTCCGCTATCCGCTGGCGGACGGCGTGACGCTGGAAAGCGGTCAGGACTATATCGAGGTCGCGACCACGCGGCCCGAGACGATGCTGGCCGACATGGCCGTCGCCGTTCACCCGGATGACGAGCGCTACGCCAGCGTGATCGGCAAGGAAATCCTCCAGCCCATCACCGGTCGCCGCTTTCGCATCGTGGCGGACGAACATGCGGATCCCGAACTCGGATCCGGCGCGGTGAAGATCACGCCCGGCCACGATTTCAACGACTTCGAGGTTGGCAAGCGCGCCGGCATCGCGGCGGGCGACATGCTCAACATGCTGGATGGCAAGGCGGGCGTGGTGCAGACCGCCGACGGTCTTGTCCCTGACGAATATCTCGGCCTCGACCGGTTCGAGGCACGTACCCTGGTCGTGCAGCGGATGAAGGAAGCCGGCTTCCTGATCCCGCATGTCACAAAGGACGCGGAAGGCAACGAGACCGAGCACGACGCCGAACCGCGCACCATCGCCACGCCTTATGGCGACCGCGGCGGCGTTGTGATCGAACCCTGGCTGACCGACCAGTGGTATGTCGATGCCGCCACCCTCGCCCAAGGCCCGATCGAGGCGGTGAAGGACGGCCGGATCGAGATCGTGCCGAAAAGCTGGGAAAAGACCTTCTTCAACTGGATGGAGAACATCCAGCCCTGGTGCGTCTCGCGCCAGCTGTGGTGGGGGCACCAGATCCCGGCATGGTATGCCGAGGACGGCAGCGTCCATGTCGCGGAGACCGAGAAAGAGGCGCAGAAGCTGGCGGGCGAAGGCGTGAAGCTGACGCGCGACAATGACGTGCTCGACACATGGTTCTCCTCCGCGCTATGGCCTTTCGCGACGCTCGGCTGGCCCGACGACACGGAACTGGTCCGCAAGCATTACCCGAACTCGCTCCTCGTCTCGGGCTTCGACATATTGTTCTTCTGGGATGCGCGCATGATGATGCAGGGGATGCATTTCATGAAAGAGGTGCCGTGGCCTCGGCTTTATCTGCACGGACTGGTGCGCGCCGCCGATGGCGCGAAAATGTCGAAGTCCAAAGGCAATGTCGTCGACCCGCTGGGCCTGATCGACCAGTACGGCGCCGATGCGCTGCGCTTCTTCATGGCCGCCATGGAAAGCCAAGGCCGCGACGTGAAGATGGATGAAAAGCGGGTCGAGGGTTACCGCAATTTCGCCACCAAGCTGTGGAACGCCGCCCGCTTCTGCGAGGCGAACGGCATTGCCGCATCCACGCAGATCGCCGCTCCGCAAGCGACCAGCGCGGTCAATCGCTGGATCATCGGCGAGACCGTCGCGGCGCTCAAGGCGCTGGACGAGGCGATGGCCGCGCTGCGCTTCGACGCAGCGGCGAACACGATCTACCAGTTCGTCTGGGCCAATTTCTGCGACTGGTACCTCGAACTCATAAAGGGTCAGATCGACGCCGAAACGAGGGCCGTGGCAGGCTGGGTGCTCGACCAGATCCTCGTCATGCTGCACCCGTTCATGCCCTTCATCACCGAAGAGCTGTGGTCCAAGCTGGGCGACCGGCCCGAATACCCGCTGATCACCGCGCGGTGGCCGCAGCCGCAGGCCGACATCGACCCCGCCGCCAAGGCTGAGGTCGACTGGCTGATCGCGCTGACCACCGCGCTGCGCGGCGCCAAGAACGAGCTTGGCCTGGCCCCCGGCGCCAAGCTCGAAGCCTTCCTGCCGCAGCCCAGCGCCACCGCGAGGGAGGCGATCGCCGCCAATCCCGCCGCGCTCGACCGCGTGGCGCGGCTGTCGTCGGTGAACTTCGCCGAAGCCCCCAAGGGCGCGGCGATGCAGGTGACGGCGGGCGAGGATACGTTCGTCATTCCGCTCGAAGGGCTGATCGACATCGACGCCGAAAAGGCCCGCCTCGAAAAGGCTCTGGCCGCTTCGCAGAAGGAAGCGAAATCGCTCGAAGGCCGGTTGTCGAACGCCAATTTCACCGAGCGCGCCAAGCCCGAGGCAGTCGAAAAGGCCCGCGCCGACCACGCGCACCATTCGGCGGAAGTCGAACGGCTGACGGCAGCGCTGGCGCGGCTGGGATAGCGGCTTGCCGATCGTCCTCGCCACGACCCAGCCGGGCGAGCCGGAAATCTTTGCCTCGCTGCAGGGCGAAGGGCCGTCCACCGGGCGGCCCAGCGTGTTCGTGCGCCTGTCGCGCTGCAACCTGGCCTGCGTGTGGTGCGACACCGCCTATACCTGGCGCTTTTCCGGCGACAATCGCCCGCATCGCGGCGGCGAGAGCTTTGCCCGCAAGGCGAATCAGGTCGCGATCGACGAACACGACGCCGCGCAGAAGATCCTCGCCCTCGATCCCGACCGCCTTGTCGTCACCGGGGGCGAGCCCCTGCTCCAGGCCCCGGCCCTCACGCGGCTGATCACGCTGCTGCGCGACATCCGCCCGCGCCTCCACGTCGAGGTCGAGACCAACGGCACGGTCGAGGCTCCCCATGCGCTCGACAGGCTGATCGACCAGTACAATGTCAGCCCCAAGCTCGCGCATAGCGGCAATGACGCCGATCTCGCGCTGGTCCCCGAACGGCTGCAGGCCTATTCGGAAGACCCGCGCGCCTTCTTCAAGTTCGTGATCGCGACCCCTGCCGATCTGGACGAAGTGCTCGAACTGAAACGGACATACGGCATCCTTCCCAGCCGCCTGCAGCTGATGCCCGAAGGCACCGATTCCGCCACGCTGTACGACCGCATGCGCTGGCTTGCCCCGCTGGCGATGCGGCACGGGCTGCGCCTGACCGACCGGCTGCATATCCATCTTTACGGCGACACGCGCGGGACGTAAGGGGCGCGACCCTCAGAGAATCGGCGAATTTCTCGCCGCCCCTACCATGAACTGTCCCCGAATTGTCTCGGTCGCGGCCTATAGGCCGGCGACCGCCCCTGCATGAGCATACCCCATGAAAAGCTGGATATTGTACAAGGACTCGGCCGCCGCGCTGAAGCCCGAAGCCTATGAAGTCAAACGCCTGATCGAGACCGGCGAAAAGCGCGGTCACGAGATCGAGGTGTTCAAGCCCGAACAGTTCGAACTGCTCGTCACCGCCGCGTCCGAGCGCAGCCTGATGGTCGATTCCGCTGTCGTCGACCTGCCTGACGTGCTGCTGCCCCGGATGGGCGCGGGCACGACCTATTTCGCGCTGTCGGTTATCCGCCAGTTCGAACGGCTGCGCGTCCCCACCTTCAACACTTCGCTCTCGATCGAGACGGTGCGCGACAAGCTGTTCACCCACCAGCTGCTCGGCCGCGCCAAGCTGCCGATCCCCAAGACGATGCTGGCGAAATTCCCCATCGACGTCGGGCTGGTCGAAAGGAAGCTGGGCTTCCCGGTCGTGGTCAAGACGCTCAGCGGCAGCCAGGGCAGCGGCGTGTTCCTGTGCGAGGGCCGCCAGAATTTCGAGGATCTGATGGAGCTGATCCGCGCCACCCAGTCGAACGCCAACCTGATCTTCCAGGAATTCATCGCCGACAGCCGCGGGCGCGACATCCGCATATTCGTGATCGGCGGGCGCGTGGTCGCCGCGATGGAGCGCCGCTCGGTCAACGACAATTTCAAGGCGAATTTCTCGCTGGGCGGCGAAGTCGTGCCGTTCACCCCCGATCGCAACGCCGAATGGCTGGCCCTGGAAAGCGCGCGGCTGCTCGGCCTCGACATCGCAGGGATCGACCTGCTGTTCGACGGCGACGGCTACAAGATCTGCGAGGCGAACAGTTCGCCGGGTTTCGAGGGGATCGAAAGCTGCTGCGACGTCGACATCGCGGCGAAAATCCTGGATTTCATCAGCTTCCGGCTCTGACCCTTCGCGGGGTCAGTCTCTCGCCTGCCCGCCTCGCTGCCTGCGCACCACATGGCGTTGCAGGGCCCGGTAGAATGCGTCCAGATCGTCCACGTCGACATCCAGCACCTCGTTCCAATCGGCGAGCACGGCTTCGATGTCGGCGTGGGTATAGTCCAGGGCCGGTGCGGGCGGCGGCCCGGCAGGCACGATAACGCGATGCGGCCAGGGATGCTCCGTCAGATTGTTGTACAGCCAGCCCGCGCCCGCCAGCGCGCCGACGTTCAGCGCAATGGGCCACAGATAGCTCCAGCCCCAGGCTTCGGGCCCAGCGGCGCCCAGCGCGCAAAGCAGGGCGCAGGCACCGCCCGGCGGGTGCAGGCAGCGCGCCAGCGACATGCAGGCGATTGCCAGCCCGACCGCGATGCCGCCCGCGATCATCGGCTGGCCCAGGGCGTGCCCGATGGCAAGGCCAATGCCTGCGGATAGAAGATTGCCGCCGATCACCGACCATGGCTGGGCCAGCGGACTGGCGGGCACCGCGAACACCAGCACGGCCGATGCCCCCATCGGCGCAACCAGCAGCGGAAACCCGCGCGCGTTCGATCCCAGCAGGATCATGGTCAGCGCGCCCGCCGTAACGATCCCGATCGCCCCGCCGATCGCGCCGCGCAGCCAGCCCAGGTGACCGCGCGCTGCCTGGGGCAGCAGCGAAGCCGATCGGGAAATCAGCGATCTGAACACGGCGGCCTTTCCGGTTGCTTCGAAAATGGCGCGCCCATGGCAGCCATGTCGCTCGCCTGGCAAGTTTTTCGCGCCGCTATTCCCCCGGCGCTATTTCCCGGCATCCGCCAGATCGCGCGCCAGTTCGCCCAGATCGGCATCCGGCCCCACGATCCGCCATTGATCGGGCCTCCGCGTATCGACCAGCACCACGCCGCGTTTCGGACAGATATCGAGACAGGGCACCTCGACGATGCCCAGCTTCGCCTTGCGCCCCTTGCCTGCCGCCAGTTCCTTCTTCAGCGCCTTTGCCAGACCCTTCTTGCCGCCGAGAGCCTTCTTATCGGGTCCCTCGGCGCGCTTCGCCTGCTTGCGGCTGCACTTGCGGCACACCAGGATCGCGTGCGACCAGTTGGATCGGATCTCGCCCTTCACGCGGCGCTGCCGAAAGGGCTGGGGAGATGACGGGGTAAAGCGGCCATGGCGGTGCTCTACCCTGCCCCGCCCCCGCGCGCCACCCGCAAGCGGGCCGCGAGAGAGCGGCGCGGCGCGCGCAGCTTTTACTGTCCTACACGGCGCGGCGCGATTACCGCCCTTGCCGCACCCGCTCTTTCACAATGTCGATTTTTCCCGCACCCCCATGGTGTCAACCCTGGCCCCGAAACCCGCAGGAAAGCGCGGGGTCCGGCCAGGCGACACGCCCTGTAGGACGTGTCGCCTGTGTCAACCGGATGACGCCTTGCAAGATCGGGCCCGGAGCGACCGGACTTGGCGCGATCGGGCCTTAGCGGGATTGGGCGCGCCAGCGCATGACGGTACGCTCGACCGCGTCCTCCTCGCCGCCGGACCTGGACCACAGTTCGCTGAACAGCGGATCTTCCGATGCCGGGCGCTTGCGTTCTTCCAGATCGTCGAAGGTGACGCGCATCGGGATGGCCGTACCCTCGCCGCAGACGATGCATTCGCGGTTGCGCAGCGCCGGTATGCTGGCAAGAAAGCCGCGCGCGCCTTCGGGCATGGCTGCCTTCACGAAATCCTGGTCGCGTTCGTTGTTGAGCCGCATGGCAAGGATCGTGCCGCACTGCGACAGCACGCCTTCGGCAAGGTCCGACGGACGCTGCGTTATCAGGCCCAGGCTGATGCCGTATTTACGGCCTTCCTTGGCGATACGCGACAGGATCTTGCCGACCGAGTTGCCATCGGAATTACGCTCGTTCGGGACGTAGCGGTGCGCTTCCTCGCACACCAGCAGGATCGGGCGGGTCTGCTCGTCGCGGCTCCAGATCGCAAAGTCGAACACCATGCGGCTCAGCATCGCGACAACCGTGCTGGTGATTTCCGAAGGCACGCCCGACACGTCGATGATCGAGATCGGCTTGCCATTGGTCGGCATGCGAAAGATGCGCCCGATCACGTCGGTCATGGTATCGGCGACCAGCATGCCAGAGAACATGAACTGGTAGCGCGGATCGGCCTTGATCTCCTCGATCTTGCCCTTCACCCGCAGGAACGGCGCGGTATTGGTCGCCTTGTCCAGCTTGCCCATGTCTTCCTGGATCGCGTTGGTCAGGTCCGACAGCAGGTAGGGAATCGGCGAGTCCACGGTCAGCTTGCTCATCCCGCCGGCCATCTTGTTCTTGCCGCGCGCCCGCAGCAGGCAGCGCGCAAGAATGTCCATGTCGGCCATGCGGTCCGACCCTTCGGAATTGATGAAGACCTCGCAGTGCTCCTCGAAGTTCATCAGCCAGTACGGCATCCGCAGGTTCGACACGTCGAGCAGCTCGCCAAAGCCCCGGAACGCGGCGTTATATTCGCCGTGGGGGTCGATCATCACGATGTGACCCTCGGGCGCAGCCTCGCAGATGCGGTGGAGGATCAGCGCGGCGCTGGTCGACTTACCGGTACCGGTCGATCCGAGCAGGGCGAAATGCTTGCCCAGCATGGCGTCGATATACAGGCCCGCGCGGATTTCCTTGGTCGGAAACACCTTGCCGATCTGAATATTGGCCCGCCCGTCCGACGCATAGATCTGCGCCAGGTCGGGGTTGGTCGCTGCATAGACCTCCGCGCCCGGGATCGGATAGTTGGTGATGCCCCGGGTGAAGTTGCGGACCCGGCCGGTCAGCTTCTCTTCCTGACCTTCGCCAAGGAAGTCGATCTCGGCGATGATCTGGCCGGTGCCGCGATCCAGCGACTGCGTGCGAACGCTGGCAAGCAGCCAGATCTGGCCCACCCGCACCTTGATCTGCGAGCCGACGAGGCCGGCCAGCTGCACGGTCGGATCGCTGTCCTGCCGGCATTCGATCAGCCGGTCACGCTGCAGCATGACCCGCGACATCGAGCCTGCGATGTCCAGCACTTCGCCGATCGGCCTGGAAGCCTGGCTCGACTTGCGCTCGACCGGTTCGCTGGCAGCCTCGCCCGCGCTACCGGCGCGTTCGGCAATGACGCGCGCTTCGGTCTCGCGAGGCCTGGGTGCCGGTTCGGGCTGCGGCGGGGCGCGCCGGATCAGCTGCGGCTCGGGCTCCTCAACCGGGGGGCGCGGCGGCTCGATCGGGCGGTGGATTGCGTCCTTTTCGCTCATCCCGCGCGGCGGCGGCGGGACGGCAGTGGGGCGCATCTGTTCGTCGGCCCGCGGCGGAGCGGGCGGCGCTTCGGAGGCGGACGCGAACCCTGCAGGCGGGGATGCTGGAGGCGGGGATGCTGCGAGCGCGGATGCTGCGGGCGGGGCGGGCACATGCGGGCGCGCCGGCTTCAGCGTCTGCGGATCGGGTTCGGGCGCGGCGTTGCGAAACCGGTTCAGCCGGGCCATCGCGGGCGACATCGCCGGATCGCCGCGCCGTTCCTCGGGCTCGGGGCCACCGCTTTCCGGCGCGGCACCCGCATCGGGCGAGCGGCCGAAGGGGGATCGCCGCTGGAATTCCGGACTGCCGGAAAGGGGGCGACCCGAAAAGCGGGAAGTATGGTCGTTCATTGCCGCGCCTCGCTGAAGGGCCGCCAACCGCGACGGCCCGATGCATCTGCGCTGCAGCTTAGGGAGGCAGGGTTAATGCGGTGCTAAGATACCGGGCGCCAAACCCGCGATCAGCCCAGCGCGAACAGCCGGCCCGCGGCCCAACCCATGAAGACCGAAAGGGCAACGGCCATCAGCCCGTAGATTGTGCTGTAGTCTCGTGACCAGATCTCGACCGCGCGTTCGAAGCCGCGCTTGGTGACGGTCACTTCGCTGGTGGCCGAAGCGATGACCCGCCCGTTGGCGATGGCGAATGTCTCCGCCGTATATTCGCCGGTCAGCACGCTGGAAGGCAAGGGAATGCGCGCCTGGTAGAGCACGCCCTCGCTGATGGTGACCGCCCCTTCGGCCTGCACGTAAAGCCCGTTGGCCACCCGCTTGGCGACCAGGCCCGCCACGAAGCGCGACACCTCGTCCGGGCGGATGGCGCCGATGGGCGAAAGCTGAAGGGAATCGAGGCCGAGCTCGTAGATGGCCGCCGTGCGCGTATCGACGATCTCGGGCAGCGGACGCGACGAGGCAACCGCGTAATAGGAGGGAGCGGAGCGGAACTGGGCGGAATCGGCATTGATCCACATGCCCCAGATGCGCCGCTTCTCCCGCAGGTTGATCGCCTCGGTCGGGCCCTTGAGCACGACAACGATGTCGTAGGGCGTATCCCCTCGGGCCCGGCTGCCGTCGGGCTGGAGTACGGCGCCATACAGCAGCAGGTTGGCACCGGTGAAACCCTGCCGCACCACGACCTCGTGCTGCGAGATTTCGGGGATCAGGATCGGATCGCGGCCCTGGGCCAAAGCGGGGGACGCGGCGACCAGAAAGGCCCACAGGCCCGCGGCGAGGACGGGCAGGCGGGTCATAGCGGCGACACGGTGAAGATCTCGCCCGGCCGGAAGGTCAGCGTCACCGCCATGCGCAGCGCGACTGCCAGCACGATCGCCGCCAGCACCGCGCGCAGGAATTCCGGCCTGGCATCCAGGGCGAATTTCGCGCCGATTTGCGCGCCCGATACCGAGCCGACAAGCAGCAGCGCGGCCAGCACGATATCGACCGCATTGGTGGTCAACGCATGCATCATGGTCGTCGCGATGGTGGTGAACAGGATCTGGAACAGCGACGTGCCGACGACCACCGCCGCGCTCATGCCCAGGCCGTACAGCATCAGCGGCACCAGCAGAAAGCCGCCGCCGATGCCCATCAGCATCGTCAGCGTGCCGACCGCCATGCCCAGCAGCACCGGCGCAAGCGGGGAGATATAAAGCCCCGACTTGTAGAACCGCCAGCGGCCAGGCAGGCTTGCGACCAAGGGGTGGTGCCGCCTCTTGCTGGGCGCACGCTTCAGCCGCTCGAACCGGTCGGACAGCAGTTCGGGCACCGATTCCATCGCCATCTTGATGCCGACGCTGCCCAGCACGACCACATAGAGAATGGCAATCGCCACGTCGATCTGCCCGATCGCTTCCAGCAGGCGAAAGAGCAGCGCCCCGATGCCGGTTCCCACGATGCCCCCGCCAACCATCATGGCGCCCATCTGGTAATCGACCGCGCCGCGCTTGGCATGAAAGATCGCGCCCGAGACGCTGGCCCCGGTCACCTGGCTTGCGGCGGATGCGGCGGCGACCGTCGGCGGAATGCCGTAGAAAATCAGCAGGGGCGTTGTCAAAAAGCCTCCGCCGACGCCGAACAGGCCGGAAAGCAGCCCCGTCAGGCCGCCCAGAAGGACGATGACAAGGCCGTTCACCGACAGATTCGCGATCGGGAGGTAGACGTCCATGGCGGGGTTATGGAATCCGGCGGCGAAGCAGCGACATGCTGGATCGCCTTATGCAGCAAGCAGGCGGGGATGTCTGCATGGCCCTTGCGGATTTTGCAAACTAATCGGCCGGTGGCGTAGATCGGTCGCGGTCAGAACCCGGCGGACAGCGTCACCACGGGGCCGGATCCCGGCCTGGCGTCCCCGGCGACGCGTTCGCGCCAATCGATGCTGGCGCGCGCGAAGATCCCGCCGGCGATCGGCGCCGTGACCGATACACTCGGACCGGCATCGACGCGCTCCACACCTTCCTGCGCTCCGCCCCAGATTCCCGCGCCGGCCTGCAAATGCGCGCGGCCGATGTCGATTGCACGGGTTACGCGCATCTGCCCGTCGACAAAGCCGGTGGGATCGGTTCCCCCGACATAGCCCCCCTGCCCATAAAGTTCCGCCGTCAGGTCGAGCGGCAGCGACTGCGCAGGGGGACCAAATACGCCGACCACCGCTGGCCTGGCCTGAATGTCGCCCGAAAAAATGCCGACACGGCCTTCGGCAAGGATTTCGAACGGGATCTTGCGGAGCGGCTGGATCCCGATGCCGGCCGCGATTTCCCTGTCGGCGCTGTCGATCGCGCTGGTCACGCGAAGATGAGCGCGGGGGCGTAGCGCGCTCTCATGCGACAGTCGGTAGCGCAGCACCGCGCCTGCCTGGCTTGCGCCATAGCTGGTCGCGCCCGGCAGGGCCGCTGCCGAACCGCTGCCCTTGCGCCACAGCAGCCAGCCATCGGCGGACCAGCGCTTGCCGTCATCCCGCGCCTGTACCGGGGAGAACGGCAGCAACCGAGGCGACGGCGGGGAGCGTGGCGGCTCTGGCGCCGGCGGCGGCGGTCCCGAATGCGGAGAAGGCGATGGTCCAGCCCGCTGCGGGATCGGCGCATAGGTCCGGGTCTTCGCAGGAAGCGGTTCGGTCGGGACAGACGGGGCGCGAAAAGGCAGGGCTTCGCGCGGCTGCAGGGGCGGGCGCCGCGTAACCGGAGGCGGCGCTGCCGGTATCGGCGGTTCGGGCTCCGCCTCTACCGGGACCTGTTCGGGTTGGCCGACCCGCTTCGCGACGTTCGGCGGCACCGGCACGTCGATGATCTCAATCCCCGGCACCATCACGCGAAGCGCGACCCAGCCGCCCATCAGCCCGGTCAATGCGACAAGCGGCTGCCCCCGCCTAGCGGCCGTGCTCGTCATCCGCGCGGCCTGGCATCCGCCGGGTGGCGGTCATGCTCGGTCTTGTCCCAGCTTTTGCCCTTGCCCCTGAGGTCGGAGACATAGCGCCCCAGCGCCCGCCGCGCCGAGATAATGGCGATGATGTTGGCGACCGGAATCCGGATGATGGCCGCCAGGCCCTCGCTCCATCCATATTCGCGCCCCACCAGAAAGAACCGCACGATCCCGCGCCACACGAAGGCCAGCGTCGTGAGGATGAGGCCCCAATAGATGAGGGGCGGCAGCCGCGCCGGCCGATAAATACCAGTGGCTTCGGCAAGCCGCAGAACCAGGGTCAGCGCGATCAGCAGATAGGCGGTCAGCAGGACCACGGCCACCAATGGCCCGCGCCTGTCGCGCAGCCGCATCCAGAATTCCAGCGGACTACGGCTCCATCCCAGCTGTTCCCAGCCGTCGAAAGCAATGCCCTGAACCCAGCGCGCCTTTTGCCGGACGGCGGCATCCAGCCGGTGCGGAAAATAGGCGCGGGTAGCGATCAGCGATCCATCGGAGGCTCGCACCCGTACGAAGCGGCCGCCTTTCCCCTCGGCACCTGCCCTTCCGATCAGCATGCCAAGCTCGTAATCCTCGGTCAGGGCGGTGGGATCGAACGGCCCGGCGTCGGACCCGCGACGCGCGATTATGCGGTCGAGCGCGCTGCGCGAGAAGGCGCAGCCAACCCCGGCGGCCGGTATCCCAGCGCCCAGTTCGGCCCGCACGACCATCTCGCGCGCATGCGCATCGGTGAATTCGTCGCAGTAATGGCCCGACACCCATTGCGATGCCTCGTGGCGTTCGGGGCGAACGGGGATCTGGACGAAGTCGGCACGTTCCAATTCGCGGTCGATCAGCGAGAGCGCCTGCGGATGAACGAGGTCCTCGGCATCGTGAAGCAGGACCGCGCGGAACCGGCGCCCTTCCCGCTGCTCGTCATGAAGCATCGCGGCATAGCAGCGGTTTAGACAGTCTCCCTTGGTCGTCGGACCCGGCCTTTCGTTCACCACGATGGTCAGGCGCGGGTCGGTCGTACCATCCGGCCTGGTGCCTGCCGCCTCGATAGCCGCGAAAGTCTCAGGATCGTTCACGTAGCAGCCTGCATAGATCCGCAGACCGTCATGCGGCCATGCTGCCAGCGCATGGCGCAGCATGGGTCCGATCACCCGCGCCTCGCGCCACGCCGGGACATACAGGGCGATGGAGCCGATCAGGGTCGGATCGAGCGGCGCAGCAAGGCTGTGCGTCCTGGCCCGCCCGGTCGACTTCAGCCATAGCCATGCGACATCGATCGCAAGCTCGTCCAGAGCGCCAATGACGAACCAGAAACCCGCGAACAGGAGAAGTTCGAGCCTGACGGCTTCAGCAGCGGAAAGAAGCAGGCCCAGCCCGCTTTCGAGAGCGACCATCGAATACCCCGTCCAGAAGACCTGCATTTCCCGATGCGCGGCCGCGCAAGACCCTTGCGCGGCAGTCCTCTGGCGAAGGGCTTAACGACGCTTCAATCACGCCGCAAGCAATGCCGGTGCCTTATCCTGCGTCCGGCGGACAGCGTTACCAGCTGCCGGTGTTTTCCATGCTGGCCCAAGGCTCTGCAGGTTCGAGATGGCCGTCCTGCAACAGCTCTATGGAAATGCCGTCGGGCGTCTTGACGAAGGCCATGTGACCGTCACGCGGCGGGCGGTGGACGATATGGCCAGCGTCCATGATTCGCTGGCAAGTCGCGTAGACATCGTCGACGCGAAAGGCGAGATGGCCGAAATTGCGACCGCCGGTATAGGTTTCGGCTTCCGAGCCGTCTTCGGCCGGCCAGTTGTAGGTCAGCTCCACTTCTGCAACGTTTTCCTGCCCGGGGGCCGCCATGAAGATCAGCGTGAAGCGCCCCTTCTCGCTTTCCATGCGGCGTGTTTCCTCAAGCCCGATCAGCTTAAGGAAATCGATTGTGGCGTCAGGGTCCGAAACCCGGATCATCGTGTGAAGATATTTGGTCATGTCGCGAAACTAGGTGCTGCCGCCGCGCTTTCCAAGAGGGGGCTGCGTCCGGCGACTTCCAAGGCTGTGTCCGCCCAATGCAAAACGGCCTGCACCCCCCGATCGGGATGCAGACCGCCGATGTTGCTGGCCTTGCGGCCCTGGTCAGCCGATCAGAAGCTGGCCGACAGCGTCGCTACGATCGTGTCGTCGGTGATGTAATTGTCGCGGACCGTGTTGGCCTTGCCTTCGACGCCGACATAGGACACGCCGACTTCGAGCGGGCCGAACAAGGCCATCGCCGCTCCGATCGACCAGTCGAACGAGGTCGTGTCGTCGCTGGTGCCGAAATAGGTCGGCGAGGAGAACGAGCCGTCGGTGTAGCCGAGATGGCCGCTTACGGAGACGGGCGTGTCGGGAATGCCGAAGCCGACATCGGTATACAGGTACAGGTTGTCGTCCGCGAACGAGCTACGTACCGAATCCTGCTCCCACGCATAGGCCACGCCTGCGGTCACTTCCGCGGGGCCGACGGCTGCGGTGAGCGAGGCGTAGGGCTCCCAGTAGTCGTTGTCTTCGCCGGCAGCGCTGGGATAGACGTAAATCAGCAGGCCCAGGTCGAACGACAGCGTGTCGCTGATCGCGCCGCTGTAGCCGCCGTAGATATCAAGTTCGGTGTCGCCATAGCCGGCCGTCTCGTCATCCAGCGACGAAGCCCAGGTGCCGACATAGAAGCCGCTGGAATGCGCGACGTCGAAACCGCCTTGAATCGCGAAATCACCGCCGGAGTAGCTGACACCGCGGAAGCGATAATCGGTCACCATCGCGACATTTGCGGACACGGAAATATCGCTCTCGTCCTGTGCGAAAGCGGGCGCTGCGGCCAGGGCCGAACCGGCGAGAACGGTAGCGGCCGTTGCTGCGCGGAGGAGATTCTTCATGTTTTTTTCCTCATCATTGTCCAAGGATCCTCGCCCCTCCTGACAATCGCTCGCCGCGCCTTGTTTATCGGCGCGTGTCGAGGACATGCGCTTTTTGCCTGCAGCGAGTTGCTGCAGTGCACAAGGGTAATCTTAACTTTCTGTGTCAATCGGGTTGGCTGGTGTGGATTTCTTGCAACGAAACCCGATTAGGCGCATTGAAATGACAATGGCGCGAAAGCACTCCCCGCCGACCGCGAACGCCTTGCCGCTGGATTCAGCGATCATTAACCAGGTTCGGTCAAAGGCAACAATGCATCATGAATTTCTTTCGCGACATCCTCGATCGCCAGCGCGGCGAGCCGCTCCAGGGTCCCTCCGTTCCGCAGGGTGAGCGCGTGTATGCCGTGGGCGACATCCATGGGCGGCGCGACCTGTTCGACAATGTGATCGAGCTGATCGAAGCGGACGATGCCGCGCGTGGCCAGGCGGACACAACGATCATCCTTCTGGGCGACCTGATCGATCGCGGTCCCGACAGTGCCGGCGTCATCGCGCGGGCACGCGAATGGGCGGGCAGGCGCAATGTGCGCATGCTCATGGGCAACCATGAGGAGATGATGCTGCGCGCGCTGGACAGTGACGAGAACCTGCGCCACTTCCTGAGGGTCGGTGGCAGGGAAACCCTGCTGAGCTATCCGATCCCGCTGAAGGTCTATCGTTCCGCATCGCTGAGCGATCTTGCCAAGCTGGCGCGCGAGGCGGTGCCGCTGGCCGATATCGAGTTCATCGAGGGCATGGAGGACATGATCCGGATCGGCGACTATCTGTTCGTCCATGCCGGCATCAACCCCACCATCGCGCTTGAGGAGCAGGTCGGACGCGATCTGCGCTGGATACGCGAACCTTTCCTCAGCCACGACGCGCCGCTCGACGTATGCGTGGTTCACGGACACACCATTCGCGAAGAGGTGGAGATCGGCCCGCGTGCCGATCGCCCCAATCGCATCGGCATCGACACCGGCGCATTCCGTTCGGGCAGGCTGACGGCCATCGGGCTGGAAGGACGCGAGCGCTGGTTTATCGAGGCATCCGAAAAGCCGGGCAAATAAGCCTATAGCAGCCGCGCACCGTCGGGCACCGGCCGGTCGGGCGAAAACAGCGTCACGCGCCCCTGTGCATCGGCGAAGCCCAGAGTGAGCACTTCAGACATCAGCGGCCCGATCTGGCGTGGCGGAAAATTGACCACCGCCGCCAGTTGCCGCCCCACCAGATCGCCGGCCGAATAGAGCGAGGCGATCTGCGCGCTGGTCTTCTTCACGCCAACGCCCGGTCCGAAATCGATGTGCAGCACCAGGCTCGGCTTGCGCGCCTTTTCAAAGGGCTCGGCCTGCACCACCGTGCCGACACGGATGTCGACCTTCAGGAAATCGTCGAAACCGATCGTATCTGCGGGCGGCGTGGAGGCGTTCTGATCAACGTGCATTCATTCCATTTCCAGGATGATCGCGTCGACTGCAAGCGAATCCCCGGCCTTGGCGTTCACCGCCCTGATCGTTCCGGATTTCTCGGCCCGCAGGATATTCTCCATCTTCATCGCTTCCACCACGGCGAGCGGCTGTCCCTGTTCGACCTGATCGCCTTCTTCCACGTTCAGCGACACCAGCAACCCCGGCATCGGACAGACGAGGAATTTCGACATGTCGGGCGGTGTCTTTTCAATCATGTGCTTCTGATAGCGCGCGACATGTGCGGGCAGTACGCGCAACCTGTGCCGCGCACCGCGGGTCGTCAGCGCAAAGCCCGCGGCGATCGCCTCGACCTTGGCGGTCAGCGTCTCGCCGCCCTCGCCCTCTTCATCGCTGTCGAACACGGCACTGACGAGACGCTGGCCCGGCGTGTATTCCATCGAGATGTCGATCTTCGCGCCATCGACGGTAATTGCATCTTCGGCCAGAACAACCTCGTGCCTGGCCTCGCCCAGTTCGACCACCCAGTCGGCGGGCGGCGACAGGGGGATGTCCCGGCGAGTGTTGAAACTTTGAAAGAGGGTGGCGTTGCTTCCCCTGAGCCGTAGGCTCGGGGTGATCAAACCAAGAAAGGAAGCAACACCATGAAGACGACTACCACATCTGCCAGTGCCCTGGCCACCGCGCCTGTCGGGTCTTCGCTTGTCGAGGACGCCTATGGCGCGCTGACGAAGAGTTTCGAGCAGTTCTGCCTGATGGCGGGCATCGAAAGCCTGACGCAGATGATGAACGAAGACGTGGCCCGGTTGGCGGGGGATCGCTATGAACATTGCCCTGGTAAGCCCGGCTACCGTTGGGGTCGCACGAAATCCCAAGTGGGCTTTCATGGCGGCAAGATCGAGGTCGATCGCCCGCGCGTTCGCAGCAAGGCGACGGGCAAGGAAATGGCGCTGCCGAGTTGGGAGGAGATCGCTGCGGGTGGGTATCTCGACCAATGGGCCATGAACCTGATGGTGATGAACATGGCCACGCGCAAATTCGGCCGTGCCGTTCGGCTGCCCGAGGCCGGTGTACCTGCGGACGCGGGCAGCGGCCTATCCAGTTCTGCGGTCTCCCGGCGGTTCAAGGCGCTGACACAGGCCAAGCTCGATGAATGGATGGCCTCCGATCTGTCGGAGCTGGATCTGGTCGCCATCCAGATCGACGGGCTGCATCTGGACGATCATCTGCTGATGATCGGCGCTGTCGGGATTGAGGCTTCCGGGCAAAAGCACCCTCTGGGTGTCGTCGAGGGGGCGACAGAGAACGCAGCAACGGTGCAAGCCCTGCTCGATAATCTGATCGAGCGTGGAGTGAACCCCGAGGGCTGCTACCTGTTCATCGTGGACGGGGCCAAGGCGCTGAGCAAGGCGTTGCGTCGGACCTTCGGGGCGGACATTCCCATCCAGCGCTGTCAGGTCCACAAGGCGCGCAACATCACCGACCGCCTTGCGCCCAAGCATCATGCCGCTGTACGCCGCGCCTTGAAGCAGGCCTGGGAGATGGACGATGCTGAAAAGGCCGAACGCCTGATCCGCAATCTCGCACGGCGCTTCGAACAGGAGGCCCCCGATGTCTCGCGCTCGATCCTGGAGGGGCTCGACGAAATCCTCACCGTGGTCAGGCTGGGGCTGCCGCTTGAACTCAGGCGTTCACTGGCCAGCACCAATATCATCGAGTCCATGAACAGCGTCATCCGACAGGTCTGCCGGAACGTGAAACGCTGGCGGGATGCCAGGATGGCCTTGCGCTGGACAGCCGCGGGCATGTTCGAAGCCAAGAAGGGTTTCCGGCGTCTCAAGGCATACAAGCAGCTGCCAATTCTCAAGCAGGCCCTTATCGACCACCGCCAAAAGGACCAGATTGACCAAGTCAAGAACGCCGCATAACCTCGCAGAAAGCACCGCCGCTCAGGCGAGTTTCAACAGAAAGCGGGACATTCCCCGGCGACAGGCGGTGGCCCAGCTGGCCGTCGACCCGGCGCGCGCGATCGGCATGCGCCGCCGCGACGAAGCAGGCCATGGCGGCAAGCTTGCGGCCCATCGCCCCGTCAGCCTCGGCGCCCCCGAACCCCTCGGGATATTCCTCGGCTATGAAGCCGGTGGTCAGTTCGCCGCTGCGGAACCGGGGGTGCTGCATGACGGCCGTCAGAAAGTCGATATTGTGGCCAAGCCCCTCGACATCGAACGCGTCGAGCGCTGCGATCTGCAGATCTGCCGCCTCGTCGCGGGTCGGCGCCCAGGTGACCAGCTTGGCGATCATCGGATCGTAGAACATCGAGACTTCGCCGCCTTCGTAGACGCCGTCGTCAACGCGAACGCCATCGACGCCCCGCCGCCCGTTCTCGCTGCCATCGTCGGTCCAGCCATCGACCGGAGGATCATAGCGCACCAGCCGGCCCGTGCTGGGCAGGAAGCCGCGATACGGATCCTCCGCATAGACGCGGTTCTCGATCGCCCAGCCGTCGATCTTGACGTCGTCCTGCGTGAAAGAGAGTTCCTCGCCGGCCGCAACGCGGATCATCTGTTCGACGATGTCGACGCCGGTGATCGCCTCGGTCACGGGATGCTCGACCTGCAGGCGCGTGTTCATTTCCAGGAAGTAGAAGCTCTCTCCCGTCTTGTCCGCGCCGCTGACGATCAGTTCGACGGTGCCGGCACTGTAATAGCCGACAGCCCTCGACAGGGCGACGCATTGCTCGCCCATCGCCTTGCGCATCCTGGGCGTGACGAACGGCGACGGCGCTTCCTCGACCACCTTCTGATGGCGGCGCTGGATCGAGCATTCGCGCTCGTTCAGATAAAGGATGTTGCCGTGCTGGTCGCCCAGGATCTGGATCTCGATATGGCGCGGGTTCTCGATGAACTTCTCGATGAAGACGCGGTCGTCGCCGAACGAATTCAGCCCCTCGCGCTTGGTCGCCTCGAAACCCTCGCGCACGTCCTTTTCGCTATAGGCAAGGCGCATCCCCTTGCCGCCGCCGCCCGCACTGGCCTTCATCATCACCGGATAGCCGATGCCGTTCGCGATCTCGACCGCGTGGTCGGTGTCGCGAATTTCGCCCACGAAGCCGGGCACGACATTGACGCCCGCTTCCTTGGCCAGCTTCTTGGATTCGATCTTGTCGCCCATTGCGGCGATCGCGTTCAGGGGCGGGCCGATAAAGGCGATGTTCTCGGCGGCCAGCGCCTCGACGAAGCTGGCGCGTTCGGACAGGAAGCCATAGCCGGGATGCACCGCGTCCGCGCCGGTCTGCCTGGCCGCGGCGATGATCTTGTCCGTCACCAGATAGCTTTCCGAAGCTGCCGCCGGGCCAATATGCACCGCCTCGTCCGCCATCTGCACGAAAGGAGCGCGCGCATCGGCGTCGGAATAGACGGCGACGGTCGCGATGCCCATGCGGCGCGCGGTCTTGATCACACGGCAGGCAATCTCACCGCGGTTGGCAATCAGGATCTTCTTGAACACTGGCGGCTTCCTCTCTGGCTCAGTTCGTATGGGCCAATTCGCGTAATTGCGCGCTCCTGGCTTCGGTTAATTCGGTCATGCATCGATTGGCGATCAGCGGCACGATCGACCCACCAGCATAGCGCGCGGCGACCGTCTCGCAGTGCGCGTCGCGGAAGGCGATCCATGCGCGCTGCGCCTTCAGCAGGCTGTCCGACATGCCCCGCTGCTTGGCGACATCCCGCAGATCGCGCCACGCGGCGTTGAGTTCGGCATCGGCTGCCTCGTATTCCTTCATGGAACACAGGTTCAGGTCCGTCTGCGTGACCGCATCGGCGCAAGGGCCGGCTTGCGTGGCCATCAGCAGGACCAGGGCTGCGATCACTCGGCCGCCTCGGCAGGCAAGCTGGCGCAGGCCGCGGCATTGGCACCCGGGGCCGCCATCGCTTCCAGCCCCAGCCGCGCGAACAGCGCATCGTCGCTGTCGTCGCCTGCATTGGGTGCAGTCAGCAATTGCTCGCCGCTGAAGATCGAATTCGCGCCCGCCATGAAGCACAATGCCTGCGTCGAGGCGCTCATGCTCTCACGCCCGGCGGACAGGCGGACCATGCTTTCGGGCATGGTGATACGCGCGGCCGCGACGGTGCGGACGAACTCGATCTCGTCGATCTGGGCCATGGGCGTATCGGCCAGCATGTCGCCCAGCGGCGTGCCCTTCACCGGCACCAGCGCATTGACCGGAACGCTTTCGGGATGGACCTCCATCGTGGCCAGCACATGGACGAACCCCACCCGGTCCTCACGCGTTTCGCCCATGCCGACGATGCCGCCGCAGCACACATTGATGCCCGCCGCGCGCACATGCTCCAGCGTCAGCAGGCGGTCGCCCAGGCTGCGGGTGGTCGCCACGCGCTCGTAATATTCGGGGCCGGTATCGATGTTGTGATTGTAGTAATCGAGTCCTGCGTCAGCCAGCTGTGCGGCCTGTTCGCCCGTCAGCATCCCTGCCGTCATGCAGGTTTCCAACCCCATCGCCTTCACCTGCCGCACCATTTCGGTCAGCGCAGGCATGTCGCGGGGCTTGGGATTGCGAAAGGCCGCGCCCATGCAGAAACGGGTGCTGCCCATGTCCTTGGCCTGCGCGGCGGATTGCAGGACCTGCTGCACTTCCATCAGCTTGGTCGCCTTCAGCCCGCTGTCGTTATGTGCAGACTGGCTGCAATAGCCGCAATCCTCGGGGCAGCCGCCCGTCTTGATCGACAGCAGGGTCGAACGCTGGACCGTGTTGGGCTTGTGATGCGCGCGGTGCACCTCGGCGGCGCGGAAGACCAGTTCGGTAAAGGGCAGGTCGAACAGGGCCGCGATTTCCTCGCGGGTCCAGTCGTTACGGGCGGGAGCGATAGTGGTCATGCGGCTTTCCTCTGGCGCGTCTTGGCATAGGCCGAAAGCGCGTGGGCATAATGCGGTGCGGCGCGTCGGTCACCCTCGCCCGCGCCGAAACCGTGGAGCGTTTCGGCGATCCGCGCAACGCCCGCGTCAGACAGGCTGCCCAGCGGCGCGACATACACGCCGATGGTAAAGACGATGGCCTGCGATCTCGGCAGGCGGCGCAATGTCTCGCGCTCGCAGCGGACATAGAGCGCCTGGCCCGCGTTTTCCGGCGTGACACGGTCATAACGCTCGGCCGGGTCGTCGCTGGGAAGATAGCGCCACAGGCCATTCGGCACGACGAACGCATTGGTGCGCCCGAAGATATGCGGGGCGCGCAGGCCATTCAGGAACCGGTCGACGCCTGCCGACAATTGCTCGGCATAGAAATCGATGGGATCGTGCACGGCGGCGATGGGCTTGCCCATCTTTTCGGCCAGCTGCCAATCGGTCGGAAATGCCACCGCCGCTGCGGTAAGACGATAGGGCGCGCCGGACGCATCCTGCGTGAGGATACAGAAATCCTCCCAATGCGTTCGGGCGGCCTGTTCGATACCGCCGGTGACGCCTAGCATGTCGCACAATTCGGCCTCTGCAGCGTGCGCCTCGGCCATGACCTGCACAAAATCGGGATAGGCGTCGAATGTCGCGCCGCGCGGCCCCAGATCGGGATCCGCCGCCAGCCACTCGCTCTCGGCCAGACGCACCAGCCCCATGCGCAGCGGGCCAGACACCCGAGCGTCAGGCAGCAGCGTTTCGACGGAGAAGCCGAGCGACATCGCGTGTTACTCCGCCGCCTCGTCCAGATCGGCGGGGGGCATGTTGTGGCCCAGCAAGCGCAGCACATCCGCGGCGCATTCGACTACGTTCGAGCCGGGGCCATAGATGCCCTGCACGCCTGCGTTGCGCAGAAATTCGTAATCGCTCGACGGGATCACGCCGCCCGCGGTCACCTTGATGTCGCTGCGGCCTGCGTCCTTCAGCAGTCGGATCAGTTCGGGGATCAGCGTCTTGTGCCCTGCCGCCAGCGAGGAAGCGCCGATCAGGTCGACATCGCGTTCCAGCGCCATTTCCAGGGTCTCCTGCGGCGTCTGGAACAAAGGCCCGGTGGTGACGTCGAAACCCATGTCGCCGAACGCGGATGCGATCACGTTCGCGCCGCGGTCGTGGCCGTCCTGACCCATCTTGGCGATCATCACGCGCGGCTTGCGGCCCATGCGGCGTTCGACGGCCTCGACGCCCTCGACCACGGCCTGATAGCGGCTGTCGCCGGCATAGGCGGCGCCATAGATGCCCTTTACCGGCTTGGGCATGGTGTCATAGCGGCCAAAGGCAGCTTCCATCGCGTCGGAAATCTCGCCAAGGCTGGCGCGTTCGCGCGCCGCATCCACGGCAAGCGCCAGCAGGTTGCCGTCGCCCTTCGCCCCTTCGCGCAGCGCATCGAGCGCGGCCCGGCATTTCGCCTCGTCGCGGGTGCTGCGCATCTTTTCCAGCCGCCGGATCTGCGACTGGCGCACGGCGGTGTTGTCGATGTCGAGCGTTTCGATCGGGTCCTCGTCCTTAAGACGGAACTTGTTGACGCCGACGATCACGTCCTCGCCCCGGTCGACGCGCGCCTGCCGGGCGGCGGCGGCTTCCTCGATCATGCCCTTGGGCCAGCCCGCCGCCACGGCCTTGGCCATTCCGCCCTCGGCCTCGACCTTCTCGATGATGGCCCACGCCTCGTCGACCAGGTTCTTGGTCAGCGCCTCGACGTAATAGCTGCCGCCCAGCGGATCGACGACATTGGTCATGCCGGTTTCTTCCTGCAGCACGATTTGCGTGTTGCGGGCGATGCGGGCGCTGAAATCGGTGGGCAGCGCAATCGCCTCGTCCAGCGCATTGGTGTGGAGCGACTGAGTTCCGCCCAGCATCGCGGCCATCGCCTCGACCGTGGTGCGGATGACGTTGTTGTACGGATCCTGCTCGGTCAGCGAGACGCCGCTTGTCTGGCAGTGGGTGCGCAGCATCTTGGATCGTTCGGACTGTGCACCCAGCTGCGTCATCGCGCGGTGCCACAGGGTGCGGGCGGCGCGCAGCTTCGCCACTTCCATGAAGAAGTTCATGCCGATGGCGAAGAAGAAGCTCAGCCGTCCGGCGAACTTGTCGATGTCGAGGCCGCTGGCCACGCCGTATTTCACATATTCCATGCCGTCGGCGATGGTGAAGGCCAGCTCCTGCACCTGCGTCGCGCCGGCTTCCTGCATGTGATAACCGGAGATCGAGATCGAGTTGAACCTGGGCATGTGGTCCGCGGTATAGGCGAAAATGTCCGAAATGATCCGCATGCTGGGTTCGGGCGGATAGATATAGGTGTTGCGGACCATGAACTCTTTCAGGATGTCGTTCTGGATGGTCCCGGTCAGCTGGTCGGGGCTGACGCCCTGTTCTTCCGCCGCAATGATGTAGAAGGCGAGGCACGGGATCACCGCGCCGTTCATCGTCATCGATACGCTCATCTGGTCGAGCGGGATCTGGTCGAACAGGATCTTCATGTCCTCGACGCTGTCGATGGCCACGCCCGCCTTGCCGACGTCGCCCACGACGCGCGGATGATCGCTGTCATAGCCGCGGTGGGTGGCAAGGTCGAAGGCGACCGAAAGCCCCTTCTGCCCCGCCGCCAGGTTGCGGCGATAGAAATCGTTCGATTCCTCTGCCGTGGAAAAGCCCGCATATTGCCGGATCGTCCACGGACGGCCCGCATACATCGATGCCTTCACCCCGCGGGTGAACGGGGCGAAACCGGGCAGGCCGGGATCCCAGTCGGTCACGTCGGCCTGCGTATAGAGCGGCTTGACGTCGATCCCCTCGGGCGTGTGCCAGGTGAGGTCGCGGCCCTTCACCTCTTTCTCGGCAAGGGCCTTCCAGTCTTTCAGGGTCTTGTCGGTCATGTCGTTCCTCAGCGGCCCTTGAAGGCCGGCTTGCGCTTTTCACGGAAGGCGGTGACGGCTTCGGCAAAATCGTCGCTGAAACCGGCCTCGCGCTGGTTCCGCGCCTCTTCCGCCAGTGTTTCGGTGAATTGGTGGTCCATCGCATGGGCGACCTGCTTGCGGATCATGCCCAGCGCCTTGCTCGGCCCCGCCGCCAGCCTCTTGGCCAGTGCCTGCGCCTCGGCCAGAGAGGTGCCATCGTCCACCACGCGGGCGATCAGGCCAATCGCCTTGGCATCCTCTGCCGGGATCTTCTCGCCCAGCAGCGCCAGTTCCAGCGCGCGGGCCCGGCCGACCGAACGCGCGACCATCCATGTCGCCCCCGCATCGGGGACAAGTCCGATATTGGCAAAGGCCAGCAGGAAATAGGCGGAGCGTTCGGCAATCACGATATCGCCCGACAGCGCGAACCCCATGCCCGCACCCACGGCCGGTCCATTGACCGCCACGACGAACGGGACCGGCAGGTCCGCAATCGCGCGGGCCAGCGGATTATAGGACTTCTCGATCTCTTCGCTGAGGTCCGGGGACAGCGCGTCTTTGCCGTCGCCCTGCAGATCGGCGCCAGAGGAGAACGCCCTGCCCTCTCCCGTCAACACGATGGCGCGGGCGCCCTGCTGGACGGCGGCGACCATCGCTTCGCGCAGTTCCACGACCAACGTCGATGTCAGCGCGTTCATACGGTGATCGCGCGTGATCGTCAGCGTGACGACATCGCCATCGCGCTCGGTCTTGAGAACGTCGGACATCAGTGCGCTTCCTTCGGTGTTTCCATGATTTCGGTCAGCATGCCCATCATGTCCTTGGGATGCACGAAGAAGATCGGCGTTCCATGCGCCCCGATCCGCGTGGGGCCAAGGATGCGCTTGCCGATACCTTCGAAATAGGCGCGCGCCTCGGCGATGTCGGGCGCTTCGAAACAGACGTGATGCTGACCGCCCAACGGATTCTTGGCAATGAAACCGGCTACGGGCGAGTTTTCGTCCAATGGCGACAGCAATTCGACCTGCGTACCCTCGGTACCCTGCTCGCCGGGCGTATGAACGAAACAGACTCTCACGCCCTGTTCGGGCATGTCGAACGGCTCGGTCACCACCGATGCGCCCATGACGTCGCGGTAATGCGCGATCGCATCGTCCATGTCCGGCACCGCGTAGCCAAGGTGATTCATCCTACCCAGTTTCATCGTTCAACTCTCGATTATCGGTTCGATGGTCAGTGCGCTTTTCAGGCTGTTGGCGATGATGCAGCTCTTGTGCGCGCGGTGGTGGAGCTTCTCGATCTCATCGCCGGTCGGTCGCTTGTCGCCGGTGAATACGACGCTGGGCCGCATGACGATCGTCGACATCCACGGATCGCCTGTCTCGTTCTTCTCGACCTTGCCTTCGGGATTATCCTCATAGCTTGTCATCGTGAACCCTGCCTTCGCCGCATAGGCGAGGAAATAGAGCATGTGGCAGCTTGCCGCCGACGCCAGCAACGCCTCTTCCGGATCAACCGCGCTTTCATCGATGAGTGCGGCAGGAAGATAGCCGGGCGCGGCACTACCGGGGACCGACAGCCCCCCGTCGAAGCTCCATGTATGGGCCCGGCTGTATCGGTTCGAGGCGAAATCCTCGCCCTCCCAAATCTGCCAGCGCACCTTGGCTGTATGGTCGGCCATCGCCCGTTCCTCCCTTACAGCGGGATATTGTCGTGCTTCTTCCAGGGATTCTCCAGCTCCTTGTTCCGCAGCTTGCGCAGGCCCAGCGCGATGCGGCGGCGGGTGGAGTGGGGCATGATCACCTCGTCGATGAAGCCCAAGGATGCGGCCACGAACGGATTGGCGAAGCGGTCCTCGTATTCCTTGGTCTTGGCCGCGATCTTGTCCGGATCGTCGCGGTCCTGGCGGAAGATGATCTCCACCGCGCCCTTCGCGCCCATCACCGCGATTTCGGCGGTGGGCCAGGCGTAGTTGAGATCGCCGCGCAGATGCTTGGACGCCATGACGTCATAGGCCCCGCCATATGCCTTGCGAGTAATGACGGTGATCTTCGGCACGGTCGCCTCGGCATAGGCGAACAGCAGTTTCGCGCCGTGCTTGATGATGCCGTTATGCTCCTGGTCGGTGCCGGGCAGGAAGCCGGGGACATCGACAAAGGTCAGGATCGGAATGCCGAACGCGTCGCAGAAACGCACGAAGCGCGCCGCCTTCTTCGACGAGTTGATGTCGAGCACGCCTGCCAGCACCATCGGCTGGTTGGCGACGACGCCCACGGTACGCCCCTCGACCCTGCCGAAACCGCAGATGATGTTGCCCGCGTGCTTGGGCTGGATCTCGAAGAAATCGCCCTCATCCACGGTCTTCCTGATGACTTCGTGCATGTCATAGGGCTGGTTGGCTGACGCAGGGATGATCGTGTCAAGGCTGTCTTCGCGCCGGTCCCACGGGTCGCTGGTGGGACGCTCGGGCAGTTCGTCGCGGTTGGACAGCGGCAGATAATCGATGAAATCGCGTGCCTGCAGCAGGGCCACGATGTCATTCTCGCACGCCAGGTCCGCCACGCTGGTCTTGGTGGTGTGGGTCGATGCACCGCCCAGTTCCTCCTGCGTCACCACCTCGTTCGTGACGGTCTTGACCACTTCGGGGCCGGTCACGAACATGTAGGAGCTGTCCTCCACCATGAAGATGAAGTCGGTCATCGCGGGCGAATAGACCGCACCGCCCGCGCAGGGGCCCATGATCAGCGACAATTGCGGCACCACGCCCGATGCCAGCACGTTTCGCTGGAACACCTCGGCATAGCCGCCCAGCGAGGCGACGCCTTCCTGGATGCGCGCGCCGCCGCTGTCGTTCAGGCCGATTACCGGTGCGCCGACCTTCATTGCAGCGTCCATCACCTTGCAGATCTTTTGCGCGTGGCGTTCTGACAGCGACCCGCCGAACACGGTGAAATCCTGGCTGAACACATAGACCAGCCGCCCGTTGATCGTACCCGATCCGGTGACCACGCCGTCGCCGGGGATATGCGCCTCGTCCATGCCGAAATCGACGCAATTGTGTTCGACATACATGTCGAGCTCTTCGAACGATCCCTCGTCCAGCAGCACGTCGAGCCTTTCGCGGGCGGTCAGCTTGCCCTTTTCGTGCTGGGCATCGATGCGTTTCTGGCCTCCCCCCAGATGGGCAGCGGCGCGGCGACGTTCGACTTCGGCGATATTGGCGGACATGCGGACGGGGGCCTCTTCCATTGTGTTATGCGTGCGGTGTTGCCTGCAGGCAGGGACGGCAGGCACCGCCATCCTTGCCAGACTGCCTATCGCGGGCGGCACTTTGCAAGTCCAATGCGAATTTGCAAAATTCGGTCGCAAGGTTTTGCAAAACAAACCGCGCCTGCCTATCAGTCACCCATGGACCGCCCCCAGCGCATCTTTGCCGGCAAGACCCTGCGCGCCCTGCGATCGCGGCGCGGCATGCGGCAGGCGGAAATGGCCGGGGCGCTGGGCATCTCGGTATCCTATCTCTCGCAACTGGAAAGCGACGACCGGCCGCTGACCCCGCCGCTGATCGCCGCGCTGACCCGGCGCTTCGACCTGCGGCTCGACGATTTGGGCGGCGACAGTTCGGACAAAAGGGCCGAGGCGCTGCGCCGCGCCGCATCGGACCCGATCTTTGCCGAGCCTTTGGGCGAGGATGCCGCCGCCCGCGCGGTGCGCCAGCAGCCGCATCTGGCCGACCGCTTCGTTTCGCTGCATGCCGCCTATCGGCAAGCGGGGGAACGGCTGCAGATGCTGGACGAGGCGCTGGAGTCGGGCGAAACCGCGCAGTCGGGACGCCTGCCGTGGGAGGAAGTGCGCGACTGGTTCCACGGCGCGGGCAATTACATCGACACGCTGGACCGCGGGGCCGAGGCGCTGGCCGCAAGGATCGCCGGGGACGCGCCCTCTCCCACGGAAGCCGCGCTGCTGGCATTCGCACGGGACCTGGGGCTGTCGGTGGGCGAGGCGGAGGGCGGGCTGCGGCAATATGATGCGGCGCGGCGCGAATTCACGCTCGATCCCGCGCAGCCTGCGGAGACGCGGCGGTTCCAGCTGGCATGGCAACTGGCCGGGATCGCGCTGGCGGACAGGATCGCCGCGGTGACCGAGCAGTCCGGCCTTGCCTCGGCCGGAGCGCGGGAATTGCTGCGGATCGGGCTGGGCAATTACGCGGCCGGGGCCCTGCTGATGCCCTATGAAGGCTTTCGCGCCGCCGCGCTGACGGAGCGGCACGACATCGACCGGCTGCGCCAGCGTTTCGCGGTCAGCTTCGAGCAGGCGTGCCACCGGCTATCGACGCTGCAGCGCGAAGGGGCGCGGGGCATCCCCTTCTTCTTCTGCCGGGTCGACATGGCCGGGAACATCACCAAGCGGCATTCGGCGACGCCCCTGCAGTTCGCGCGCTTTGGCGGGGCGTGCCCGCTGTGGATCGTGCACGAGGCGGTGGCGATCCCCGACCGCATCCTGACACAGCTGGCCGAGACGCCCGACGGGGTTCGCTATGTCTCGATGGCCAAGGGGCTGGTGAAGCCGTCGGGCAGCTATGCCCGCCCGCCGCGCCGCTATGCCGTGGCGCTGGGGTGCGAGGCGAAGGACGCCGCCGACTTCATCTATGCCGACGGGCTGGACGTGGCGGCGCGCGGCGCGGCGATGCCGATCGGCATCTCCTGCCGGCTATGCCCCCGCGAGAACTGCGACCAGCGCGCCTTTCCGCCGGGCGACAGGGCGATCGTGGTCGATCCGGGCGGACGCGGCGTCGTGCCCTATCGCTTCGGGTGAGTCGGTCCGGGCGCGCCGGCCGGTTGACACAGGCGACACGTCCTACAATCGCTGTCACCCTGCCGAAAGCGGCGGACAAGCGCGGGATTCCGGCCCTCGGTTGACACCATGGGGGTCTGGAAAAAACGAACGAGATCAAGGAGCCGCGGTCTCGATGGCCTAGCGCGCAACGCGCCTGTAGGACAGCGCGAAACCGGCGGCCGCGGCGCGCTCGCCGAAAGGCGGGCAATCTGCTATGAAAGAGCCTTCGAGGCGGGTCGCGCTGGAGGTGGATGATGGAGCACAGGCTTGCTCTCTCCGCGGCGCTGCTGATCGCGGTCGGCGGGTCCGGCGGATCGGCGACGGGTATCCCGGATTTTGGCGCGAACGAGGCGCTCTCGGCCCAGGCGATGGCGGCGCTGGACCCGACGCGGGCCGGCAGGCTGGCCTGCCGCGGGCTCGATGCCTCGGGTTCTACCCTTGGCGACCGGCTGAAGCTGGCCGAAAAGATGGTGCAGGATGGCGGCGACACCGCCATGGGGCTCTATCCCGGCCTGGCCGCGACCGACCTGCCGCTGGGCGACATCGACCCGCTGGCCCGCCGTTATTTCGAACAGGGGCTGGCGCTGGCCTATGGCTTCAACCATCGCGCCGCGATCCGGTCGTTCCGCCACGCGCAGCGGATCGATCCCGGTTGCACCATGTGCTGGTGGGGCGAGGCGATGGCGAACGGGCCGAACATCAATGCGGCCATGAACGACGAGCAGAACCGCGCCGCGCTCGCCGCGCTGGACAAGGCGCGCAGCCTGTCCGCCGGGGCCGATCCGCTGGTCGCCGCGCTGGTGGAGGCGCAGTCCCGCCGCTATTCCGCCGATCAGGGGGCCGACCGCGCGGCGCTGGATGCGGATTATGCCGATGCCATGCTGGCGCTGGCGCGGCAGGCGCCCGCCAGCGACGACCTGGCCGTGCTGGCGGCCGAAGCGGCGATGAACACCACGCCGTGGAATTACTGGAACCTGGAATCCGGGACCGCCCGGCCCCGCATTCCCCAGGCTGTCGCGCTGATCGAGAAGGTGATGGCGCGCACGCCGCTCCATCCGCAGGCCTCGCACCTTTACATCCATCTGCAGGAATTGCCCGAACCGGCCAGGGCCGAAGCCGCGGCGGACCGGCTGCGCGATAGCAGGCCGGCGGCGCTGGGGCATCTGGTCCACATGCCCTCGCACATCTATTACCGGATCGGGCGCTATGCGGATTCGCTGGCGGTGAACCGGGACGCGGTCGCCGCGGACGAGGCCTATCTGGCAAGTGCTGGAGGGGACCCGATGGTGCGGTTCGGCTATTACCCGCACAATGTCCATTTCCTGCTGACATCGGCGCAGATGCTGGGCGATGTCGGCACCGTGGCGAGCCAGGCGGCGCGGCTGCAGTCGATCCTGGATGTCGACACCGGGCGGGCGCTGCCGTGGGTGCAGGCGATCTACGCGGCGCCGTTCTTCGCGCAGGCGCAATATGGATCGGCGGCCGCGATCCTGGCGCTGACGGAACAGGCGCATCCGCTCGATTACGTGGAAGCCATGCGCCATTACGCGCGCGCGGTCGCCCATGCCGAGCGAGGCGACGAGGACGGCTTCGCCGGCGAACTCGCCGCGCTGCAGGGCCTTGCGGGATCGCCGGGCGCGGCCAGCATGGAGGGCGACGGCTTTCCCGCGCCGCTGATCATCCGCCTCTCCGCCGAGGTCGCGCAGGGGCGCATGGCGATGAAGCAGGGCCGCCCGGAAACGGCGATCGGGCATTTCGCCGCCGCGACCGAATTGCAGAAGGCGATCCCCTACATGGAGCCGCCCTATTGGTATTATCCGGTCAGCCAGTCGCTGGGCGCGGCCTATTTCCAGGCGGGGCGGTACGAGGATGCACGCCAGGCCTTCCGCGCCGCGCTGTTCGAGGCGCCCAACAGCGCGCTGGCCCTGTATGGCCTTGCGCGGACCGAGCGGAGGCTGGGCCACGGGCCCGAGGCGATGGCCGCGCAGGCCGCCTTCGACGGATTATGGCTGGGTGACGACCGCTGGCTGGACATGACGCGGATCTGACGGGGACTGTCAGGTACGGGCCGGTCCGCGCCGGGCGCGCGCTATTTCATCAGGACAAGCTCTTCCGCCATGGTGGGGTGGATGGCGACGGTGGCGTCGAAATCGTCCTTGGTCAGGCCCGCCTTCACCGCGACGGCGGCGGCCTGCATGATCTCGGGCGCGTCGGGGCCGATCATGTGGATGCCGACGATCCGGCCCGTATTGCCCTCGCAGATCATCTTGTAGAGGCCGCGTTCGTTGCGGCCCGCCAGCACGTTCTTCATCGGGCGGAAATCGGCGAGATAGATTTTCACGTCGCCCATCTTGTTGCGCGCCTCGCCCTCGGTCATGCCGACGCCCGCCAGCGGGGGGTGGCTGAACACCGCGCTGGGGATGCAGTCATAGGACACGCTGGTGGGCTTGCCGCCGAACACGCTGTCGGCAAAGGCCTGCCCCTCGCGGATGGCGACGGGGGTCAGCTGCACGCGGTCGGTGACGTCGCCCACGGCGTAGATGTTATCGACATTGGTCTTCGAGAAGCGGTCGACCCTGATCTCGCCCCGATCGCCCAGTTCGACGCCCGCGTTCTCCAGCCCCAGCCCTTCGACATTGGGGACGCGGCCGGTGGCGAACAGCACGCAATCGACCTCGATCGGCTCGTGATCGGTCATCGAGACGCGCAGGCAGCCCTTGCCGTTTTCGTCACTTTGGGTCTTCTCGATCCCGCGGAATTCGGCGTTGAAGCGGAAATCGATGCCCTTCATCATCGAGATCTGCAGCAGCCGGTCGCGCAGGCTCTCGTCATAGCCGCGCAGCAGCTTGTCGGACCGGTTGATGATCGTGACCTTGCTGCCGAACTCGTTGAAGATGCCGGCGAATTCATTGGCGATATAGCCGCCGCCGGCGATCAGTATGCGCCGGGGCAGCTCGTCGAGGTGGAACGCCTCGTTGCTGGTGATGCCAAGCTCGTGCCCCGGACAGTCGGGCACGCGGGGGCGCGCTCCGGTGGCGATCAGGATGGTCGCGGCGGTCACGGTCCTGCCGCTGGCCAGCTTGAGCGTATGCGCGTCGACCAGCTCGGCCCGTTCGTCGAAGATGGTGACGTCGTGATTGCCCAGCGTCTCGGTATAGAGGCCGCTGATCCGCGTGACGTCGTCGAGCACGGTGTCGCGCAATTTCCTCCAGTCGAAGGTCGCATTCTCGACCGTCCAGCCGAACTGCTGCGCGTCTTCCAGGTCCTCGGCGAAATGGGCGCCATAGACCAGCATCTTCTTGGGCACGCAGCCGCGGATGACGCAGGTGCCGCCGACGCGGTGCTCCTCTGCCACCGCGACACGCGCGCCATGCGCCGCCGCCACGCGCGAGGCCCGCACACCGCCGGACCCCGCGCCGATCACGAAGAGGTCGAAGTCATAGGCGGTGTCGGGGGTATAGCTCATTGATCGCTCCTGCTTGGTCGGGGCGATATGGGCGGTGCGGGGCGGATTGCAAAGGCTTGCCGCCCCGCCCGCGCGGAACCGCCCCCGTTATTTCAGCCCGGCGGCTTCCAGCAGCGCCTCGGTGCTGGGGTCGAAACCCTCGCCCTTGCCGCTCTCGATCTCTTTCGCGATCTGCTTGCCCAGTTCGACGCCGAACTGGTCGAACGGATTGATGCCCATCAGCACCGCGTTGCAGAAGGTGCGGTGTTCGTGGAACGCGATCAGCGCGCCCAGCGTGGCGGCATCCATGTCGTCGCACAGAATGGTCGCGCTGGGGCGGTTGCCGGGATAGCTGCGCGCGGGATCGTCGCTGCCCTTGCCCGCCATCAGCGCCGCGCCCTGCGCAAAGCAATTGGTGAGCAGGATGCGGTGATGTTCGTCGGGCAGCGCATCGCCCGGCGCGATGCTGGCGATGAAGTCCACCGGCACCGTCACCGTGCCCTGGTGGAGCAGCTGGAATACCGCGTGCTGCGCATCGGTGCCCACCCCGCCCCAGGTGATCGGCGCGGTGGGGCCGTCGACGGGTTTGCCGTCCATCGTCACCAGCTTGCCGTTCGATTCCATTTCGAGCTGCTGAAGATAGTCGGGAAACAGCTTCAGCCGTTCGTCATAGGCGAAGACCGCGCGGGTCTGGCAGCCGCGCAGCCGCGTGTAGAGCTGGTCGGCGAAGGCGGCGCGCAAGGGGAGGTTGGCGCGCGCGTCCGTGTCGCGGAAGTGGATGTCGACTGCCTGCGCGCCCGCCAGCACCGCCTCGAACTCGTCCCAGCCCAGCGCGATGGCGACGGGGAAGCCGATCGAGGACCACAGCGAATAGCGCCCGCCCACGGTCTCGCTGAAGGGCAGCACGCGGGTTTCGTCGACGCCCCATTCGACCGCCTTTTCCGGGCTGGCGGTCAATGCGACGACGCGGCCATAGGGATCGGCGACGCCGTTTTCCCTAAGCCAGTCCAGCGCGCTTGTCGCATTGGTCATCGTCTCGGTCGTGGTGAAGGTCTTGGAGGCGACCGCGATCATCGTCGTTTTCGGATCGCAGCCATGCATCGCGTCTTCCAGCGCGCAGCCGTCGATGTTCGACACGACATGCACGTCGATCAGCGGCGCGTCGATGTCGCGCGCCAGCATGGCCAGCGCGCAGGCCGGGCCCAGCGCGGAACCGCCGATGCCGATATGGATGAGGTGCTTCACCTCGCCCAGTTCGCCGGCCCGGATCGCGCCCACCAGCAGCTTCATGCGCTGGTGCAGCGCGTCGGCTTCCTCGACCGCGGCGTCGGAGCCGATGCCGCGCTCGGCGGTGTGCTGGGCGGCGCGGCCCTCGGTCGGGTTGGCGATGCCGCCGGTCAGCAGCACGTCGCGGCGCCCTGCGAAGTCCATCGCGTCGGCCAGCTCCTCGAACGCGCCCAGGTGAACCTCGTCCAGATGGGTCTTGGACCAGTCGAACAGGATCGAGCCGGCGGTCTGCCCCTCTCCCCAGCCGATCCGGCCGGTCAGCGCCGAGAGACGCTGCGGATCGGCGTCGAACAGTTCCTTGAGCGTGGGCGTGGGCAGGTTCTTGAGGCGGTCGCGGATCGCGGCGGCGTCGGTCATGGTAAGATCTGTTCCCTGTTGCCGTGTTACCGGTCGATTGAATCGGGCGGCGCGCAAGGTTTCGCTTGGCCGCCGTGCGCTTCCTGCCCTATGCCGCGCTGCGATACCAGACCGTCCAGAAGCGAAAACAGGTTACATGCAGATTTCCGGCCCCAGCAAGAATGGCGATGGCGCGCCCGAACGCCCGTCGGCCGACCGCCAGCCGGGTTCCGGCGACCCGTTCGCGCGGCCTGCCGGCGCCGCGCCCCGGGCGGAGAAGAAGGAGAAGAAGGAGGACAGCTTCCCCGTCTTCCTGCTGAAGCTGGCGGTGATCGTGTTCATCTTTCGCAGCTTCGTCTTCTCGCCCTTCAACATTCCGTCGGAATCGATGCTGCCGCGCCTCTTGATCGGGGATTACCTGCTCGCGTCGAAATGGTCGTATGGCTACACGCGCTATTCGCTGCCGTTCTCGATGCCGCTCATCCCTGGGCGGATCCTTGCCAGCACGCCCGAGCGCGGCGACGTCGCCATCTTCAAGGCGCCGCCAGACGCGGCGAACGATTACATCAAACGCATCATCGGCCTTCCCGGCGACCAGGTGCAGATGCGCGGCGGCCAGCTGTTCATCAACGGCCAGGCCATCCCCAAGCGCCGGATCGCGGACCTGCTGCTGCCCGTCACGCAGAACATGCTGGACGCGGCCGCGATCTCGGGCCGGGGGTCGCCCTGCATCGACATGCGGTTCGAGGAAGCGGGCGTCGCGGGCACGCGCTTCTGCCGCTATCCCCGCTATGTCGAGACGCTGCCGTCGGGCCGCAGTTACCAGGTGCTGGACCTGATCGACACGCCGCAGGACGACACGCCGGTGTTCACCGTGCCCGAGGGGCATGTCTTTGCCATGGGCGACAATCGCGACAATTCGGAAGACAGCCGCTTCCCCGCGCGGATCGGCGGCGGCATCGGCATGGTCCCGATGGAAAACCTGGTCGGCAAGGCGCAGGTGACCATGTTCTCGACCGACGGTTCGGCCGAATGGTTCCTGCCGTGGACCTGGTTCCAGGCCACCCGCTGGGACCGCATCGGGAAGACGTTCTGACAGGCTGGATGGCAGCGAAAGGCATGACAGCGGAAGGCATGGCAGCAAGAGATACGAGCCAAAGCGTTGCACTGGACGACACGGCGCGCGACTGGATCGAGGCGCAGACCGGCGCGGTGCCGCGCGACGAGGGGTTGTGGGTCGCGGCGCTGACGCATGGCAGCACGGGCGAAAGCTTCGACTATCAGCGGCTTGAGTTCCTGGGCGACCGGGTGCTGGGGCTGACCATCGCGGAATGGCTGTACGAACATACCGACGGGTCGGAAGGCAAGCTGTCGCAGCGGCTGAACGCGCTGGTCAGCCGCGCCGCCTGCGCCAAGGCCGCGCGGACCGAGGGGCTGGCCGATCACATGCGGCTGGGCAAGCAGGCGCGCGCCGATGGCGGGCTTGAAAGCGACAACATACTGGGCGACGTCATCGAGGCGCTGATCGGCGCCTGTTTCCTGGAGCACGGTTTCGACACCGCCCGCGCGCTGGTCCGCCGCTGGTGGGCCGACGCGGTCGAGGGGCGCACCGGCCAGTCCAAGCATCCCAAGTCGGCCCTGCAGGAATGGGCCGCGGGCAATCGCCGCAAGATGCCGGAATACGATCTGATCGAACGCAGCGGCCCCGACCATGCGCTGCGCTTTACGGTGCGCGTGTCGGTCAAGGGCGTGGGCGACGAAACCGGCACGGGCATTTCCAAACAGCAGGCCGAAACCGACGCGGCGGCCCGCTTTCTTCAGCGTCACGGATAGGAATTATGGACGAAAGTGCAAACGACGCGCCCGAAGCGATGGGGACCGGCACACGCTGCGGCGTGGTGGCGGTGCTGGGCGCGCCCAATGCGGGCAAGTCGACGCTGGTGAATTCGCTGGTGGGCCAGAAGGTCGCGATCACCAGTCCCAAGGCGCAGACCACGCGCGCGCGGCTTCTGGGCATCGCGCTGGCGGAAAATGCCGCGGGCGAGCCGACGCAGATCGTCTTGGCGGACACGCCCGGCATCTTCGCGCCGCGGCGACGGCTGGACCGCGCGATGGTCAATGCCGCCTGGGAAGGCGCGGACGAGGCGGACGCGATCCTGCTGGTGGTCGATCCGATCAAGCAGCGCCGGCACGAGCTGATGCCGCTGATCGAAACGCTGGCGCAGCGGCCCGAACGCAGGATCCTGGTCATCAACAAGGTCGACGCCTCGAAGAAGGAGGCGCTGCTGGTGCTGGCGCAGGACCTCGACGCGCAGGCCAAGTTCGACGAGATCTTCTTCGTCTCGGCGCTGACCGGCGACGGGGTGGGCGAGCTGAAGGCGCATCTCGCCTCGCTGATGCCCGAAGGTCCGTGGCTGTATCCCGAGGATCAGGTGTCGGACGCGTCGCAGCGGCTGCTGGCGGCGGAGATCACGCGCGAGCAGCTGTATCTGCAGCTGCGCGAGGAACTGCCCTATGACAGCGCGATCCGGCCCGAGGCCTATGTCGAGCGGCCCGACGGTTCGGTCGAGATCCGCCAGCAGATCGTGCTAGGCCGCGACAGCCAGAAACCCATCGTGCTGGGCAAGGGCGGCGCGCGCATCAAGGCCATCGGCGAGGCATCGCGCGAGGAATTGTCGAAGCTGCTGGGCCAGAAAGTGCACCTGTTCCTGCATGTGAAGGTCCAGGAGAACTGGGCCGAGGACAAGGAGCTTTACGAGGTGCTGGGGCTCGACTGGGTGAAATAGGTCAGGTGCCGATTTCGGCAAAGGCGGCCAGCCGCCGCTGCGCGATGATCGTGCGGTAGCGGGTGAGCGAGCACAGGCCCGCGACCACCGACAGGCCGATCGCCACATAGAACGGCACCGGGCCGAGGCCGAGGCCAAGACCCAGCATCAGGCCCGCCAGCGCCGCCGCATTGGCCTGCCCGAACAGGCGCGAGGTCGACAGCACGCCGCCCGCCGCCGCCGAACGGTCGCGCGGGGCGCTGCCGATCAGCAGGCGCGAATTGGGCGGCATGAAGAACGCGAAACCGATCGCGCAGGTGACCAGCCGCCACGCGACATCGACATAGCTGCCGTCGGCGGGCAGGAAGATGAAGGACGCGAAACCTGCGATCAATATGGCAAGGCCGAACAGCCCCAGCTTGGTCGGGGCGACGCGGTCGGACAGCCACCCGGTGAACGGCGCGAAGATCAGCATGGTCAGCGGGAACGGCAGCAGCACAAGGCCGACCTGGTCGGGCGTGTAGCCCAATTTCTGTTCCAGGATGAAGGGCAGCGACACGGTCAGCAGCCCGGTCGCGCAGAACGCCACCGCGCCCGCCAGCGCCGACAGGCCCACGGCGGGAAGCGCGAGGATGTCGACGGGCAATACGGGCCGGTCCTGCTTGCGTTCGCGCTTGACCAGCCACCACGCCGACAGCACGCCGAACACGAAGGCGGCGATGCCGGGCAGCAGCGTGCCTTCATGCGCGGCCAGCTGCACGCCGCCGATCAGCAGCGCGACGGTAACCGCGCTCCACACGCTGCCCACGCCGTCGAGGTCGGCGCCGGGGCGCGCATTGGGCAGGCTGCGGCCCAGCACCAGCGACAGCAGCGCGAAGGGCACCGCGACCACGAACACATATTGCCACGAGAAATGCGCCACGATGAAGCCGCCCAAAGTCGGCGCCAGCGCGGCGGAGGAAGCGACCACCACCGAATTGATGCCCAGCCCGCTGCCAAGGCTCTTTTCGGGATAGATGTTGCGGATCATCGCCGATGCCACCGCCAGCGCCAGGCTGGCCCCCAGCGCCTGAAGCGCGCGCAGCACCAGCAGCATGGCGAAGCTGTCGATGAACCAGACCAGTGCGGAAGCGGCGCAGAACAGCACCTGCCCGATCTGGTAGATGCGGCGGTGCCCGATGCGGTCGCCCAGCTTGGCGAAGGGCAGCAGGCCCATCACCATCACCAGCTGATAGATCGTGACGACCGAGGTGACCGCCCCTTCGCTGACGTCCAGTTCGCGCGACAAGGTGGGCAGCGCGACATTGGCGATCACCGAATCGAGCACGAACAGCGCGGTGCCGAAGCTGACCGCGATGATCGCCCATACGCGGCGCGGCATGGGCAGGCCCTCGCCGTCCTCGCGATCGTGCGCTGGTGCCTTGCCGGTTTTCGCGGGGGCGCTGTTCATCGACACGCCCGCCCGTCCGCAATGCCATAGCCATGTCGCATGGGGGAAGGACGCGGGCGGCGGCAATTCGTTCCGCCGCCCCGGTCCGATCGGCGGGCGCTTATTGCCCGGCGATCAGCCCTCGGCGTCGTCCGTTCCCGCCTTTGCCTTGGCCGGGGCCTTCTTCTTCGCGGGTGCCTTCTTGGGGGCCGCAGACTTGGCCGCAGTCTTGGTCGCAGCCTTCTTGGGGGCGGCCTTCTTGGGCGCGGCTTTCTTCTTTGCGCCTTTCTTCTTGGCGGGGCCCTTGGCGGCGCGTTCGTCTATCAGGCGGACCGCGTCTTCGGCGGTCACGTCCTCGGGCTTCATGTCGCGCGGGATCGTGGCATTGGTCGTGCCGTCGGTGACATAGGGGCCATAGCGGCCCGCCAGCAGCTTGATTTCGCCGCCACTGGTGGGGTGTTCGCCGAATGTGTTGATCGGTTCGGCCGCGGCCCGCGCGCCCTTGCCGCCGCGGTTCTGCGCCTCGGCCAGCAGGGTGACGGCCGCGTTCATGCCGGTGTCGAACACGTCCGCGGTGCCCGCCAGCTTCGCATATTTGCCGTCGTGGCGCAGATAGGGGCCATAGCGGCCGATATTGGCCTCGATCTCCTTGCCGCTCTCGGGGTGCTCGCCGACGATGCGCGGCAGGGACAGCAGCTTGACCGCCCATTCCAGGTCGAGTTCGGGAATGTCCTTGGGGATCGAGGCGCGCTTGGCCTCCTTCCCCTCGCCCATCTGGATGTAGGGGCCGAAGCGGCCCGTCTTGCGCTCGATCGGCTCGCCCGTTTCGGGGTGCTTGCCGATCTCGGTATCCGCGCCCTCGCCATCCTCGCCCGGCTGGCCGAAGCGGCGGGTGTACTTGCATTCGGGATAGTTGACGCAGCCGATGAACGCGCCGTTGCGTCCGCCGCGCAAATGCAGCTCGCCGCCATCGCGCCCCTCGGCGATGCACTGCGGGCAGGCGCGCGCAGGCAAACCGTCCTCGCGCGGGGGGAAGAGGTAGTCGGCAAGGAATTCGTCCAGCGCGACGGTGATGTCGCTGGGCTTCTGCTCCATCACCTCGTCGGACTTGGGCTTGAAGTCGCGCCAGAACGCCTCGAGCACGCTGTGCCAGTCGGCGCGCCCGCCCGACACGTCGTCAAGCTCGTCCTCCATCCCGGCGGTGAAGTCATAGGCGACGTATCGCTCGAAGAAGCGTTCGAGGAAGGCGGTCAGCAGGCGGCCCGAATCCTCGGCGAAGAAGCGGTTCTTCTCGGTCCGGACATAGTCGCGGTCCTTCAGCACCTGCAGCGTGGCGGCATAGGTCGACGGGCGCCCGATGCCGAGTTCCTCCAGCCTCTTGACCAGGCTGGCCTCGGAATAGCGCGGCGGGGGCTGGGTGAAATGCTGGTTGGCGTCGACCGACTTCTTGGCCGGACGGTCGCCCGATTTCATCAGCGGCAGCAGGCCTTCGTCGTCGTCGTCGCTGCGCTGGTCGAGGCCTTCCTCGTACAGCGCGAGGAAGCCGGGGAACTTCACCACCTGGCCGGTAGCGCGCAGCTCGTGCTGTCCGGTTCCGTCGCGCATGGTGACGCTGGTGCGTTCCAGACTGGCGGCGGCCATCTGGCTGGCCAGCGCGCGCTTGTAGATCAGGTCGTAGAGCTTGGCCGCATCGCCGCTGCCGCCGCGCGGTTTCGTGAAGTCGGTCGGGCGGATCGCCTCATGCGCTTCCTGCGCGTTCTTGGCCTTGGTCTGATACTGGCGCGGCTTTTCGGGCAGGTAATGCCCCCCAGAATCAGACTTGGCATAGCGGTCGCTGATCGCCTTGCGTGCCTCGCTGATCGCGCCGGGGTCCATCTGGACGCCATCGGTACGCATATAGGTGATCAGCCCCTGCTCATACAGGCCCTGCGCCAGCCGCATGGTGTGGCTGGCAGAATAATGCAGCTTGCGCGCGGCTTCCTGCTGCAGGGTAGATGTCGTGAACGGCGGGGCGGGATTGCGCTTGACCGGCTTGGTCTCGACATCCTCGACCGTGAAGGCGCCGTTCATCACCGCGGTCTTGGCGCGGACCGCGATACCCTCATCGCCCAGCGACAGGCGTTCAAGCTTGTTGCCTTCGAACTTCACCAGCCGCGCTTCGAAGCCGGTGCCGTCATGCTCCATATGCGCGACGACGGACCAGTATTCCTGCGCGGTGAAGCTTTCGATCTCGCGCTCGCGCTCGACGATCAGGCGCAGCGCGACCGATTGCACGCGGCCCGCCGATTTCGCGCCGGGCAGCTTGCGCCACAGCACGGGCGACAGGGTGAAGCCGAACAGATAATCCAGTGCGCGGCGGGCGAGATAGGCGTCGATCAGATCGCGGTCGAGCTCGCGCGGCTTCTTCATCGCGTCGGTCACCGCGGTCTTGGTGATCGCGTTGAAAGTGACGCGCTCGACCTCCTTGGGCAGCGCCTTGCGCTTCTTCAGCAGTTCGAGGACATGCCAGCTGATGGCTTCGCCTTCGCGGTCAGGGTCGGTGGCGAGGATCAGGCGGTCGGCCGTCTTGGCGGCGTCGGCGATGGCGCGCACCTGCTTCTGCTTGTCGCCGTACAGCTCCCAGTCCATCGCGAAGCCCTCGTCAGGCTTCACCGAGCCGTCCTTGGGCGGCAGGTCGCGGACGTGGCCATAGCTGGCCAGCACCTTGTAGTCGGCGCCCAGATATTTCTCGATGGTCTTCGCCTTGGCGGGCGATTCTACGATGACGAGTTGCATGTCAGTTCAAGGTTTCCCGATGCGGGCCGGCGTGTCTTTTCGGCCCCTCTACGCGTATACGCGCGAAAATGGGGACCGGTTCGCGGCCCCGTCAAGGCGATTAACGCCCCTCACGCAAGCGAAACCCGCCCGCCCGCATGGCGCTGGATGCGCCCCGCCAGTTCCATTTCCAGCAGCGCGAGCTGCACCGCCGCGGGGGCCGCGCCGCTGGTGCGGATCAGCTCGTCGACGCTGACGGGCGCGGCGGATATCAGCGCGGCGATGTCGACGGCGGGTTCGTCACTGCCCTCTCCAAGGCCGTCCATCCCGTCCTCGCTGGGCAGATGGGCGAACACCGGCGTCTCCTCGCGGAAGCGGCTGCGCGGGGCGCCTTCGAAGCTGTCGAGCAATTCGGCGATGTCGTCCGCCCCCTGCACCAGCACCGCGCCTTCGCGGATCAGATAGTTGCAGCCGCGCGCCCTTGCGTCGCGCGGATTGCCGGGCACCGCCATCACCTCTCTCCCCGCATCCGCCGCGATGCGCGCGGTGATCAGGCTGCCCGACTTGGGCGCGGCCTCGACCACGACCGTGCCTGCCGCCATGCCGGCGATGATGCGGTTGCGGCTGGGGAAATGGCGCGCCTGCGGCTGGGTGCCGGCGGGCTGTTCGGCGATCAGCAGGCCTTCGGCGGCGATGCGTTCCTGCAGATCGGCGTGCTCCGGCGGATAGGTGACGTCGATGCCGCTGGCGATGACGGCGGCGGTCGCGCCTTCTGCAAGGGCGCCTTCATGCGCGGCGGCGTCGATCCCGCGCGCCAGGCCCGATACGACCAGCCGGCCCTGCTGCGCCAGCTCGCGCCCGAACTGCCGCGCCAGCGAGATCGCGGCGGCAGAGGCGTTGCGCGCGCCGACGATGGCGACCGCCGGTTTGTGCAAAAGTGCCAGATCGCCGCGTATCGTCAGGATGGGGGGCGCGTTGTGCATTTCGGCCAGCAGGGCGGGAAAGGCCGGGTCGTCGTGGAACAGATAGCGGGCGCCAGCCGCGCGGACCGCGCCCACTTCTTCGCGCACCAGTGCTTCGGAAGCGGGCTGCTGCTTGCCGCCGCCGCGCGCCGCCATGTCGGGCAGCGCATCGAGCGCGGCGGCCGCATTGCCGAAGCGCGCCAGCAATTGCCGGAAACCGACCGGCCCGACATTGGGCGAGCGCAGCAGACGAATGCGCGCGAAGGCTTCTTCCTGGCTGATCGGCATGATTGTCGGGCGAACGCTCTAGGCCTGCTTCTTGCCGATGCGCGGTTCGGTGCCCGCCATCAGCCGCTGGATATTGGCGCGGTGCCGCCACAGCACCAGCGCGGCCATGATCGCCAATGCCAGCGCGTAATGCGGCCAGCCCATGGCGAATGCGGCGATCGGCGCGGCGATGGCGGCGCTCATGCCCCCGGCGCTCGAGATGCGGGTGATCGCCAGCATGCCCAGCCAGACGACAGCGAACGCCAGCCCGATCGGCCAGGCCAGGCCCAGCGCCACACCCATCAGCGTCGCCACGCCCTTTCCGCCGCGAAAGCGCAGCCAGATCGGCAGGCAGTGCCCGACGATCGCCGCAAGGCCCGCCCAATGCTCGCTTCCCGGCCAGATGGCGCGCGCGATCAGCACCACCACCAGCCCCTTGGCCAGGTCGAGCAGCAGGGTTGCCGCCGCCAGCCCCTTGCGCCCAGTGCGCAGCACGTTGGTCGCGCCGGTGCCGCCCGATCCGATCTCGTGCAGATTGCCCGCACCCGCCACGCGGGTCAGGATCACCCCGAACGGGATCGATCCCAGCACATAGCCGAAGACCAGCGCGGACAGCAGGTCGATCGTGTTCACTCGGGCGCTCTCCCAGACGATTGGCTTCCGGCGTTAGCCGCTTGGCCGATGCGGCTCAAGCGCGGGAGGCGCGGTTCCTGTGGCCTGCGCGCATCTTGCACATTCGCCCGCGCTGCAGCATGGACCGGGCCGATGACGCATGACGCCCCGCCGATCCGCCCCGACGCGCCCATACTGGTGTTCGATTCGGGGGTCGGCGGCCTGACCGTGCTGGACGCGCTGCGCCGGAAACTGCCGCAGGCGCCGGTGATCTATGCGGCGGACAACGCGGGCCTTCCCTATGGGGAGAAGAGCGAGGCGGAGATCGCCGCGCGGGTCGCGGGCCTGCTGGGCCGCATGACCGAACGGTTCCAGCCGCGGCTGGCGTGCATCGCCTGCAACACCGCCAGCACCATCGCGCTGGGCATGGTGCGCGACGTGCTGAACATCCCGATCGTGGGCACGGTGCCGGCGATCAAGCCCGCCGCCGCCATGACGCGGACGGGGGTGATCGGGCTGATCGGCACCGGCGCGACGATCCGGCAGGTCTATGTCGACCGGCTGGAAGCGGAATTCGCCGCGGACAAGACATTGCTGAGGCTGGCCGCCCCCGGCCTTGTCGCCGCGGCGGAAGCGAAGCTGCGCGGCGAACCGGTCGATCCGGCGGTCATCGCCCGGACAATGTCCGCGATGCGCGCGATGGATGGCGGCGAGCGGATCGACACGCTGGTCCTTGCCTGCACGCATTTTCCCTTGCTGGCCGACGAGCTGGCGCAGGCATTCGGCCCCGGCGTCGCGATGATCGACGGGGCAGAGGGGATCGCGCGGCGCATCGCCTTTCTGACGCAGGGGCAGTCATTCGCGGCGTCATCGCCCGACCTTGCGCTGTTCACGCGTGACGAGGCGGGTCTGTCCGCCCTGCGGCCCGCGCTGGCGCGGCGCGGTCTTGCGCGGATCGCGGTGCTGTGATCGCATCGCTTCGTCAGGGTGATCGCCAATCATGCTTTGCATGGCTGCGGACAATGCAGTAGGGGCTTTCCCCGACAAGCAATGGCCCGCACCGCCGGTTCGGGTCATGGATTGGCGCGGCGCGCGAATTTGATCTGGCGCAATGCGCGCGGGGGCAGACCCTGGCAGGACGCGTCAAGCGATCCAGCCAGACAACCCCACAGGCGAGCGGTACGACGTGAACTACAACCAGATTTTCGACCAGGCGATCGACCGGCTGCATGCCGAGGGACGCTACCGCGTGTTCATCGACATCCTGCGCAACAAGGGTGCCTATCCCAATGCGCGCTGCTTTGCCGGTCACAACGGGCCAAAGCCGATCACCGTGTGGTGTTCCAACGACTATCTCGCCATGGGGCAGCACCCCAAGGTGATCGAGGCGATGGAAAGCGCGCTGCACGACGTGGGCGCGGGTTCGGGCGGCACGCGCAATATCGGCGGCAACACGCATTACCACGTGGATCTGGAATATGAACTGGCCGACCTTCACGACAAGGAAGGCGCGCTGTTGTTTACCAGCGGCTATGTCTCGAACGACACCACGCTGACCACGCTGGGCAAGCTGCTGCCGGGCTGCGTGATCTTTTCGGACGAGTTGAACCATGCCTCGATGATCGCGGGCATCCGCAATTCGGGCTGCGAAAAGCGCGTGTGGCGGCATAACGACATCGCCCATCTGGAAGAGCTGCTGGCTGCCGAGGACGAGGCGACGCCCAAGCTGATCGCGTTCGAATCGGTCTATTCGATGGACGGCGACGTCGCCCCGATCCACGCGATCTGCGACCTGGCCGACAAGTACAACGCGCTGACCTATATCGACGAGGTTCACGCCGTGGGCATGTATGGCGCGCGCGGCGGCGGCATTTCGGAACGCGACGACGCGGCATCGCGCATCGACATCATCGAGGGGACGCTGGGCAAGGCGTTCGGCGTGATGGGCGGCTATATCGCGGCGGACAAGCGCATCATCGATTGCGTGCGCAGCTATGCGCCGGGCTTCATCTTCACGACCTCGCTGTCGCCGGTGCTGGTCGCGGGCGTGCTGGCATCGGTCCGCCACCTGAAATCCTCGAGCGCCGAGCGGGACGCGCAGCAGGCATCCGCCGCGTTCCTGAAGGACGCGATGCGCGATGCGGGGCTGCCGGTGATGGATTCGACCACCCATATCGTCCCGCTGATGGTCGGCGATCCGGTGCGCGCGAAGAAGATTTCGGACATATTGCTCGCCGAATACGGCGTCTATGTGCAGCCGATCAATTTCCCCACCGTCCCGCGCGGCACCGAACGCCTGCGCTTCACCCCCGGCCCCGCGCACACCGAACAGATGATGAGCGACCTGGTGGGCGCCCTGGTCGAGATCTGGGACAGGCTGGAGCTGGAACTGCGCAAGGCGGCGTGACGGGGCGCTGTTGTAGAAAATTCTGTTCGTCTGCAGTCAGAACCGGCTGCGTAGTCCCACGGCCGAGCAGATCTTTGCGGATCATCCCGGGATCGGTTGGCCGACATGGTTTTCGTCATGGAGAAAACGCACCGCGGGAAACTGCAACGAAAATTTCGCGGCGACCTCAAGTCGGCACGCATCATTTGCCTGTCCATACCGGATGATTACGCATTCATGGTCGACGGGCTCCTCCGGCTGCTGAGGGCAAAGGTCGAGCCGCATCTGCCCTGGAAGCAGCCTTGTCAGGTCGTTTCCGAATTCAGCCTAGCAACCGCGCCTTCGCCGCCGCATATTCGCGCTTGAACCGCGCGATCAGCTCCGCCGCGGGCACAACCGCGTCGACCGAGCCGACTCCCTGTCCGCTGCCCCAGATGTCCTTCCACGCCTTGCTGCCGCCAAAGTCCATCGCGCTGGGGTCCGATTCCGGCAAATTGTCCGGGTCCATGCCCGACCGCTCGATCGAGCCGCGCAGGTAATTGCCGTGGACGCCGGTGAAAAGGTTCGAATAGACGATGTCCTCGGACCGGCTGTCGACGATCATCTGCTTGTATTCGGGGACCGCCACCGCTTCCTGGGTGGCGATGAAGGCGCTGCCGATATAGCCGACATCGGCGCCCATCGCCTGCGCGGCAAGGATCGACTGGCCGTTCGCGATGGAGCCCGACAGCGCCACCGGGCCGTCGAACCAGCTGCGAATCTCGGACACCAGCGCGAAGGGCGAGGTCGTGCCCGCATGGCCGCCCGCGCCCGCCGCCACCGCGACCACGCCGTCTGCGCCCTTTTCCACCGCCTTGCGCGCGAACTTGTCGTTGATCACGTCGTGCAGCACCAGCCCGCCATAGGAATGGATCGCATCGTTCACTTCCTCGCGCGCGCCTAGCGAGCAGATCACGATCGGCACCTTGTACTTGACGCAGAGTTCCAGGTCGGTCTGCAGCCGCGCATTGCTGCGATGGACGATCAGGTTCACCGCGAAAGGCGCGTCATCGTCGGTCAGTTCGGCGTTCAGCCGCTGCAGCCATTGCTCGAACGTACCGTCGGGGCGCGCGTTCAGCGAGGGGAACGAGCCGACGATCCCGCTGCGGCATTGCGCCAGTACCAGGTCGGGTTGCGACACGATGAACATCGGCGCGGCGATCGCGGGCAATTGCAGGCGGTGCTTCAACCAGTCGGGCAGGCTCATTCGTCGTCGACTCCCATCGTTTTGCGACGGGACTAGCACCGCGATCAGGCGAGGAACAGGGCGACCGATCCGATCAGGTTGAAAGTCATATGCGCGGCCACGCAGGGCAGCAGCCGCCGCCCGCACAGCTGGTAGAGCACGCCGAGCGCCAGCCCGATCAGCCCCGTCACCACCGCGCCCGACGGGCCATAGCTGTGCGAGGCGCCGAAGGCGGCGGCGGAGATCAGCACCAGCAGCGGCACGGCGCCGCGCCCGAAGATCCTGGCGCCCCAGCCGATCACATAGCCGCGATAGAGCACCTCCTCTGCCGCGGCGCTGGCCAGCGCGACCACCAGCGTCGCCACGAACACCGGCCAGTTGCCCGCCACCGCGTCGAGCCCGGCGGTATCGACGCCCCGGCCCAGGATGCTTTCCACGAACGGGCGGACCAGTTCGGCGATGCCGACCGCCAGCGCTCCGCCGACCACGATGCCCAGCGCCAGTGATTTCGCGCGCGATCTCCAGACGAAGGCCAGCGCCGCCTGGCGCGCGGGCTTCATCACCGTCAGCACCGCCGCCATCAGCGCCAGCGACGCCAGGAATCCGAAGGCGGGGACCAGGATCGCCGGTGCCAGCACCCCAAGGCACAGCACGGCGGGTATCCACGGGCGAGCGGGAATCGAAACTGCGGAGGCACTCATGCCCCGGCCATAGCGCCGGTTTGCCTAAGGCTTTGTTAGCGCGGGGCCGGTTGCGCCCCGCGTGCGGCTGCCATAGAAACGGCGGGCCGCGACCACGTTCCGGCACCGAGAAAGGGCATTCAAGACCGGGACGGCCCGGCAGTCGAAGGAGGCTGCCGCATGGCATGGATCGTTCTGCTTCTCGCCAGCGTGTTCGAAGTGATCTGGGCATTCAGCATGAAACAGTCCGAGGGGTTCACCCGGCTCGGCCCCTCGCTGGTGACATTGGGGGCGGTGGCGGCCAGCTTCATCCTGCTGGCCATGGCCATGCGCAGCCTGCCGCTGGGCACCGCCTATACGATCTGGACCGGCATCGGCGCGGTGGGCGCCTTCGTCCTGGGCATCGCCTTGCTGGGCGAGGCGGCCAATCCGCTGCGGATCGTGGCGGCGCTTATGATCGTGGGCGGCGTGGTGCTGATGAAGCTGGCCTCGCCGCAATGACGACCCCAGCCCGTCGCCGGACCTAGCCGGGCATGTTCATCGCGGGCGGATAGGCGAATCGATCCGGAAGGTCGAACCCCTCGGCCGGTCGGTCACGTCGACCCCGTGCATGTCGCGGCCGCGGAAGGTGCCGGGCTTGCCCGCCATCATCACCGTGGTCGATGCGGTCGCGCCCACTGCCAGCACTTCGCCGCGGAACGGGCCGAGCGGTCCGTCGTCGTCGCTGACCTGCCTGGCCCATCCGATCTGCGCGACAGGCGGGTCAGCGTAGCGGGCGGTTCGCGCGATCTTATCGGGAATTACCCTGGGGCCGGCGGCTGTTTGCGGCGCGCGGCATCAGGGCACGGGAAGCTATTGGTGTCTTGTCGAAAGCGACGGCCGCGGAGCGAGTGTCGCTCCGCGGCCTGCGCGTCGTCATTCCATTTCGTCGGCGACTTCGTTGAGCGCGTCGGCGCGGTCGTCGCCGATGTCGTCGATCTCCTCGGCGCGGGCGTTCAGCGCGTCTTCGCGAGCATCGGTCGGCGCCTCGTCGGCCATTTCCTCGAGCGCGGCGGCCTGGTCGTCGCCATAATCCTCCACGGCATCAGCGCGTTCTTCCAGCGCGTCTCCCTGTTCCTCGACCGCGGAATCGGGTCCGCAGGCAGCCAGGGCCAGGACGGTCGGCGCGGCGGCGAGCATGATCAGTTTCTTCATTTGGGGGTTCCTTTTGTTTCACGTCCCCCGGCGCGGCAACCGGCCAGGGGACGCTGTGTGTTTCCGGAACCTTTCCAACGGGCGAACGGCGCGATGTTTCCGAAATTGCGGCAAAATTGTGCCGCCCGGCCGGATCGCGTGGCAGGCCTTCGGCTCGCCAGGATGCGGGACGATCCCGCCGCGTACGACGGGATCATATTTTAACGCAGCGAAATCGCCCGGCTTGGCGCAGCGAGATGACCCGGCCTAGCGCAGCGAGATGACCCGGCCTAGCGCAGCGAGATCACGTTATCCGAGACGCGCGGATCTGCGCGGTCGCCGCGGTACAGGCTGCTCATCGGTTCGTCCGACACGGCTTCCACCGGGCCGTCGCCGAAACCGTTGAACGCGGTGCGCATGGCAGCCCCATAGGCGCCCAGCATCCCGACCTCGATGAAATCGCCTGCGCGCATGTCGGCGGGCAGCGGGAACGGGCCTTCCATATAGTCGGCGTCGTCGCAGGTGGGGCCATAGAACGCGAAATCGGCCATCTCGGCGTCATTCTCGGGCCCGGCCACGCGGCGGACGGGGAAGCGCCAGCCGATATGCGCGGCATCGAACAAGGCGCCATAGGCGCCGTCGTTGATGAACAGCTCGTTCTCGCGCCGCTTTTCGACGCGCACGATCATCGAATTGTATTCCGCGCACAGCGCACGGCCCGGCTCGCACCACAGCTCGGCGTTGTAGGCGATCGGCAATTCGTAGAAATGGCGGTGGATGACCGAGAAGTAATCCTCCAGCGGCGGAGGCTCCATCCCCGGATAGACCGAGGGGAAACCGCCGCCGACGTCGATCATGTCTATGACGACGCTGGCCTCGGCAATCGCGGCGCGCACACGTTCGAGCCCCTGCACATAGGCGAAAGGGGTCATGGCCTGCGAACCGACGTGGAAGCACACGCCCAGCCAGTCGGCCTTTTGACGCACGGCCTGCAGCAGGCCCGCGGCATCGGTCAGGTCGACGCCGAACTTGGCGGCTAGCGACAGCTCGGAATATTCGGACGACACGCGCAGGCGCACGCACAGGCGCAGGTCCTTTGCCTCTACCCCGTCGCGGGTGGTGGCGCGCACGATCTTGTCCAGCTCTTCATGGCTGTCGAGGCTGAAAGTCTTGCAGCCATGCTCGAAATAGGCCTCGGCAATCGCGCGCTCGGTCTTGACCGGGTGCATGAAGCAAAGCGTCACATCGCGGCCCAGCGTGCTGCGCACAAGCCGCACCTCGGCGATGGAGGCGACGTCGTAATGCGTCACGCCGCCGTCGTGCAGGATCTGCAGCAGGTCGGGCGAGGGATTGGCCTTGACCGCGTAGAGCACCTTGCCGGGAAACTTCTGGACGAAGAACTCCGCGGCCCGCCGCGCAGCATGCGGGCGGTTGAGGATTACCGGTTCGTCCGGCGACAGGGCGCGGACTACAGCAGCGGCGTCAGGGAAAATGGACAATTCAAGGGACCCCCAGAGGTAGACATTCGACAAGAGCTGCCTTGCGGTTTGGAAGTCCCCATGGGGCAGCGAGGGGGCGCATATAAGCACCGGTCCATAAAACGCAAGGTAATTTCACGCGTTCCGGGATGCCACCATCAGCGCGGCAGGGCGGATTCTGTGTTCGGCGGGCCGTGCGAAACCGCGGGGCGCCGGGTTCAGAACCGGACCTGCGGAACCTGGTCGACGGTGCCCACTTCCGAATCGTCGAGCCGGTGGAAATCGGCGTGGCGGAAGCCCAGCATGCCCGCGAACAGCACGGCGGGAAAGCTCTCTATCCCCGTGTTGTAGCGCGATACCGCGGCGTTCAGCGCGCGGCGGGCGGCGGCGATCTTGTCCTCGGTATCGGCCAGCTCGCCCTGCAGCTGCTGGAAATTGCTGTTCGCCTTCAGTTCGGGATAGGCTTCCTGCAGCGCCAGCAGGCGATCGAGCGCCACGGCCAGCTGCTCCTCGTCCCCCGAGTTGGGATTGCCTGCCGCGGCGCGGTTGCGGGCAGCGATCACCGCTTCCAGCGTGTCCGATTCGTGGGCGGCATAGCCTTTTACCGTGCTGACCAGATTGGGAACCAGGTCATGCCGCTGCCGCAATTGCGCGTCGATGTCGGCGACGCCCTGCCGCACCGTCTGCCGCAGCGAGACGAGGCGGTTGTAGATGCCGATCACCAGCACGGCGACCACCACCAAGACGATCAAAACGATTATCCAGCCCGCCATCGCCCGCAATTCCCTTGCGATTCGCCGCTCCGCCACGCAGCCTAGGCAGTGCGTGGCTGCAAGGAAAGGGCGATGGGCAGAGCCCCCCTCGCCCGATGCGTCGGAGTGGACGATGATCGAACTGCCGCAAGCCCGAACCCTGATGGCCGGCCCGCTGGGCGGGTGGCTGCGGGAACAGAAGGTAATGCGCAGCGAGGCGCAGGCCCAGGCGCTGAAGCGGATCTGGATCGCCGCGGCGGTGCTGGGGCCGGTCCTGCTGATCGCGTGGATCGCCCTGCCTGCCGATTTCCCGGTCAAGGCGGCGGCGACGGGTGTGATCCTGACCTTTGCATGGGGATGGACGCGGCGGCCCGTCAACGCGGCGCGCAAGTCGGTCAAGACCGGCATCAACCAGGCCATCGCGAAGTCGCTGGGCCTGAATTTCACCCTCGACACGCTGTCCGGCACCGGCTTCCGCCGTGCCAAGGCGCTGGGCATGGTGCCGCACCACGACCGCGCCCGCTTCGAGGATCACTGGGCGGGCGAGATCGCCGGGCACCATTTCGAACTGCACGAGGCGAAGCTGGAGGAACGGCGCGGCAGCGGGAAGAACCGCCGCTGGGTCACGGTGTTTCGGGGCGCGATCGTCACCATGCAATATGGCCGCGGCATCCATTCGCGCACGCTGCTGCTGCGCGAGGGCAGGCACACCGGCCTTTTCGGCGGGCGCAAGGATTCGGTCAGGCTGGACGGAGAGCGGTTCGAGGCGGTGCCGGTCGTCCATCCCGATTTCGAGGACAGTTTCGATGCGTGGACCACCGACCCGGTCGAGGCGCGCTATCTGATCCACCCCGCCTATGTCGAACGGCTGATCGAGATCGAGAGCAGCTTCGCGGGCAAGGACATCTGCGCGCTGTTCGACGGGCGGCACGAGCGCGGCGACATGGTGATCGCGATCCGCACCAGCAACATGTTCGAAAGCGGCAAGATGGACGCGGGCATGGACGAGCACATGGTGGCGCGCACCATCGAACAGTTCGGCACGCTGGCAAGGCTGGCCGAGACGATGAACGAGTTCCGCTAGGCGCGGCGGGGGCGGCGGGGGCGGCGGGGGCGGCGGGCGCCGATCAGCTCAGCCGGTCGCGAAAATCGCGGTAGCCGAAGGTCTTCACCTTCTCGAGCAGGCCGCTGTCCGAATCCCACAGCCAGATCGAGGGCAGCGGCACGCCGTTGAAGGTCGTGGTCTTGACCATCGAGTAATGCGCCTGGTCGAGGAAGGCGAAGCGCGTGCCCACCGCCTCGCCCGGAAGGCCGTAGTCGCCGATCACGTCGCCCGCCAGGCACGACGGGCCGCCCAGCCGGATCGGTTCGACGTCCTCGCGCTCATGCAGCATGGCGGGGCGATAGGGCGCCTCGAGCACGTCGGGCATGTGGCAGGTGGCCGAGATGTCAGTGATGCCCAGCTTCATCTCGTTGTAATGGGTGTCGAGCAGGGTGCCCACCAGGATGCCCGCGTCCAGCGCCACCGCCTCGCCCGGTTCGAGATAGATCTCGCACCCGGTCATGTCGCGCACGTCGATCAGGAACTGCACCAGCTCGTCGCGCTGGTAGTCGCTGCGCGTGATGTGGTGCCCGCCGCCGAAATTCAGCCATTTGAGATCGGGGATCACATATTCGATATGCGGCAGCAGCGCTTCCCAAGTGCGCTTCAACGGCCCCAGGTCCTGTTCGCACAAGGTATGGAAATGCAGCCCGTCGAGCCCCTCGACATGCTCCTCGGTCAGCTGGTCGACCGGGAAGCCCAGCCGCGAATGCGGGGCGCAGGGATCATAGCGCGGCACTTCGCCTTCGGGGTGGAGCGGATTGACGCGCAGGCCGACGTCGAAGGTCTCCCCCCGGTTGCGGGCGGCCTCGACGATGGGGGCGAAGCGTTCGCGCTGCATCGGCGTGTTGAAGATGACGTGGTCGGACAGGCGGCAGATCTCCTCCATGTCCTCTTCCTTGTAGGCCGCGCAGAAGGTCGCGATCTCGCCGTCGTAATGCTCGCCCGCCAGCATCGCTTCCCAAAGGCCCGAGGTGCACACGCCGTCGAGATATTCGCCGATCATCGGCGCGACCGACCACATCGAGAACGCCTTCAGCGCGGCCAGCACCTTGCAGCCCGACCGGTCGCGGATATCGGCCAGCACGCGCAGGTTCTGTCGCAGCTTGGCGGCGTCGACCACGAAGGCCGGGCTGTCGACCAGGTCGAGGTCGAAATTCGCAAAGGCTCCGGGATCGCCGGCGCGGGTTTCCATCAGTCTGGTTCCTTCCTGTCGCGCGTGCCTGCGCAGGCGATCCACCAGGTGATGCCGCCGGGATCGCGAAAGCCGCCACGGTAATCGCCGTCGTCGCGCTGCATCGGCTCCTGCACCCTTGTCGCGCCCAGCGAAAGCGCGCGGTGCCAGATATCGTCGATGTCGGGCATGTAGAAATGAAGATGCGCCCCGGCCGCGGGCCATTCGCGGCTGGCCTCGCCCATCATCAGCACGGCCTCGCCGATGCGGATCGCGGCGTGGCGGATGCGGCCGCCGTCATCCTGCGTCACCGACAGGCGCCTGCCGCCGAACAGCTTCTCGATGAATTGCAGCGAAGCCTCGGGGTCGTCCAGCACCGCATAGGGCGAGATCGCCGGATAGCCCGCGGGTTTGCAATCGGTCATGGCTATGGCTCCTTTCCAAAGAGCGTGCGCGCCCCTTTCGTGTCAGTCCACGCACATTGCGCGGACCGCCTTGCCGCCCACCACCTCGGCAAAGCAGCCGAACAGCGCGTCGTCGGCCTGGCAGGTGCCGACGATCTGACCGTCGGGGCCGTCGTCGGGCGCGGTCACGCATTTGCCCGCGCATTGCCGGGTGTAGGTGCACTGCCTGCCCGCGTCGGGATAGGGATGCACGCACATCAGCGTCTGCGCCCTGCCCCTGCGGTCCAGCATGCCGCCCTGCGCCATGCATGCGGCGGCGTCGGGCGCGGGCATGACCGGGGCGACATCGCGCGGCGCATCGGGCATGCTATCGGCTGGCGGATCGCCATGACATCCGGCCAAAGCCAGAACGCCTGCCAATGCGGCTGCCCGCGCCAGTGCCGCCCATCCTGCCTTCATGCCCTCTCCTGTCGTTCAGCGCGCGCCGATGTCCTGCTGCGCGAGCCATTCGGTGACCAGTCCGGCGAAGCGAGCCGGGTCGCTCTCTGGCAGAAGATGGCCCGCGCCTTCGACCACTTCAAGCCGGCCCTGCGGCGCGACATCCGCCAGCACGCGCGTGGGTATGGCAAAGGCGGGGCGAGTTTCCGACCCCATCGCGGCGATCACCGGCAGGTCCAGCGCGCGCAGATCGTCGGCGGTGATTTTGGTCGGCGGCACGCCCTTGCCCATCATCAGCGGGATCGTGCGCGCGTTCGACAGCGCGATGCGGCGGCGATCATCAGGCAGGTCGGCAATGAAACCGGGATGACCGACATTGTCGAACAAACGGTGCGCGGCGGCTTCCTCGCCCTGTTCGGCCAGTACTTCGCCCACGGGGCCGAAGCAGGCGGCGGCATCCGCGCCGAAGCGGTGGCGCAAATCGTCATCATCGACAAAGCTGCCGATCACCGGCTCGTACAGCACCAGCGCCGCGACCAGGTCCGAGCGCCGCTGCGCCAGCAGCAGCGCGGGGTGGCAGCCATAGGACCAGGCGACGACCACCACCGGGGCGTCCATCGTCGCGTCGATGAACTGCTCGAGGTCGGCGGCATGACGCTCCGTGCCGAAATCGCTGCCGTCGCCGCGCCAGGCGGCGGCACCGAAATAGGACAGGGTGATCGCCCGCACATCGACATCGAAGGGCAACGCATCCAGCACCGGCCCCCATGTGCGCGCATCCCCCAGCGCGCCATGGACGAAGAGCATCGGGTAAGGTTCGGCAGCGCGTTCCGTCATCAGAACGGCAGCGGGCCGTCAAGCTCCTCCACGCTCCACGGCAGGCCGTGTTCGTTCAGCATCTCCATGAAGGGATCGGGATCGAACTGCTCCATGTTGAACACGCCCTCACCCTTCCACTTGCCGGTCAGGATCATGGCCGCGCCGATCATCGCCGGGACGCCGGTGGTATAGCTGACGGCCTGGTTTCCGGTTTCCTCATACGCCTTTTCATGGTCGCAGATGTTCTTGATGTAGAACGTCTTCTCGCCCGATCCGTCCAGCGCCTCGCCGGTGGCGATGTCGCCGATATTGGTCTTGCCCTTGGTCGTCTCGCCCAGGCTGGAGGGTTCGGGCAGCACGGCCTTGAGGAACTGCAGCGGAATGATCTCGCGCCCTTCGTACATCACGGGGTCGATGCGGGTCATGCCCACGTTCTGCAGCACGGTGAGGTGCTTGATGTACTCCTCGCCAAAGGTCATCCAGAAGCGCGCCCGCTCCATCTCGGGCACGAAACGGGCGAGGCTTTCCAGCTCCTCGTGGTACATCATGTACATCGTCTTCTCGCCGACCTCTTCGAAGCCGAAGGTCTGCTTGACGCCCATCGCCGGGGTCTCGACGAACTCGCCATTCTCCCAGTGACGCGCAGGCGCGGTCACTTCGCGGATGTTGATCTCGGGGTTGAAATTGGTCGCGAAGGCCTGACCGTGATCGCCGCCGTTGCAGTCGAGGATGTCGAGCAGGCGGATGGTCTTCAATTTGTGCTTCTTGAGCCACATCGCGAACACGCTGGTCACGCCGGGGTCGAAGCCGCTGCCCAGCAGCGCCATCAGGCCCGCGTCCCTGAACCTGTCCTGATAGGCCCACTGCCAGTGGTATTCGAACTTCGCGACGTCCTTGGGCTCGTAATTCGCGGTGTCCATGTAGTGCACGCCCGCGTTGAGGCAGGCATCCATGATCGACAGGTCCTGATAGGGCAGCGCCAGATTGACGACGAGGTCGGGCTTTACCTGTTCGATCAGCGCGGTCGTGGCCGCGACATCGTCGGCGTCGATGGCGTGGGTGGGCACGGTCACGCCGGTGCGCTGCTTCACGCTGGCGGCGATGGCCTCGCATTTGGACACGGTGCGGCTGGCCAGCACGATTTCAGAGAAGATGCCGCTGTTCATGGCCATCTTGTGCACCGCGACCGAGCCGACCCCGCCCGCGCCGATCACCAGAACCTTGCCCACACTGCATCTCCTTAAAGCGCGCCCCGCGGCATGGCGGGGCCATAAATCCATGAAGGCGCCGATATAGACCCGCATCGGTGACACGCAAGCGACAGCAGCGCGGCACAGGGGGCGAAATCAAAGCTTTTGACAGCACAGGCGGTCGGCGGCACTGTTCCGCCACCGGGGAGAATGGGGAACATCCATGGCCGATACGACGATACTGATACCTGCCGCCGCGCTGGTGGTGTGGACGGTGGTGATGTTCTTCTGGATGCTGATCCACCGGATGGGCCTGTTCCGGCAGCATGGCATCAATGTCGCCAAGATGCCGCCCGGCGCGGTCGGCGGCGACATCGCCCGCGTCGCGCCCGAGGCGAAGGACTGGGTGGCGCAGAACTACAACCATCTGATGGAGCAGCCGACGATCTTCTATGCAGCCTGCGTCATCCTGTCGCTGGGCGGGGCGAGCGGTTACGACGTGGGGCTGGCGTGGTTCTATGTCGTGGTGCGCGTGGTCCACTCGGTATGGCAGGCGCGGGTCAACGTGGTGTCGGTGCGCGCGGCGCTGTTCGTGGTGTCGAGCCTTGCGCTGGTGCTGCTGGCGATCCGCGCGTTCCTGTCGGTGCTGGGCTAGTCCCTCTCAAACAAGCTGGCGAGTTCCACATGGGTCGACCAGCGGAACTGGCCCACCGGGCGCAGTTTGACGAGGCGGTATCCGCCCGCCACCAGCGCGGCGGCGTCCTTGGCCCAGCTCGACGGATTGCAGCTGATATAGCAGATGCGCGGCACCGCGCTCTGCGCCAGATGGGCCACCTGCTCCTTCGCCCCGGCGCGCGGCGGGTCGAGCAGCACCGCGTCGAAGCGGGCCAGTTCGTCGGCCTGCAGCGGATTGCGGAACAGGTCGCGGTGCATGGCGAAGACTTGCCGCTGCGCGATGCCCGCCGCCGACTTGCATGCCAGATGCGCGTCGCGCGCGGCTTCGACGGCCAGCACTTTCGCGCCGCCTGCTGAACTTTTGGCCGACAGGGCGAAGGCGAAGGTGCCGAGGCCGGAGAACAGGTCGGCGGCATGTTTCGCGCCCGCCAGCCATTCGCTCGCGGCGGCGACCAGCGCCGCCTCGCCCTCTCGGGTAGGTTGCAAGAAGCTGCCCGGCGGCAGCGCTACCGGCACGCCAGACAGGGTGACGGTCGCGGGCTCGGGCTCCCAATGGGTTTCGGGGCCATAACCGTCGTTCAGCGTCAGCCGCGCGAGGCCGTTCTGCTGCGCAAAGGCGATCAGCGCCTCGGTCTCGGCCAGCCCCTCGGGCGTGTAGCCGGTGATGTTGCAGTCCACCCCCTGGTCGCAGAGCGTCAGCTGGATGTCGGCGGACAGGCGCTTGCGGCCAAAGCCGGCGATCAGGCGGCGCAGCGGCGCGACCAGATCGAACAGTGCGGGCACCAGCACCTCGCACTGGTGCATGTCGACGATATTGTGCGAGCGTTCCTCGCGAAAGCCGATGCGGGCCGATTTTCCGCGCGCCTCGGCGTGCAGCGTGGCGCGGCGGCGGCTGAGCGGCGGGGAAAGTTCGGCGGGTTCCAGCGCTTGGGGCTCCAGCCCCTGCCCCTCGGCGGCATTGGCGACGCGGCTGGTGACGAAATCACGCCAGCTTTCCTCGTCCAGCTGCTGCAGCTGGCAGCCGCCGCATTGCGGGAAATGGCGGCAGGGCGGCTGGGCGTGATGCGGGCCCGGCGTGATAGTGCCATCGGGCGCGACATCGTCGCCGGGGGCGGTCAGCGCGACAAAGCGCCCGTCCTGCGTCTGGCCATCGCCCTTGGCGGCGATGCGTGTAATGATACTCATAGGGCGGCGCACATAGCATCGCGCACCGATTCCGCCAGCATCGCGGCAGTGAAATCGGCACCCGTGCGGCGCGCGGCCTCTGCATGCAGCCACACGGCTTCGGTCGCGGCGCGGAATGGGTCGCCCGTCACCGCGAGGCGCGAGGCGGTCAGCCCCGCCAGCACGTCGCCCGTGCCCGCGACCGACAGCCAGCTGGGCGATGGCGGCGCATAGGCCAGCGCGCCGCCGGGCGAAGCGACCAGCGTGTCCGCGCCCTTGGCAATCACGACCGCCCCCGCCGACTGCGCAAGGCAGAGCGCGCGGCAGGGCTTGGTGCCCTTGCCGGAAAGGCCGAACGATTTTTCCAGCGCGGCCATCTCGCCCTCATGCGGGGTCAGCACCAGCGGCCCAGTGCGATCGGTGCGATCCGCACGGTCGGCCAGCTGCAGCAGGGTCAGCGCATCGGCATCGAGCACCAGCGGATGCCCGCAATTCAGCGCCGCCTCCATCCGCTCACGCGCCTGGTGGTCGCGGCCAAGGCCGGGGCCGCACAGCACCGCGGCGATGCGATCGTCGGACAGGGCCTGCGGGAGCGTCATCGCGCCCGGCGCGCGCAGCACGACCAGATCGGCGGGCGCGCCCGACAGAGGCTCCTGCGCCAGCAATTTGACATAGCCCGACCCGCCCAGCGCCGCCGAGCGCGAGGCCAGCAGCGCGGCACCCGCCATTGGACCAGCGACCATCGCGACCAGCCCGCGCCGGTATTTATGCGCGTCAGCCGCGGGCGCGGCGATAGAGGGCCTGCCGATCAGCCGCGCGCCGCCCGGTTCGGTGTCGCAGCCGATGTCGACCAGCCGCGCCTGCCGCCAATGCGCCATGGCGGGCATCAGCACATGCGCAGGCTTCCACGCGCCCAGCGCGATGCAGAGGTCGTAATGCGGCAGTTCGTCGATCAGCAATTCGCCGCTGTCGGTCGCGACGCCGCTGGGCAGGTCGATGGCGATGCGCCGGTGATGCCGCGCGGACAGTTCGTGCAGCATGTCACGCAGCACGCCGGTCACTTCGCGGTTGAGGCCGCTGCCGAACAGGCAATCGACCAGCACCGTGCCCTTCGCCTCGGCGGCATCCACGACCGGCCCGGAATAGAGTGAGGCCGCGCGTTTCGCCGCATCGGTGGCGGGGGGCAGCGCGGCGACCAGCTGCACTGGAAAGCCGCGTTCGCGCAGGGTTTCGGCGATCACATAGCCGTCGCCGCCATTGTTGCCGGGGCCGCACAGCACGGTGACGGGCGCGCCGCTGGCGATGCGCCAGACCCATTCAGCCGCGCCGCGCCCGGCCCGCTGCATCAACGTATGAACATCGGTGCCCGCATCCATCAGCCTCTGTTCCGCATCACGCATCTGCGCGGCGGTCAGCACCTGATCGGGCGCGATCGGGTGCGGCTGATGGTGCATGTCCGGCGTCTCTTTACCGGCGATAGAGCTGGTCGACGTCGCGCACTGCCCCGCGTGAAGCACTCGTGGTCATCGCGGCATAGGCGCGCAGCGCGTCGGACACCTTGCGCGGGCGCGGGTGGACGGGTTTCCATGCGTCGTCGCCCTTCGCCTCCATGTCGGCGCGGCGGCGGGCCATTTCGGCGTCGCTGATCATCAGGTCGATCGTGCGGCCGGGAATGTCGATGGCGATGGTGTCGCCCGTCTCGACCAGACCGATCGCGCCGCCCTCGGCCGCCTCGGGCGAGGCGTGGCCGATCGACAGACCGCTGGTGCCGCCCGAAAAGCGCCCGTCGGTAACCAGCGCGCAATCCGCGCCCAGCCCCTTGGATTTCAGATAGCTGGTCGGGTAGAGCATTTCCTGCATCCCCGGCCCGCCGCGCGGTCCTTCGTAGCGGATCACCACGACTTCGCCCGACTTGACCTCGTTGCCGAGGATGCCGACGACGGCGGCTTCCTGGCTTTCATAGACGCGCGCGGGGCCGGTGAACTTCAGGATCTTCTCATCGACGCCGGCGGTCTTCACGATGCAGCCGTCGCGGGCGATATTGCCGAACAGCACCGCCAGCCCGCCATCCCTGGAAAAGGCGTTCTCGGCATTGCGGATCACGCCATTGTCGCGGTCGGTATCGAGTGATTCCCAGCGGCGGTTCTGGCTGAAGGCGGTCTGCGTCGGCACGCCGCCGGGCGCGGCGGCATAGAAATTGCGCACGCTGTCCGAATTGGTCTGGGTGATGTCCCAGCGCGCGATCGCCTCGCTCATCGAACGGCTGTGGACGGTGGGGCATTCGCCGTTGATCAGGCCGGCGCGGTCCAGCTCGCCCAGGATCGCCATGATGCCGCCTGCACGGTGGACGTCCTCCATGTGCACGTCGGACTTGGCGGGTGCGACCTTGGAGAGGCAGGGGACATGGCGCGACAGGCGGTCGATGTCCTCCATGGTGAAATCGACCTTGGCTTCATGCGCGGCGGCCAGAAGGTGCAGCACCGTATTGGTCGACCCGCCCATCGCGATATCCAGGCTCATCGCATTCTCGAACGCGGCGTGGGACGCAATATTGCGCGGCAGCGCGCTTTCGTCGTCCTGTTCGTAATAGCGCTTGCACAAATCGACGATCAGGCGCCCCGCTTCGCGGAACAGAGCCTCGCGGTCGGCGTGGGTGGCCACCATCGACCCGTTGCCGGGAAGGGACAGGCCCAGCGCCTCGGTCAGGCAGTTCATCGAATTGGCGGTGAACATGCCGCTGCAAGATCCGCAGGTGGGGCAGGCGCTGCGCTCGATCGCGGTCACTTCCTCGTCGGTATAGCTCTCGTCCGCGGCGGCGACCATCGCATCGACCAGGTCGAGCGCGTGCTCCTTCCCCTTCAGCACGACCTTGCCCGCCTCCATCGGTCCGCCGCTGACGAACACGACCGGGATGTTGAGGCGCATAGAGGCCATCAGCATGCCGGGCGTGATCTTGTCGCAGTTCGAGATGCAGACGATGGCGTCGGCGCAATGCGCATTGACCATGTATTCGACGCTGTCGGCGATGATGTCGCGGCTGGGCAGCGAATAAAGCATGCCGTCATGGCCCATCGCGATGCCGTCATCGACCGCGATGGTGTTGAATTCCTTGGCAACCCCGCCCGCCGCCTCGATCTCGCGCGCGACGAGCTGGCCCAGGTCTTTCAGATGCACGTGGCCGGGCACGAACTGGGTGAAGCTGTTGCTGATCGCGATGATCGGCTTGCCGAAATCCTCGTCCTTCATGCCGGTCGCGCGCCACAGCCCGCGCGCACCCGCCATGTTGCGGCCGTGGGTGGTGGTGCGTGAACGATAGGCAGGCATTGTCAGGGACTCCGGTGGTGTTTTGTTGCGCGTCAGGCGCATTCAGCAGCGCCTCTAGCGCAGGCGCCACTGTAACCGAAGCAAGAATTCCTGTCCCGCCCCAATCCTGCGGTTGGACTAAGGCTTCAGCAACTCGTCGGTGCGTTTCGCGACGTCGGCGATCATGTCGGCCCAGCGCGCCTGTTCGCGTTCGTTGCGGATCAGGTCGTTGCGCACCTCGATCGCCAGATAGGGGCGGCCATGCGCCTCGCCGTGGCGGTTCATCGTGGCGTTCAGCTGCTTGCCCGAATAGGGTTCGTTGTCGCCCACCGTCAGCCCGTATTCGCGAAACAGCCGCATGGCATGCGCCGCCGCATCGCCCTGTTCGTTGTAGAGCAGGCCGACCTGCCAGGGGCGCTTCTTGCCCGGATCGCTCGCCATGGCGGGGGTGAAGCTGTGGAGCGAGACGATCAGGCTGGGCGCGGCGTCCTCCAGCCATTCCTCCATCGCGTCGTGATAGGGGCGGTAGAAGCGCTTCAGCCGCCCTTCGCGGTCGGCGCCGATATTGCCGGGGATCAGGACGCCGTCGCTTTCCTGGGGGATGAGCCTTGAGTGATCCTCCTCGCGGTGGAGGTCGATGACCAGGCGGCTGACATTGCCGAGATGCGCGGCGATCTGGTGGCGGCGGGCCATGCGGTCGGCCACGGCGCCGACACCGATGTCCCAGCCGATGTGATCGTCCAGCTGCGCCCGGGTGATGCCCAGTTCCATGTCATCGGGCACGCGGTTCGATGCGTGGTCCGAAACCAGCACGATACCGCCCCGCACCGGCGTGCCGATGCGGCGCCAGCTTTCGGTTTCCTCGATCACAGAAGCGTCCCGCTCATCTGCCACCAGTCGGGATGGCGCATCGCGATCTCCGCCGCGCCTGCATCGCGCGCCTCGGCGGTTTCATACAGGGCAAAGCAGCTGGCGCCCGAACCCGACATGCGGGCCAGCCAGGGATAGGTAGCCTTCAATGCGCCCACGACCTGCCCGATCGCGGGCACCAGCGCGCGGGCGCCATCCTCCAGATCGTTGCGCGCCTTGGGCACGATCTCGCGCAAGGTGCCTTGGGCCAGCGGTCCCTGGTCCAGCCCGTTCCACGCCTTGAACACCGGGCCGGTCGCCAGCGGTTTGCGCGGATTGACCAGCAGCACCGCCATGCCGGTCAGTTCGCTGTCGATCACGTCGAGCTCCGTCCCGGTGCCGGTGCCGCGCGCGGTGCGGCTGACGACGCAGGCGGGCACGTCCGCGCCCAGCCGCGCGGCGCGTTCCTGCCAGTCTTCGGGCCAGCCATGACTATCGCAGATCAGCCGGATCAGCGCGCCCGCATCGGCGCTGCCCCCGCCCAGCCCCGCCGCGACGGGCAGGTTCTTTTCCAGCGTGACATGCCAGCCGTCCGGCCCATCCGCGCCGGGGCGCGGAAAGGCGTTCAGCGCCTGCATCAATATGTTGTCGCCCACCGAGGAGCCGCCCAGCGCAGCGGCGAACTCGCCCACGACCTGCAAGCGGTCCTCCGCCTGTCCGGTTGTCACCGACAGCACGTCGCCCGCATCGACGAAGGCGAAGATCGTCTCGATATCGTGATAGCCGTCGGCCCGCCTGCCCCGCACGTGCAGGGCCAGGTTGATCTTGGCGTAAGCGGTGGCTTTCAAACGGGGGTGGTCCCTACATGTTAGGATAGTTGGGTCCGCCGCCGCCTTCGGGGGTGACCCAGTTGATGTTCTGGGTCGGGTCCTTGATGTCGCAGGTCTTGCAGTGGACGCAGTTCTGCGCGTTGATCACGAACTTGGGATCGCCCTCTTCCACGCCGACGAATTCATAGACCCCCGCCGGGCAATAGCGCGCCGAGGGGCCGGCAAAGACCGGCAGGTTGATCTTCAGCGGAACGTCCTTGTCCTTGAGCTGAAGGTGGCAGGGCTGGTCTTCCTCGTGATTGGTGTTCGACAGGAACACGGATGACAGCCGGTCGAAGCTGATCACCCCGTCGGGCTTGGGGTACTCGATCGGCTTGAACAGATCCGCGCGCATCAGCCTGTCGCAATCGCGGTGATGCTTCATCGTGACGGGCAGGCCCATCTTGAACGTGCGCATCCACATGTCGACGCCCGCGATCACGGTGCCCAGCCCGCCGCCGAACTTGGCGACCGCGGGTTCGGCGTTCCTGACCTTCTTCAGCTCGTCCGCGATCCAGCCTGAGCGCAGCGTGGTTTCGTACTCGAACACTTCGTCATTGGCGCGGTCGGCGGCGATGGCAGAGGCGATGCTTTCGGCGGCCAGCATGCCCGATTTCATCGCGGTGTGGCTGCCCTTGATGCGCGGCACGTTGACGAAGCCCGCCGCGCAGCCGATCAGCGCGCCGCCGGGGAAGGTCAGCTTGGGCACCGACTGCCAGCCGCCCTCGTTGATGACGCGCGCGCCGTATGACACGCGCTTGCCGCCCTCCAGGATCTTGCGGATGTCGGGGTGCTGCTTCCAGCGCTGGAATTCCTCGAACGGATAGAGATAGGGGTTCGCGTAATCGAGCGCGACCACGAAGCCCAGCGCCACCTGGCCGCCCGCCTGGTGATAGATGAAGCCGCCGCCCCACGCGTCGTTTTCCGAAAGCGGCCAGCCCTGCGTGTGGATCACGCGGCCCGGAACATGCTTTTCGGGATCGATGTCCCACAATTCCTTCATGCCCAGCCCGTAGGTCTGCGGCTGGCAATTGGCTTCCAGGTCGAAACGCGACTTCAGCTGCTTGGTCAGCGACCCGCGCGCGCCCTCGGCGAACAGCGTGTACTTGCCGTGCAGTTCCATGCCGGGCTGATAGTCCGGCTTGTGGCTGCCGTCGGCGGCCACGCCCATGTCGCCGGTCGCCACGCCCTTGACCGAACCGTCGTCGTTCCAAAGGATCTCCGCCGCCGGGAAGCCGGGGAAGATCTCCACGCCCAGCCCCTCGGCCTTTTCGGCCAGCCAGCGGCACAGATTGCCTAGGCTGCCGGTATAATTGCCGTCGTTCGTCATGAACGGGGGCAGCATGATTTCCGGCATGGAATATTTGCCGCCGCGGGTCAGCGACCAGTGCATGTTGTCGGTGACGGGCGTATCGGCCATCGGGCAGCCGTCGTCGCGCCAGTCGGGCAGCAGCTCGTCCAGCGCGCGCGGATCGACCACCGCGCCCGACAGGATGTGCGCGCCGATCTCGGACCCCTTTTCAAGGACGCAGACTTCGAGCGCGTCGTTCACCTGCTTGAGGCGGATCGCCGCGGCCAGTCCCGCAACGCCGCCGCCGACGATGACGACATCATAGGGCATGGATTCGCGTTCGGACATGACAGGCTTCCTCTTGTGGCGTGGTCGGCATGCGCTGGGCCAGACCGTACTCTCTCTTGCATCAGGACTTGATTGCAGAACGCGGCGTGGTCAAGGGTAGGCGCGAAAAATCGGATTCCCATTCGGGCAGCGCATTGACCTCTTCCAACGATCCCATGGCAGGGCCTGACGGCCGATCGGGCGGCGACAGTTCGGCGCACGCCGACAATGCGGCCCTGATCGAAAGCTGGTCCGCGTTCTGGGCCGATGCAGGCGTCGACCTGGCCTTCGATGACAAGCCGCGCGACTGGATTGCCGAGGGGGCGCCGCCCGCCGAAGCGGCGCAGCCACGCGATGCCGATGCGCCCCGCCCTAATCGGCCCAGCCCCAACAGGCCCAGGCCCGCCGCGCCGCAGCAGGCGCCTGCGCCAGGGATCGGCGGAGACGCGCAGGGCTGGCCGGCTACGCTGGCGGCCTTTCGCGACTGGTGGATGAACGAGCCGGCGCTGGATGCAGGGCCGGTCGCCGACCGCGCCGCCCCGGTGGGAGAGGCAGGCGCAAGGCTGATGGTGCTGGTCACCGACCCCGCCTCCGACGATGGCGGCACACTGCTGTCGGGCGAGGACGGGCGGCTGCTGGATGCGATGCTGGCGGCGATGGGGCTGACGCGCGGCGACTGCTATCTTGCGTCCGCGCTGCCGCGCCATATGCCCGCCGCCGACTGGCGCGCGCTGGAGGCCGAGGGGCTGGGCGCGTTAATGCGGCATCATATCGCATTGGCGGCCCCGCGTATGTTGGCGATCTTCGGCGCGGATCTGGTCAATCTGCTGTCGCCGGAGCGATTCGACGCCCCCTCGGCGCAAGGGGCGATCATGGTGGAAAGCGGCGGAGATGCGCGGGAAATCCCGCTGCTGGCAAGTTATCCACTGGCGGTCATGCGCAGCAGGCCGCAGGCAAAGGCGCTTTGGTGGGGGCGCTGGCTTGCGCTCTCACGCCCGGCTTGACGAAAGCGCGCCGGGGATTCACCCTTCGCGCGATATCGTTGTTACCCTCGGGCGCGGGAAAGCGCCCGGTCTTTGCGCTGGCTGGAACAGGCAAGAAGGAACCGCTGATCCATGGCTGCCACTTTGTCCCGGCGTCTGACCGGGTCCCTGATCTCTTTTCTCGCGGTGGCCGCGCTGGGCGCCGCGCCCGCGCAGGCCAATGTCGCGAACGCCGTCGCCGCGGTCGAGCAATCGGCCCATATCCCCGCGCAATTGAGCGATGAGGACCGCGCCTTCTATGCCGAGGTCTTCCGCCAGATCGATGCGGAGAACTGGGCGCAGGTCGATTACATGCTGGCGCAAAAGCCCGACGGGCCGCTGACGCAGCTGGCGCTGGCCGAATATTACCTTGCCCCCACCTCGCCCCGGATCGAACTGCCCGCGCTGAACGCATGGCTGTCGCGCGGCACCGACCTACCGCAGGCGGGCCAGATCGGACGGCTGGCGCTGAAGCGCGGGCTGGAATCGGCGCCTAGCCTGCCCAGCACGCAGCGCCTGGTGTCGATCCGCGCGCCCGAAAAGCGCACCCGTCCGCGTTCGGTGGGCGACGGGTCGATGCCCGAGAGCATCGCCAGCGCCATTCTGGAGCGCATCAGCAACGACGATCCCGGCGGCGCGCGCATCCTGCTGGATGGGGTGGACGCCGGCCTTACCTCCAGCGCGCGGGCCGAATGGCGCCAGCGCGTGGCATGGTCCTATTATATCGAGAATGACGACAACAACGCGCTGAACCTGGCGCGCAATGTCGCCAATGGCGGTACCGGCCCGTGGGTAGGCGAAGGCTGGTGGGTCGCGGGGCTGGCCGCATGGCGGCTCAACAATTGCGAGATGGCGGCCGACGGCTTCACCCGCGCCGCGCAGACCGCCGACAACCAGGAACTGCGCGCCGCCGCGCATTACTGGGCCGCGCGCAGCTTCACCCGCTGCCGCCAGCCCGACGAAGCCGCACCGGCGCTGCGCAATGCCGCGGGCTATTCCGAAACGCTGTACGGCATGCTGGCCGCCGAACAGCTGGGCATGCGCCTGCCGCCGATCCAGTCGGGCACCGGCTTCGATCGGGGCGACTGGAACGCGCTGGCCGGCAATCCCAATGTCCGCACCGCGGTCGCCCTGACCGAGATCGGGCGCGAGGGGCTGGCCGACGAAGTACTGCGCCACCAGGCGCAGATCGGCAGCGCGCAGCAGTATCAGCCGCTCGCCCGGCTGGCGCGCACGCTGGGCCTGCCCGGCACGCAGCTGGCGATGGCCTATGCCGCGCCGCCGGGGACCAAGCCCGACAGCGCCACGCGCTATCCGCTGACGCGCTGGCAGCCGGTGGATGGCTGGCGTGTCGATCCGGCGCTGGCCTTTGCGCACACGCTGCAGGAATCGCGGTTCCAGCCCGAGGCCGTCAGCCCCGCGGGCGCGGTCGGGCTGATGCAGATCATGCCGATCACCGCGCGCCACCATGCAGGGCTGGGCCTTGGGCAGAGCACATCGGCGCTGCAGGATCCGCCCACGAACATGAGCTACGGGCAGCGCCATCTGGAAATGCTGCGCGATTCCAGCGGCACGCAGGGTCTGCTGCCCAAGATCATGGCGGCCTATAACGCGGGCCTGTCGCCGGTGCAGCGCTGGAACAGCGAGATCAACGCACAGGGCGATCCGCTGCTATGGATGGAATCGATCCCCTATTGGGAAACGCGCGCCTATGTCGCGATCGTGACCACCAACTACTGGATGTACCAGCGCCAGCTGGGCCGCGATTCCGACGCGCGCGAGGCCTATGCCCAGAACCTGTGGCCGCGCTTTCCGGGTGTTTCGGGCAGCGATGCGGTGGCGATGCACGGCAAGGAAGTCACTTCCGGCACCGTGCGCAGCGGGGGCTGAGGACAGGCACATGGCGATCGACGAAAGCCGGGCATTCAAGCCGATCAATATCGCGCTGCTGACCGTGTCCGACACGCGCACGCGCGAGAACGACACCAGCGGCGACATATTGGCCGAACGGATTGCGGCGGCAGGCCATCATCTGGCCGACCGGGCGATCATCCGCGACGATGCCGAGCTGATCACCGCCGAACTTCACCGCTGGATCGAGGATGAGGAGATCGACGCGGTCGTGACCACCGGCGGCACCGGCCTGACCGGCCGCGACGTGACGCCCGAGGCGCTGGACCAGGTGAAAACGCGCGCGATCCCGGGCTTTGGCGAACTGTTCCGCTATCTGTCGTTCAAGACCATCGGGACCAGCACGGTGCAATCGCGCGCCTGCGCGGTGGTGGCGCGGGGCACCTATATCTTCGCGCTGCCCGGATCGAACGGCGCGGTGAAGGACGGGTGGGACGGCATCTTGGCCGAACAGCTCGACAGCCGGAACCGGCCCTGCAATTTCGTCGAGCTGATGCCGCGGCTCAGGGAGAAATAGGGGCTAGTTGCGCTTCACGCCCGCCGCGCGAAGCCTTGCGATCAACTCGGGCGCCTCGCCTTGCAGATCGGCCTTTGGCACCAGGTTGAAGAACATCTCGGTCTGGTACAGCAGGACGATATTCGCGGTCTCGTCCCAGCGATAGAGTTCGCCGAGCCTGATCCGCGCCTCGCCGCGTTCGCTGGTGAAGCGGACTGACCCGTCATCCCATTCGAAACTGCCGGGCGCGCGCAGCGCAGCGCTCTGGCGGAACTGGCGGCGGCCCAGCTGCGGCACCAGCCACAGGTTGATGACGGCAAGCGCCAGCGGCACCGCGACCAGGAAAGCAAGCGAAGCGCGCGAGAGCCGGCCATAGAACGCCAGGTCCAGCGCGATGAGCAGCGCCAGCAGCGCCAGCACCGCAATGAACAGCCGGCCCACCAGCCCGTGCGTCATGCGCCGGACCATGTGGCGGCGCATCGCCTCGACCACCATATCTTCGGTCACTTCATAGCTGTAGGGGCCGCGCGTTATCACGCCAGTGGCATAGGAGGGCGGCATGAACAAATCCATAAGTTCTTGTTTTGTTCTTTGCCGCCGCGTAATTTGCCGCCATGCCGAGTCGCCCCCATCCCGCGCATCACGAGGTCGAGCGAGGCCGCGGCGCGCCCAGCAATGCGGTGCCGCAGCGCTTCGGCCTGGCCGAACGGCTGGCGGACGGCGACTGGCTGGACGAGGTGGAGATCATCGACGGCGCGGCGGGCCGGCGGCGCACCACCGTGACCGAGGAGCATCCGCGCTCGATCCTGACCTTCAACACATCGCCCGACATCGGTTTCGACCGCTCGATCAATGCCTATCGGGGATGCGAGCATGGCTGCATCTATTGTTTCGCGCGGCCGACCCATGCCTATCACGATTTGTCCCCCGGCCTCGATTTCGAGACGAAGCTGTTCGCCAAGCCCGACGCGGCGCAATTGCTGCGCAAGACACTGGCGAAGCCGGGCTATGCGCCCCGCCCGATCGCGATGGGGACGAACACCGACCCCTATCAGCCGATCGAGGGGCGCTATCGCATCACGCGCGCGATCCTGGAGCTGTGCCTGGAAGTCCGGCACCCCGTCACCATCACCACCAAGTCCGACCGGGTGCTGCACGACCTCGACCTGCTGGAGGAGATGGCGCGCCGCCGGCTGGTCGCGGTCGGCATTTCGGTCACCAGCCTAGATCCGCGCCTGTCGCAGACGCTGGAGCCGCGCGCGCCCTCACCCGCAAAGCGGCTGGCGGCGCTGGCAAGGCTGGCCGAAGCGGGCGTGCCAACCCATGGCATGATCTCGCCCGTCATCCCCGCGATCACCGACGAGTTCATCGAACGCACCGTGGCACGCCTGGCCGAAGCGCGGGTGAACAGCGCGGGCTGGATCATGATGCGCCTGCCGCACGAGGTTGCGCCGCTATTCCGCGAATGGCTGGACGTGCATTACCCCGACCGCGCGGCCAAGGTTATGGCCCTGGTGCAGGACATGCGCGGCGGGCGCGACAACGAGCATCGCTTCCACGAACGCTTCAAGCCGCAAGGCGCCTGGGCCGACATGCTGCGCGCCCGCTTCCGCGTCGCCCTGAAACGCAGCAGCATCCCCCAGCGCCGCGCGGAACTCGATTGCAGCGCGTTCCGCCCGCCCTCGCTCGACGGGCAGCTGGCGCTGTTCTAATGCGCCGCCGCGCGCTGCACCCATGGCTCGGCGGTGCGGTCGACATGCATAGGCCCGGCATAGGGCGCGCACAGGGCCAGCGCCTGCTCGCCCGTCCCGCGCAGCCAGATGTCGCGGCTGCCGGGGTCCAGCAGCACCGGCGACCGGTCGTGCAGGCCCTGTACCGCAGGCGCTGCGTCGGTCATCACCATCGAGAATACTGCGCCCCATTCGTCGCTGTGCCGCCAGATGCCCGCCGCGGTGAAGACCGGCTGATCGGGCAGGCTGAACCAGCTGCGCGTCTTGCCGCCGCCGGGTCCTTCGGCTTCCGCGAAGGCGGTCATCGGGATCAGGCAGCGCCGCTCGGCAAAGCTGTAGCGCCACATGAAGCTGTCCAGCCGGTCGCAGCGCGCATTATTGACCGGCCTGGGCTTCAGCATCCGCCCCGACTTGCCCTTCACCGACAGCGGAAAGCCCCAGACCATCCCGCGCAGGGCGGCCCCGTCGAACACCATGCCCGGATAGCCGGGAAACACTTCCTCGCCCATGTTGACGCCCGGCGGGGCATCCGTGCCGAACAGGCGCGCAACCTCGTCGGCGGCTTTCGTCATGCGATAGAGATTGCACATGGACGAAAGCTGCCGCGCATGGAGGCCGCTGTCAAAGGCGCAGCGAGGTCCCGCCCTAAAGGCTGATGCGCACGCTCAGCCGGACATTGCGGCCCGCCATCGGCACGAAGTCCTTTGTCACGCTGGAATGGCGGCGGCCCTCGACGTCGAAGACATTGTCGACCTGCCCGATCAAGGTCAGGTTGCGATTGCCGCGCCACGGCTTCCACGCCAGCGAGGCATCGACCATGGTGAAGCCGTCCGTCGGCGTCTCATATTCGGCGACGCGGTCCTGATCGTCGTACAGGCCCAGTTCGACGCGCCCTTCCAGCTGGGTCGTCGTCGCCGTCAGCGCATAGCGGCCCGAGAGCGGCGGGATCAGCGGAACCGGCGATCCGTCGCCAAGCTCGGCATGGACATAGCTGGCGGAAATCTCGTTGCCGATCGTCACATCGCCCAGCGTCACCAGCGGGAATGCGGTCTCCGCCTCGAAACCGATATAGTCGGCATCGTCCTGCAATTGCTGGAACACGGGCAGGTCGTCCTCTTCCTCGCCCGTGGCGGCAAGATAGATGTAATCGTCGAAGCGGGTCGCAAAGCCCGTCAGCGAGAAGGTCGCAGGGCCCAGCGCGCCGCGCAGATAGGCTTCGATCCCAAGCGCCTTTTCGGTGTCCAGGAACGGGTCGCCCACCTCGAATTGCTGGGTCGCGGGGTGCGGGCCGTCGGCATAGAGCTCCTCTGCCGCGGGGGCGCGTTCGACCCGGCTGGCGTTGACGCCGAAACGCAGGCCCTGCGCGGTTTCATGCCAGACGCCGACCGCGCCCGAGACACTGTCGAAACCGCGCGACGCATAGCCGTCCGCCGACAGATCGGCGCGTTCGTAGCGGCCCGCCACTTCCAGCGTGACCGCATCGAAATCGAGTTCCTGAAGCGTGAACAGCGCATATTGACTGGTAGTGCTGGGCGGCACGAAAGCCTCGGCGCCGACCGCGTCGAGTTCGCGGCGATAATATTGTGCGCCGACGGACCCGCCGCCATTCGCGCCCAGCAGGCCGCCGCGCTGGACCAGTTCCACGCGCCCCTCGATGCCATTGACGTCGAAGACGGTGCCGGTCTCGCCGTTCTCAAGCTCGGTATGGGTGTAGTTGGTCACGCCCCAGCGGGTCCTGACCTCGGCGAACGGGCCATCGTCGAACGCAAGCGATCCGCGCAGATCGCCGCGCCACTGGCGCATGTCGATGTCGACGGTTTCGTGATCGTGGCCCTCCTCGTCGTGGCCGTGATCCTCCTCGTGCCCTTCCTCGTCGTGGTCCTCGCCTTCCTCCTCATGCGCGTGACCCGCGCCGGGGCGCAGCGGCACGCCATAGAAGGTGTCGTAAAGGCCGACCGACACGCCGAGCGTGGCGCGGTCCCCGATCCATGACACGCCAGCACCCGCCGACCATGTCTCGGTATCCGAGTTCTCGACGATGCCGCGCACATTGGCGGCCTCGATCAGTTCCTCGGCTTCTTCGGGCTCGTCCGCATGTTCGGCGGCTTCGGCCAGCAGTTCGGCGCGCAGACCATCGCTAAGCGCATAGCCCGGAATCTCGAGGTCGTCGGTCTTGCGCCACGAACCGTCGACATGAACGACGAATTCACGGCCTAGCGGCGCGTCGATAGATCCGCCGATCTGGCGCAGGTCGGACGCGGTATCGGTGGCAGCTGTGCCGTCGAAGTGCACCGGCTCGTCAGGGATGCGCAGCGGGATGCGGCGGTCGATGACATTGACCGCGCCGCCGATGGCCGAACTGCCATAGAGCAGGCTGGCGGGTCCTCGCAGAACCTCGATCCGGTCGGCGGTCAGCGGGTCGATGGTGACCGCGTGGTCGGCCGAGGTGTTGGATGCGTCGATGGCGCCGATGCCGTCGGTGAGGACCCGCACGCGCTCCCCCTGGAAGCCGCGCAGCACGGGGCGCGAGGCGCCGGGCGCAAAGCCGGTGGCCGACACGCCGGGCAGGTTCGCCAGCACGTCGCCGATCTGGCCCGCCATCTCGCGCTGCAATTCGACGCCGCTGACGACCGAGGTACCGGCGAGCACGTCCAGCCTGCCGACGCCGCTGCCGGTGACGATGATCTCGGGGCCGTGGAAGTCGTCGTCGTCATCGACATCGCCCGCTGGCGGAGGCGCCTCGGCCTGCTGGGCATGCGCGGCGAGCGGCATCAGCCAGGCGGCAGCGCCAAGAAGGAGGGACAGGCGGCGAGTGGGTCGAGCATGATATAACATATCATCGCCGATAATCCGCAGCGCGCGCCCGATCAAGAGGCTTGTTGCATCCGCACAATGTTTTTTAGGGGTCGACCCGCCGGGCGTCAGGCGACCAGCTTCATCTGCGGCACCGCGCGCGCCTTCAGCGCCACGTTGGAGACGCCCGCAATCTCGCTGATGCGGTCGGTGAGTTCCCCGTCCAGCGCGAAATTGCGGCCCAGCAGCACGCGGGCATGACGCCCCTCGCCCAGCAGCAGCGTCGCCACCACCTCTCCGTTCGCCTTGGCGTCGGCGGGCAGCGCCAGCGCAAGCTCGGGCAGGGCCGCCTCGCTCGCCACGGTCAGCGTCAGTTCCATGCGCGCGCTGCCGGTCACTTCGGACAGGGGCCGCGCGCCGCGCACGGTGATGCGGGGCGGCTCGTCCGGATTGGGGCGGTCAAGCTCGACATTCAGCAGCACGCATTCGCCCGCCGCCGCCCATTTCTGGAACGGCTCGACCAGCGCCTCCTCGAAACAGCTGGCGGAGAAATTGCCGGTCTGGTCCGAGAAATCGGCCATCACGAAATCATTGCCGCGCTTGGTCTTGCGCTTGTTCACGCTTTCCACCAGCGCCGCCATCACCGCGCTGGACCGACTTGCGCCCCGCTGGCCGTTGCGCACGGGTTCCGCAGGGCTCTCCACCACGCCCCCCTCGATCAGGCTGGCATGGCTGCGCGCGCCATTGGCACTGGCGACCGCGCGCCATTGCGAGACGGGATGCGCGGCGAAGTAGAAGCCGAAATTCTCGCGCTCCTTCTCCATCTGCTCCTTGCGCGGCCAGGGATCGCATTCGGTCAGGCGCAAATCGGCCTGTGCATGATCCTCGCCGCCGAACAGCGCGGCCTGCCCACTGGCCTTTTCGCGCACCGCGGCGTCGGTGACGGCCAAAAGCAGTTCGGCATTGGCGGTGATTTTCGCGCGATTGGCATCCAGCGCGTCCAGCGCGCCTGCCGCGGCCAGCGCCTCCAGCTGGCGGCGGTTCATCGATCCGGCGGGCAGGCGTTCGAACAAATCCTTGAGGCTTTCGAACCGCCCGCGTGCCTCGCGTTCCGCGACGATGGCGTCCATCGCCTTTTCGCCGACATTGCGCAGGCCCGCCAGCGCATAGCGGACCTGGTGGCCCTCCTCGGTCGGCTCGACCGTGTATTCCGCCTCGCTATGGTTGATGCACGGACCGGCCAGCGCGATGCCCGCCCGGCGCATGTCGTCGACGAAGATCGACAGCTTTTCCGACTGGTGCATGTCAAAGCACATCGCCGCGGCATAGAATTCATGGGGGTAATGCGCCTTCAGCCACGCGGTCTGATAGGCCAGCAGCGCATAGGCGGCCGCGTGCGACTTGTTGAAGCCGTATCCTGCGAACTTGTCGATCAAGTCGAACAGCTCGTTCGCCTTCTTCGCCTCGATGCCCGACACCGCCTTGCAGCCCTCGACAAAGCGGCTGCGCTGCTGGTCCATCTCGGCCTGCACCTTCTTGCCCATTGCGCGGCGCAGAAGGTCGGCGTCGCCCAGCGAATATCCCGCCAGGATCTGCGCGGCCTGCATCACCTGTTCCTGATAGACGAAGATGCCGTAGGTCTCGGCCAGTATGCCTTCCAGCTTTGGGTGCGGATATTCGATCTCGGCAAGGCCGTTCTTGCGCTGTCCGAACAGCGGGATATTGTCCATCGGGCCGGGACGATACAGCGAGACGAGGGCGATGATGTCCTCGAACTTGGTGGGCTTCACGGCGGAGAGCGTGCGGCGCATGCCTTCCGATTCCAGCTGGAACACGCCCACCGTGTCGCCTCGCTTGAGGAGGTCGAACACGCCCTTGTCGTCCCACGCCAGCCCGTCGAGATCGACCGAAATCCCGCGCCGCCCCAACAGGTCGACCGCCTTGCGCAATACCGACAGGGTTTTGAGGCCAAGAAAGTCGAACTTCACCAGCCCGCTCGTCTCGACATGCTTCATGTCGAACTGCGTCACCGGCATGTCCGAACGCGGATCGCGGTAGAGCGGGACCAGCTGCGACAGCGGCCGGTCGCCGATCACCACGCCCGCAGCATGGGTCGATGAATTGCGCGGCAGGCCCTCAAGCTGCATGGCGAGGTCAACCAGCCGCTTCACGTCGCCGTCGCGCTTGTATTCACCGTGGAAATCGGCCGCGCCGTCCAGCGTGCGGCGCAGTGTCCAGGGATCGGTGGGATGGTTGGGCACCATCTTGGTCAGGCGGTCGACCTGCATATAGGGCATCTGCAGGATGCGCCCGCAGTCGCGCAGCACCGCGCGGGCCTTCAGCTTGCCGAAGGTGATGATCTGCGCGACGTGGTCGTGGCCGTATTTCGCCTGCACATAGCGGATCACCTCGCCCCGGCGGGTTTCGCAGAAGTCGATGTCGAAGTCGGGCATCGACACGCGTTCGGGGTTGAGGAAGCGTTCGAACAGCAGCCCCAGCCGCAGCGGGTCGAGGTCGGTGATGGTCAGCGCCCAGGCCACCGCGCTGCCTGCGCCCGAACCGCGCCCCGGCCCGACCGGAATGCCATTGTCCTTGGCCCATTTGATGAAGTCGGCAACGATCAGGAAATAGCCGGGAAAGCCCATCTGGGTGATGATCCCGATCTCGAAATCCAGACGCTCCTCATATTCGCGGCGCTGTTCGTCGGTCAGCTCTTCATAGGCCTCCAGCCGCTTCGCCAGACCGGCGCGCGCATCCTCGGCCAGCGCCCTCGCCTCGCCCTCGAAATCGCCGGCAAGGCTGGGCAGGATCGGCTTGCGATAGGGCGGCGCGACCGCGCAGCGCTGCGCGATCACCAGCGAATTGGTCAGGCCTTCGGGCAGGTCGGAGAACAGCTCCGCCATGTGCTCGGACGGCTTGACCCATGCGTCGCGGGGCGCGCGGGGGCGGTCCTCGGTATCGATATGGGTGCTGTTGGCGATGCACAGCATGGCGTCATGCGCGGCGTGGAAGCCCGCCTCGTCGAACAGGGCGGGATTGGTCGCCACCAGCGGCAGGTCGCGCGCATAGGCAAGATCGATCAGCGCTTCCTCGCTCTCACGCTCGTTCGCCGCCCCGCTGCGCGCGATCTCGACATAGAGGCGGCCGGGAAAATGCGGGGCCAGCGCATCGGCATAGCGCTTCGCGGCGCTGTTCTGGCCATGCGCGAACAACCGGGCCAAAGCGCCTTCGCCCGCCCCGGTCAGGCAGATCAGCCCGTCGGTGCGGCCCGCCAGATCGTCCAGCGTGACATGCGGTTCCAGATGCAGCGGGCGTTCGAGATGCGCCTTCGACACCAGATGGCACAGATTGTCATAGCCCTGCTCGTCCTGAGCATAGAGCGCCAGCCAGTCGACCGACGGATCGCCGTTCTGGCTCTCAGAGTCAGGCCGCGCGACGCCCAGCAGCGCGCCGATGATCGGCTGCACGCCGACATCCTTGCATGCCCCCGCGAACGCGATCGAGCCGTAGAGCCCGTTGCGGTCGCAGATCGCGATGGCGGGAAAGCCGCGGTCCTTGGCCAGCTTGGCCAGCTTCTTCGGGTCTATCGCCCCTTCCAGCATCGAGTAGCTGGAAAGGACGCGCAGCGGGATATAGCGGGCTAGAGTCGGACGCGAAGAGGCCATGCCTGCTTTTATGGCGATGGCCCGCGCCGCGGCCAAGGGCCGCCGCACGCTGGATCGTGGATAGGATCGGGGAAAGTGCGGCTAGGCCTGCGGCATGTCGTCGCGGCGCGCCAGATTCATGATCTCGCCCAGCTCGAACAGGCGGTCGCCCGACTTCTGGATCACCAGATGCTGGCGCTCATCCTCGGGAAGCGCGGCGACGAAGCGGACCATCTCGGCGAAGGTGCCGTCGCGGATCACCTGGAAGCCGCGCAGCATGTCGCTCTTGTTGCCTTCGGGGCGGCGGTGGATCGATGCGTGGTCGTTCCAGTCGATCCCGCCGTGGGGGTCGGATTCGCCTTGGATAGTGGTGGGGCCGGTCATGTCGTTTTCTCCCTGGTACGGGCTGCCCGGTGGACCTGATAGAGCCTGCGGGCGGTTCAGCGAATCAACGCGGCAGCGCCGCCGATCGTTCCGCCGAACGGCAAGACGCGGCCAGGATCAGGCCAGCTTTCCGTCATGCAGCCGCACCACCCGGTCCATCTTGGCAGCCAGCCGCTCGTTATGCGTGGCGACCAGCGCCGAGCTGCCCTGTCCGCGCACCAGCCGCAGGAATTCCTCCAGCACGCGGTCGCTCGTCGCCTCGTCCAGGTTGCCGGTGGGTTCGTCCGCCAGCACCAGCTGCGGCTTGTTCGCCAGCGCACGCGCCACGGCGACGCGCTGCTGCTCGCCGCCCGAAAGCTGGCTGGGGCGGTGGTCCATGCGCTGGCCCAGGCCCAGCGCGGTCAGCAGCTCCTCCGCCCGCTCGCGCGCCTGCGGGCGCGGCACGCCTGCGACCAGCTGGGGCAGCACCACATTCTCGCGCGCGTCGAAATCGGGCAGCAGGTGGTGGAACTGATAGACGAAGCCCAGATGATCGCGCCGCAGCGCGGTGCGCGCATCGCCGTTCGACTTTTCGGCCGATCGTCCGCAGATCGTGATCTCGCCCCCGAAACCGCCTTCCAGCAGGCCGACCGCCTGCAGCATGGTCGACTTGCCCGATCCCGACGGACCCAGCAGCGCCACGATCTCGCCCGGCATCACTTCCATGTCGACGCCGCGCAGCACGTCGATGGTCACCCCGCCCTGCGTGAAGCTGCGGGTCAGGTTCGACAGGACGACGACGGGTGCACTGGGAAGTTGTGTCACGGGGTCACTCATAACGAAGCACCTGCACCGGATCGGTGCTGGCCGCCTTGAAGGCAGGGTAAAGCGTGGCAAGGAACGACAGCACCAGCGCCATGATGACGATGGTCGTGACCTCCGCCGGGTCGGTCCGCGCGGGCAGCGTGGTCAGGAAGCGGATCGAGGGATCCCACAATTCCTGCCCGGTGATCGCCTCTACCCCGCGCACCGCCGATTGCCGGAACGCCAGCGCCACGAAGCCCAGCGCCAGCCCCGCCCCGGTGCCCAATGCGCCGATCAGGAATCCGGCGGTCACGAAGATCTTAAGGATGGACCGCCGCGTCGCGCCCATCGTGCGCATGATCGCGATATCGCGCGTCTTGGCGCGCACCAGCATGATCAGGCTGGACAATATGTTGAACACCGCCACCAGCACGATGATCGACAGCACCACGAACATGGCGACCCGCTCGACCGCCAGCGCCTCGAACAGCGAGGAATTGATCGTTTTCCAGTCCGACACGATCGCCTGCCCCTGCAGGCGCCCGCGAATGGGGGCCAGGGTCTCGCCCACGGTGTCCGGGTTCTCGGTCGTGATCTCGATCATGCCGATCTGGTCGCCGGTCAGCAAAAGGGTCTGCGCATCCTCGATCGGCATGACGACGAACGCCTGGTCGTAATCGTAGATGCCGATCTCGAAGATGGCGGCGATCTCGTATCCGATCTCGCGCGGGACGGTGCCAAAGGGGGTCGAGCGGCCCTGCGGATTGATGATCGTGATCGTGTCCCCGATCCGCGCGCCCATGTTCTGCGCCAGCCGAGATCCGACCGCCACCTTCTGCGCGCCGGGCTGCAGCGCGTCCAGATTGCCCAGCACGTTCTTGTCGGCCAGCCGCTGGATGTCCTCGGGCAAATTGCCGCGCACCAGCACGGCCTCGACCCGCCCGTTATAGGTGGCTAGCAGCGGCTGTTCGATCAGCGGAGAGGCGCGGGTGACGCCCGGCGTCTCGCGCACGTCCTTCAGCACGTCCTGCCATTGCGGCAGCCGCCCGCCATAGCCCTGCACGATGGCATGGCCGTTGAGACCGACGATCTTGTCCATCAGCTCGGCGCGGAAACCGTTCATCACGCTCATCACGATGACCAGCGCGGCGACGCCCAGCATCACGGCGACAAGGCTGATACCCGCGACCATGGCGATGAACGCCTCGCCGCGGCCGGGCAGCATGTAGCGCTTGGCAATCGTCCATTCGAAGGGGGAAAGTATCAAGAATGCGGCTCCGGATGGAGTGAACTGGCGGATCTGCTGGCACACCCATGAAGGGGCCGGGATGAGAGGAAGCTGAACTAGGATGCCAGGGAGATGGTGGCAAGAAGGGTTTGAGGAAGGGACGTTTGCAGGCGGCACCGGCGCGGCGGCCGCAGCGGCGCGTTCAGAAGCCGTAAACGGCAATCGGCTATACCTTGCCGCATGCACGGCGCACCGTGACGCGGCAAGCCCAGCTACACGCGCTGGAATGAAGACTGCGGTTGTAATCGAAACGAAACATCGCCAAATGGCGCGCATGACGTCGGTGCCCACATCTGTTAGGGCAGCCGGGTGCGGGCCACAGGCTATACAGCGGAACATTCAAGGCATGATGTCCACGGACTTCGTCCACCATCCCTTTCATGACGAGGATGGGGATTCCCTGCGCGAGGAATGCGGCGTCTTCGGCGTCGTCGGCGCGCGCGACGCGGCCGCCGTCTCGGCGCTCGGCCTGCACGCGCTGCAGCATCGCGGACAGGAAGCCGCGGGCATCGTCTCCTACGACGGGCAGGAATTCCACGTCCGCCGCGGCAATGGCCACGTGGCCGAGAATTTCGGCACGGGCGAGGCGATGGCCGAACTGCCCGGCACAATGGCCTGCGGCCATGTCCGCTATTCGACGACCGGCGGCACGGGCCTGCGCAACGTGCAGCCGCTTTATGCGGAACTCGCCTCGGGCGGGTTCGCCATCGCGCATAACGGCAATATCTCGAACGCGATGCACCTGCGCAGCGATCTTGTCCGGCGCGGCGCGATCTTCCAGGGCACCGCCGATACCGAGGTGATCATCCACCTCGTCGCGACCAGCCGCTATCCCACGCTGCTCGACAAGTTCGTCGATGCGCTGCGCATGCTGGAAGGCGCCTATTCGCTGATCTGTTCGACCCCTGCGGGCATGATCGCCTGCCGCGATCCGCTGGGCATCCGCCCGCTGGTCATGGGGCATATACCCGAAAAGAACGGGAAGGGTGCGGTCGTGTTCGCGTCCGAAACCGTGGCGCTCGACATCGTGGGCGCCAATTTCGACCGCGAGGTCGAACCGGGCGAGCTGATCGAGGTCGACCTCGACGGCAAGACCACCAGCCACCGGCCCTTCACCAAGACCGCCTCGCGCCCCTGCATCTTCGAGCATGTGTATTTCTCGCGTCCCGATTCGATTTCGGCCGGGCAGTCGGTCTATTCGGTGCGCAAGGCGATCGGGCAGCAGCTTGCCATCGAATCGCCCGCCGATGTCGACCTCGTCATCCCGGTGCCCGATTCGGGCGTGCCCGCGGCCATCGGCTATGCGCAGGAATCGGGCGTGCCGTTCGAACTGGGCATCATCCGCTCGCACTATGTGGGCCGCACCTTCATCCAGCCATCGGATGGCGCGCGCACCAACAGCGTCAGCCGCAAGCACAATGCGAATCGCGCACTGGTCGCGGGCAAGCGCATCGTGCTGATCGACGATTCGATCGTGCGCGGCACCACCAGCCTCAAGATCGTGCAGATGATGCGCGATGCCGGCGCGACCGAGGTGCATATGCGCATCGCCAGCCCGCCGACGATGCACAGCTGCTTCTACGGCGTCGACACGCCGGAGCGGAACAAGCTGCTCGCCGCGCGCATGGACATGGAAGCGATGCGCGAATTCATCCAGGCGGACAGCCTGGCTTTCGTCTCGATCGACGGCCTCTACCGCGCGGTGGGAGAGGCGGAGCGCAAGCCCAAGTGCCCGCAATATTGCGACGCCTGCTTTACCGGCGACTATCCGACGCGGCTGACCGACCTTGCGGAAAAGACCCATGCGGGCCAGCTGAACCTCGCCCCCGGCAAGCCGGAAAAGGTCGCCTGATCCCATGAACGAACAGACCGACGAACGCCCGCTTGCGGGTCAGCTTGGCCTTGTCACCGGCGCATCGCGCGGCATTGGCGAGGCGACCGCGCTGGCACTGGCAGGGGCGGGCATGCATGTCGTGCTGACCGCCCGCGACGACCGCGCGCTGGAAGCGGTCGAGGAAAAGATCCACGCGGCGGGCGGCAGCGCGACCATTGCGCCGCTCGACCTTGCGGAACCCGATTCCGTGGCGCGGCTGGCCTCGGCGGTCTCCAGCCGCTGGGACAAGCTCGACGCGCTGGTCATCAACGCGGCACTCCTGCCCGAGCTGACATCCGTCACCGACATCAACGGCAAGCAATTCTCGCAGGCGCTGACCGTCAACGTGCTGGCGACGCAGACGCTGCTGGCGGCATTCCATCCGATGCTGAAGGCGGCGGAGGCGGGCAAGGTGATCGGGCTGACCAGCTCGGTCGGGGCGAACCCGCGTGCCTATTGGGGCGCCTATGGCGCGTCCAAGGCGGCGTTCGACACGCTGCTGTCCTGCTATGCGCAGGAGAATGCGAAAGTATCGCGAGTCGCCGCCGCCATCGTCGATCCCGGCGCCACCAGGACGGCGATGCGCGCACGCGCCTTTCCCGGCGAGGACCCCAATACGGTAAAGACACCCGAAGTCGTCGCGGAAAAAATCCTCACGCTTTTAAGGGATGGTTTCGTTAACGGGATTAAATTTCGCGTAGAGGCGTGATTTTAACTAAATACTAACCTCGTTTCGACTATATTGTCCCAATCAGGAACGGTCTGAAGGCACCGCCTAGGTATCGGACCATATTTCGTTGTGCGAAAAGGACAGCGGCCATGACCGAATTCAGAACGAGGGATCGATACAACACGACCGGCCGCTATTACGCGGCCGCGCAAGAGGATCGCTCGGCTCCGCGCCTGCGGGTGGCAATCCCCGCGACACTGCGGCCTACCGGCGGGCACGGGTTCTCGACCATCGTCAACGATCTGTCGCTGGGCGGATTCTCGGCGCAATGCGTCAACCGGCTGGCGATCGGATCGCTATGCTGGCTCAAGCTGCCGGGGCTGGAGGCGCTGCAGTGCGAGGTCATCTGGTGGCAGAGCAACCTGGTCGGCTGCGCGTTCCAGAACCTGCTCAGCCCGGTGATCTACGACGACATCGTCTCGCGCTACCGCGAGGGCAGCGTGCAGCGCAGCGTCGTGTGAACAAGTCTTCGTTCCGCCGGGTTCACTTCCTCGCCCGGCGGAACGATCGATTGCGGCATCAGGCGGGCTTTACCAGCGTCACCTGATGCACGTCGATTCCGCCGCCGCGGAATCCCCCTTCGCAATACATCAGATAGAAGCGCCACAGCCGGGTGAACGATTCGTCGAAGCCCCGCGGCAGGCGCCCCTGCTCCGCCGCGCGGTCGAAGCGCAGCCGCCAGTCGGCCAATGTGCGGGCGTAATCCTGCCCGAACCGCGCCTCGTCCCGCCATTCCAGTCCCCGCGCTTCGGCCAGCCTGCGAAACTCGTTGGTGCGGATCAGCATGCCGCCGGGGAAGATATAGGTCTGGATGAAATCCGCGCTGCGGGCATAGGATTCGAACAATTCGTCGCGGATCGAGATGAACTGGATCGCAGCGCGGCCGCCCGATTTCAGATTATGCGCGATGCAATCCATGAAGGCGGGCCAGTATTCGCGGCCCAGCGCCTCGACCATTTCGACGCTGACGATCGCGTCATAGCGTCCGTCGACATCGCGGTAATCCTGCTTGCGGAACTCGACATCGGGGGCCGCCTTGCGCGCGAAGGCAAGCTGCTCGTCCGACAGGCTGATGGCCTCGACCTCGTGCCCGCGCTCGGCCAGCATCGCCGCCAGCGCGCCCCAGCCGCAACCGATCTCCAGCACGCTGGGGCCGGGCGCACCCTCGATGCGGGCTGCCATCGCGTTCAACTTGGCCTGCTGCGCGGCGTCCAGCGTCATCGCGTCGCGCCAGATGGCGCTGGAATAGGCCATGGTCCGGCCCAGCCACGGCGTATAGAAATCATTGCCCAGATCGTAATGCGCCGCGATGTTCTGGCGCGATCCCGTCCGCGTGTTGCGCCGCAGCCGGTGGTACTGGCGGGAAATAATCCGCCACGGCCCCTTGGCGCGGCCCGTATTGCCCAGCGTGGCGGCGTTCGCCATGAACAGCGCGAAGATCCTGACCGGGTCGGGGCTGGACCATTCGCCCTTTTCCCACGCGCGGTACCAGCCGACCGATCCGCCCGTCGCCAGCCGGAACACGCAGCGCCAGTCGTGGACGGTGATGTCGGCATCGAACCCGCCGCGCCTGCCGCCCAGCACCCGCGTCTCGCCATTGGGCAGGTGCGCGGTGACCGACCCGCTGGAAAGCCCCCGGTCGATCCGCTGCAGGATCCGGGACTGCCCGCCGGAAATGACGCGCGCCAGCAGACCGGTAGAATCCCGGTCGCCCCCCGCAGCCTCTGTCAGATGCAATCCCCGCCTCTCCATGTGTTCAGAGATATGCAGCGGATCTGCAGCGGGCAAGCGCCTCGGCGGCTTATTCCCCCTTGGCTTCGCGATAGGCGGACAGGGCCCGCTCGCGCGCCTCGCGGTGGCCGATGATCTTGGCGGGATAATCGCCGGGGCGGTGCTTGTCGTCGGGGTCGTGGATCTGGTCGTCGGAAAGCTCGGCCAGTTCGGGCACGAATTGGCGGATATAATCGCCCGCATCGAATTTCTCCGACTGCGACAGTGGGGCCATGATGCGCGGGAACATGTTCGAATCGACGCCGGTGCCCGCAACCCATTGCCAGTTCACGCCGTTGTTGCCGTAATCGGCATCGACCAGGCAGTCCCAGTACCATTGCTCGCCGTGCCGCCAGTCGATCAGCAGATGCTTGATCAGGAAACTGGCCGCGATCATGCGCACGCGGTTGTGCATCCAGCCGATCTGCCACAGCTGCCGCATGCCGGCATCGACGATGGGATAGCCGGTGCGGCCCTGCTGCCATGCCTCAAGCTCCTCGGCGATCAGATGGCTGCGATTGGGATTGCGCCACAATTTCTCGCCGCCAAGGTCGCGATAGCTTTCGGACGGATAGGCGGGGAACTGGCAGATCACGTTCTGCGTGTAATCGCGCCACAGCAATTCGCCGCGAAACGTCTCCGCCCCCTCGCCCGTGTGGCGGGTCAGCTGGTCCCAGACCTGCATCGGCGAGATCTCGCCGTGGTGCAGATGCGGCGAAAGGCGCGAGGATCCGTCGATGGAGGGCCGGTTGCGGTCGTCCTCGTAGTCCTTCACCCGGTCGGCGAAATCGTCCAGCTGCGCCAGCGCCGCGCTTTCGCCGACTTCCCACGCGTCGCGGAAACCGGCGGCCCAGTCGGGTTTGGTCGGCAGCAGGTTCCAGTCGTCCAGATCGCCCGAATCCGGCCATTCATCAGGGTTCGTCAGGCTGGGTGCGTCCAGTACCTCGCGCTGGGGCATGCATTGCCGCGCCGATTTCGCGAAGGGGGTATAGATCTTGTACGGATCGCCCGATCCGGTCGTGACCGTGCCGGGCGGCAGCAAATAATTGCCGTCGTAAAGCCGCAGGTCGAGCCGGTCCGCCAACCTGCCCTGCGCCTTCCTCCACCACGGTTCGTAATGGCGAATGGCGTGAACGGCGGCCGCGCCGGTTTCCTCGGCCAGCTTGGCAATCTCGTCCGCCGCATCGCCGCGCCGCAGGATCAGTTTCCCCCGATGCTTGCCCAGTTCGCGGTCCATCGCCTGCAGCGAATGATGCAGCCACCAGCGCGCCGCGCCGCCCATCGCACGGTTCCCCGCCCCCTCGTCGTCGAGGACATAGACGCAGATCACCGGTCCTTCCTGGGCGGCGGCGTAGAGGGCGGGCTGATCGGCAAGGCGCAGGTCACGGCGCAGCCAGACGATATGCGGGGCGGTCATAGGGGGTGAACGGCGTTTTGCAGGATGGGGTTCCTAGTCTAGCGGCACACACGGCACTTCGGGCAATTCGACGACGAAGTTGCCGCGCGACGGACCGAAGAAGAAGCGCGCGTCGTGGATGGCGATGCCGCCGCCCTCGCGCCGCAGGGCAAAGGGTGCCTGGCTCCAGAACAGGAAGGCAGCGACATCGGGGCGGCCCGCGCCGGCGATGCGCGGATCCAGCAGGCGGCAGCGGTCTGCATTCGCCACATCCCATCCCGCCAGCGACCAGTCGCCGCCCGGCGACCGGACGGCGGCTCCGCGATCCCAGAATGCGACCGGCGGCGGAATGGCGATGACCTCGCGGACCCCGTCATGGCGCGCCTCCTCGACCGCGGTGATCCCCGCATTCACCCCGATATAGGCCAGCGCCCCAGCGATCGCCGCTCGCGCAGGCGCGCGCCAGTTCCCGCCGCGCTTCTCGCGCCGAAGCGACAGCCACACGCCCAGCCCCATCATCGCCCACAGCCACACGTCGATGATGAACAGCACGTCGCCGTGGAACCAGCGGTGCGAGAACGGCTCAAGTAGGCGAATGCCATAGACGTTCATCCAGTCGAGCGCCGGATGGGTCAGGCAGGCGATGAAGGCTAGGGCGAACAGCCAGCCGAACCGCACCGGCAGTCGTGTATCGGGCCGCGTGCCTCGCCGCGCCTGCCAGCGGTCGAACCACCACAGAAACGCCGCCAGCGCCAGCGGCAGCAACAACAAGGCGAAGGGCCCGTGCGTCAGCCCCCGACGCATGGCCAGGCTCTGCGTGCCCCACGCGACGCAGCCCGCATCGATGTCGGGCAGGTTGGCGCCAAAGATCAGCGCGGGCATGGCCAGCCCCGTCCGGCGCTTCAGCCCCGCCTGCCCGATCAATGCGCCCACAAGGCCATGCGTCAGATTATCCATGCCGCGTCATGGCAAGGCCGCTATCGCGCGGCAATACGAACCCAACGAAAAACGGCGGCACTGCCCCTTGGGGAAGTGCCGCCGTCTTGTGTAGCCTGTCGTTCCAGGCGATCAGGCCGAAGCTTTTACGAAGGCGTCATCGCCGAATCGCGCGCCATCGCGAATTCCTGTTCCGACAGATAGGTCGAACCGTCCTGGTCGAAATAGAAGAACGTCTCGCCCGCCTGGTTGATCTCTTCCGAAGTCATGTAGGGCTTCTTCGCATCGTTCGGCGCGGGATCGTTGGGATCGACCGGCACCGCCCAGATCGCATATTCCGCGACCGACAGCCTGCCGTCGTCATTGCGGTCCAGCCAGCCGAAATCCATCGCGCTGCGCGATGGCATGTCGGAGCCCGAACCCGAAGAAGCGCTGGTCATCGAACCGCTGCCGCTCATCGCGTCGCCGCCCGTGTCGCCAGCGTCCATCGACCCCGAACCGCCCATCGCATCGCCGGTCGAAAGATCGGCGTTGGCGACCCGCTCGGTGCGGATGGCGTCATAGTTCATGTCAAATTCGTCGCTGGCCGCCTGGCGGTCCATCGTGTCGAACGCGGTCTGCTGGTCCGGGTTGAGCTCGCCCCCGACCGGATAGCCGACTTCGTTGACATCGGCATCGACCAGCTCGTCGACATCGTCGATCGGCGTATTCTCGACATCCTCGCTGCCGCAGGCCGCAAGGCCAAGGGCTGCTGCGCTGGCGATGGTCGTGAACATCAGCTTTTTCATGTAAGATTCTCCTGTTGATGGGGGTGACGCGCGGACTCCTGTTACCCCATCAACAGGCGAAAGCCGATTTTGTTCAAAATTCGTAGAAACAGCGGTGTCAGGCCAGTTCCTGAAGCATTTCCGTGCGATAGCCGCTCAATTCCGCAAGCCTGCCTTCGCGCACCTTGCCGACCCAGTCCGGGTTGGCGATCAGCGCGCGGCCGACCGCGATCATGTCGAACTCGCCCGCCTCGATCCGGCGTTCAAGCTGGGTGAGATCGGTATTCGCCTCGGTCTTCTGGTCCTTGAACGCGCCAAAGAAATCGTCAGACAGCCCGACGGAACCGACGCTCATGGTCGGGATGCCGGTCAGCTTCTTGACCCAGCCTGCAAAGTTCAGCCCGTTCTCTCCGTCGATCTCGGGGAATTCAGGTTCCCAGAACCGGCGCTGCGAGCAATGCAGCATGTCCGCGCCCGCATCGATCAGCGGGCGGGTCCACGCTTCCAGCTCGGTCGGGGTCAGCGCCAGGCGTCGGGTATAGTCCTGCTGGTTCCACTGGCTGATGCGCAGGATCAGCGGCGTCTCGCCGATCGCCTCGCGGACCGCGCCGACGATCTCCGCCGCGAATTTCACGCGGTCGGGAAGCGCCGGGCCGCCCCATTCGTCGCTGCGCTGGTTGGTGCCGGACCAGAAGAACTGGTCGATCAGATAGCCGTGCGCGCCGTGCAGCTCCACCGCGTCGCAGCCCATTTCCGCCGCCGCGCGCGCCGATTCGACAAACGCCGCGATGGTGTCGATAACGTCCTTCTGGCTCATCGCCTGACCATATGGCTCGCCGGGGCGGAACAAGCCGGAAGGGCCTTCCGGCGTGGAGGGGCGGGGCTTGTCGGGAAACTGCTCGCGCACCAGGCCGGTGTGCCAGATCTGCGGGGCGAACAGCCCGCCTTCGCCATGCACCGCGTCGACGACGTCCTGCCAGCCGGCCAGCGCGTCCTTGCCGTGAAAGAAGGGAATGCCCTGGTCGTTGCGCGCCTCGGGCCGGTTGACCACCGTGCCTTCGGAAATGATCAGCCCCACGCCGCCCTGTGCGCGGCGGCGGTAATATTCGGCAACATCCGCCCCCGGCACGCCGCCGGGCGAGAAATTGCGCGTCATCGGCGCCATCGCGATGCGGTTGGGAATCGTCAGACCCCGCAGGGTGAACGGCGTGAAAAGAATCGACATGGTCTAGATCGGGTCCTGTGCTGTGCCTGAAACGGTCCAGGTCTGGCCCTTCGCCAGCAATGCCGCCAGGTCGCCCCGGTTCCTGGCTGCGCCCTTGGCTCGGGCAGCCTGCATCTGCTCGGCAATGGCCGCATCATAGGTAGGACGCGGATCGTCATATATAACCCCCAGCACCATGGGGAACGGACCGAATTCCAGTTCGACAAGCATGTGCGCCAATATGCGGTTGGTCTGGTCGTGGACCAGCACGCCCGCCGCTTGCCAATCTCCATCGGTGATATCGACCACTTTCAACGCCATGGCCGCGGCATCCAGCGCCAGCCCCCTGGTCGGCACCTTGTCCTTGCCCGCACCGAACACCAGCGGTTCGCCATCGATGGCCCAGACCTGCGTTTCGGCAGCGACCTTCTTCTGCGTGAAATCGTCGAACACGTCCTTGTTGTAGACGATGCAGTTCTGGAAGATCTCGATGAAAGCCGCACCCCTGTGGGCATGGGCCGCCACCAGCACATCGCCCAAGTCCTTCGACACGTCATAGCCGCGCGCCACGAAGCGCGCACCCGATCCCAGCGCGAATGCGCAGGGGTTGGCGGGCCGGTCGACGCTGCCGCCGGGGCTGGTCGGGCTGGTCGTGCCGCGGCGGCTGGTGGGCGAATACTGCCCCTTGGTCAGACCATAGATCTCGTTGTTGAACAGCAGGATCTGGCAATCGAGGTTGCGGCGCAGCAAATGCATGGTGTGATTGCCGCCGATCGACATGCCGTCGCCGTCGCCCGTCACCATCCAGATGTCGAGATCGGGGTTCGCCAGCTTGATGCCGGTCACGAAAGCGGGCGCGCGGCCATGGATCGTGTGGAACCCATAGCTCTCGACATAATAGGGAAAGCGGCTGGAGCAGCCGATCCCGCTGACGAACACGGTCTTTGCCGGGTCCGCGCCTATCTGCGGCAGGGTACGCTGCACCGCCTTCAGGATCGCATAGTCCCCGCATCCCGGGCACCAGCGCACTTCCTGATCGGTTTCCCAGTCCTTGAGCGTGGTTTCGATTCGAGTCAGTTCGTTCATGGGGCTGTTCCTTACTGCTCGACCGATTCGGGAGTCGGGAGCTGGGTGTCGTTCACGGCCACTTCGCCGCCGATCTGGCCGGGGCGAGGGGTCCCCAGCGCGTCGCAGATCGCATCCTCGATCTCGGCGATGGCAAAGGGCTGGCCGCTGGTCTTGGTCAGCGGCTGCGCATCGACCAGGAACTGGTCGCGCAGCACGGTCTTGAACTGGCCGGTGTTCATCTCGGGCACCAGCACCTTGTCGAAACCCTTCAGCAGCGCGCCAAGGTTCCTTGGCAGCGGCCAGACATGGCGGACATGCACATGGCTGACGTCCAGCCCCCGCTTCCTCGCCCGCCGCACCGCCTGGTGGATCGGGCCATAGGTGCTGCCCCAGCCGACCAGCACCAGCCTGCCGCCGTCATTGCCGAGGCACACGTCCTGGTCGGGCACCGACACGCCGTCGATCTTGGCCTTGCGCGCATCGGTCATGTGCTGGTGGTTCGCCGGATCGTACGAGATATTGCCCGTCAGCGCATCCTTCTCGATCCCGCCGATGCGGTGCATCAGGCCGGGCGTGCCGGGCCTGATCCATGGGCGCCTGCCGTTCTCGTCGCGCTTGTAGGGCAGCAGCGCCGGCTCTCCGTCCGGCCCGGCCGCGTTCTTCTGGATCAGGAACTGCACCGGAAACGGCTCGAACGTCGAAGGATCGGGCACCTTCCACGGCTCGGCCGCATTGGCGATATAGCCGTCGGTCAGCAGCATCACCGGCGTCATGTACTGCACCGCGATCCGGCACGCCTCGATCGCGCAGTCGAACGCATCGGCGGGGCTTCGCGCGGCAACCACCGGCAGCGGCGCATCGCCATTGCGGCCATAGACCGCCTGGTAGAGGTCCGACTGCTCGGTCTTGGTCGGCAGTCCGGTCGACGGCCCGCCGCGCTGCGAATTGACGATCACCAGCGGCAGCTCGGTCATGATGGCAAGGCCCATCGCCTCGCCCTTCAGCGCGATGCCGGGGCCGGACGAGCTGGTGACGCCCAGATGCCCTGCATAGCTTGCCCCGATGGCGGCGCAGATCGCGGCGATCTCGTCCTCGGCTTGGAACGTCGTGACGTCGAATTCGCGCAGCCGGGCCAGATGGTGCAGGATCGCGCTGGCGGGCGTGATCGGATAGCCGCCGAAGAACATCGGCAATTCCGCCAGCTGTGCCCCGGCGACCAGGCCCAGCGACACGCTCTCCGCCCCGGTGATCGTGCGATACAGGCCCGGTTCGCTTTCGACCGGATCGACATGGACCTGCCGCAGCGGGCCGGAAATCTCCGCCGTCTCGCCAAAGGCATGCCCGGCATCCAGCGCCGCGATATTGGCGGCGGCAATGTCGGGCGCCCTGGCGAATTTCGCGTTCAGCCAGTCATGGATGGGATCGCGCGGCCGGTCGAACATCCAGAGCGCCAGCCCCAGCGTCCACATGTTCTTGCAGCGCAGCGCCTCCTTGTTGCCAAGGCCGTACGGCTTCACCGCTTCCAGTGTCTGCGCGCTGATGTCGAGGGCCATCAGGTCCCATTTCGCCAGGCTGCCGTCTTCCAGCGGGTTGGTATCGTATTTCGCCTTGTCGAGGTTGCGCTGCGTGAACTCGCCGCTGTCGGCGATGATCAGCCCGCCGGGTTTCAGCGCCGACAGGTTCACTTTCAAGGCGGCGGGGTTCATCGCGACCAGCACGTCGGGGGCGTCGCCCGCGGTCTCGATCGCGGTCGATCCGAAATTGATCTGGAAGGCCGACACGCCGAACAAGGTGCCCTGCGGGGCGCGGATTTCGGCCGGGAAGTCGGGGAAGGTCGCCAGATCGTTACCCGCCAGCGCGGTCGACAGGGTGAACTGCCCGCCGGTCAGCTGCATGCCGTCGCCCGAATCCCCGGCAAAGCGGACGGTGACGGCTTCGCGAGCCGGTGCGGGACTGCCTGATTGTGCCATCGCGTACCCTCTTCCAGTGGAGCCGTCCTGCCCTGCGGAAATCTGCCTGCGAACGCCCCTTATGCTTTTTCAATCCCCCTGCAGGCGAACCGTGCCTGGCCCCTGCAAGGTTACAATCGAGAAATACTTTGTATCCCGGCAAGCTGCGCCATATCAGGGCGCTTGCGCAAGGCCCTATCTGACCTGCGCGACGACACCTGCCGTATCAGCCAAGCGGAATCGCCTTTCCATGACCACGCCCAATTCAGCCGACCGCGATCCCGCCCGGTTCCGTCCCTGCGCGGGGATGATGATCGTCAACGATCTGGGGCGCGTGTTCGTCGGCAAGCGGATCGACACCAAGGAAGGCGACTGGTGGCAGATGCCGCAAGGCGGCGTCGATCCGGGCGAGGACATGAACGAGGCCGCTTTCCGCGAACTGCGCGAGGAAACGGGCATAAGGCGCGAGCATGTCGAACTGGTCGCCACCACGCGCGAAGAGCTGTTCTATGAACTGCCGCCGCATCTGCACGGCAAGCTGTGGGGCGGCCGGTATATCGGCCAGCGGCAGAGCTGGTTCCTGATGCGCTTCACCGGCGGGGACGAGCATATCGACCTGTCCGCGCACGATCCCGCCGAATTCCAGGAATATCGCTGGATCGAACCCGAACTGCTGCCCGAGCTGATCATCCCCTTCAAGCGCCCGGTGTACGAGCAGGTGCTGGCCGAATTCCGCGCGCTGATCTGACGCGCGGCGCCCAGGCCCGGCGATCAGTTCTGTTCGGTCGCGGGCTTGCCGATGGAATCGGGGCCGATGCCCTCGGGCGTGCTGGCCTCCGCCGATTTCACTTCGGGTAGCGGGCCGCGCGCAATCACCGCGGCCAGTTCGCCCGCCTCGGCGCAATTGGTGCCGCACAGGCTCTGCAGCTTGGCCAGGTTCTGCTCCGCCTTGGCGGTCGCGCCCTTTTCCGCCATGGCCGCGCCCTCGCCCGCGATCGCGTGCAGATTGCCGGGATCGCGGCTCTGCGCCTCGCGGTAGTAATGGATCGCCTGCCCCTGCATGCCGCGCATGCGGGCGGCATCGGCCAGCTCCAGATAGGTCGGCGCATAGCCGGGATCGAGCACCAGCGCCGCCTCGAACCGGTCGGTCGCCGCATCCGCATTACCCGACGCCAGCGCGGCCCGGCCCATCGAAAGCAGTTCGGTCACGCGCGGATCTTCGGTTTGCTGCACTTGTCCGAAACCCGTGCTGGCCGTGACGGCAACGACAAGGGACAAGGCAAGGGCAAGGGGCGAATAGCGCATGAAAAGCTCCATAGGCGTGGATCCCCGCGATGGGGGCGTGATCCCGTAACTGCCGTTCGATGCGCCCGGTTCCGCGACTTGCTCCGCCTTCGCGACCTGCCCCGCTGTTGGGACAGGCGGTAGATGTCGTGCCGCTGGCGGGCCGGATCTTGCCGAGACGTCAGCCATAGGAGGTCAGATTATCAGACCTTTGCCGCCCGCGCGAAGAAAAATCCGTCCGTGCCGTCGCGATACGGGGTAAGCCGTGTCCCGCTGCCCCTTGACCGGCCCGCGGAAATGGCCGGCGAATCGGCAAGCAGATCCGGGCAAGCCGCTGTAAACCTGCCGAAAAGCGCCGCGCCCTCCTCGTCCAGCAGCGAGCAGACGACATAGACCAGCCGCCCGCCGGGACGCAGCAGCTGGCCCGCGATTTCCAGCAGGCGGAACTGCAGGGCCGACAGTCGCTCGATCTCATCGGGCGTGATGCGCCAGCGCGATTCGGGATTGCGCCGCCAGGTCCCGGTGCCGCTGCAGGGCGCATCGACCAGCACTGCATCGGCCTTGCCGCGCCAGGCGTCCAGCGCGTCCAGTTCGCGTCCGGGGTTCAGCAGGATCTCGGTCACGATGTCGGCGCCCGCCCGCTCGGCGCGGGGACGCAGGTTCGACAGGCGCTGGCGATTGGTATCGCAGGCGACCAGCGTGCCCGCGTTCTCCATCGCCGCGGCCAGCGCCAGCGTCTTGCCGCCCGCGCCCGCGCATAAATCGATGATCGTCTCGCCCGGCTGCGCGCCCACGGCCATGCAGGCCAGCTGGCTGCCGCCGTCCTGCACCTCGATCAGCCCGCCCTTGTAGGCATCCCACCCCTCGACCGGAGTGCCTGCAGGCAGGCGCAGTCCATGCGGCGCGAGCAGAGGCTCGCCCGCCACCGGCAGTTCCAGCGCGTCGCGCGTGGCCTTCAGCGCATTGACCCGAATGTCCAGCGGGGCGCGGTCCAGCAGCGCCTCGGCCTCTTCGCCCGCAATATCCGACGCCGCCAGCCGCTCGGCCAGCCAGGCGGGTGCGACGCCGCCTTGCGCTGCCTTCTCATTCGCGCCGATGGATGCAGGGCCATAGGAGGATCCGTCGAACGATTCCGCCAGTTCGGGCTGCAACTCGGCCAATCGCAGCATCGCGGCGCGGCCCGTATCGGGCACCGGTCCGCAGGCGCGGATCGCGCCATAGACCAATTCTCGGATCGCGCGGCGGTCCTTCGATCCGGCATAGCGGCGCGCGCGCAGCCCATCGGCCACCACGCGGTCGGCAGGCGCACCGCCCTCGCGCGCGGCGGAGATGATGCCGTCCAGCAGTTCGATGGCGGCCTGGACCCGTGCGGCAGGCGTCATCGCGCGCCCCCGCGCCGTAATTCGGGATGCACGGCGACGGCGCGCCGATACAATGTCTCGCACCGCGCGACAAAGCCGATCTTGGCGAAAAAACTGGCCAAGGCGCCAGAGAAACAGGCGATCACGTCGAACATCACGATCCCGTATATTGCGACCGCCGCGCCCAGCCCCGCCAGCACGTTCCAGCCATGAAATTTCCAGACCGCCAGGCCCGCCTCGGCCAATCCTTCACGCCGGATCCACAGACGCTCGCCCCACACGGCGCGGCTCATCCAGTGGCTGTCGCCCTGCGCGGGCGGAAAGCTCAGCGGATTGCGCCACAGCCAGAACGCGGCAAGCAGCCCCAGCGGCACGGCCCACCAGCCGATCCACAGCCGGCTCCAGCCCACCGCGATGATCACCGGCCACCCGGTGACCAGCCGGCTCCACCCGCTCCACGGATTGGCGTGGCGATCCCAGCCCGCATCGTCCAGCCCGAAAACCTTGGCGAGGCGGGCTTCGTATCCCACCGCGGCCTCAGCGGCCCTGATAGTTCGGCGCCTCGCGCGTGATGGTCACGTCGTGGACATGGCTTTCCGAAAGCCCCGCATTGGTGATGCGGATGAACTCGGCCTTCTGGCGCATCGACGGAATATCGCCGCAGCCGGTATAGCCCATCGCCGCCTTGATCCCGCCGACCAGCTGGTGGACGACATCCTTGGCCGGACCCTTGTAGGGGACCTGGCCCTCGATGCCTTCGGGCACCAGCTTCATCTGGTCCTTGATGTCCTGCTGGAAATAGCGGTCAGCAGACCCGCGCGCCATCGCGCCCACGCTGCCCATGCCGCGATAGCTCTTGTACGAACGGCCCTGGTACAGGAACGTCTCGCCCGGCGCTTCCTCGGTCCCGGCCAGCATCGATCCGACCATGATGGTCGACGCGCCCGCCGCGATCGCCTTGGCCGCATCGCCCGACGAACGGATGCCGCCATCGGCAACGACCGGCACATCGCTCTTCATCGCTTCCTCGGCGCTTTCCATCACGGCGGTCAGCTGCGGCACGCCGACGCCCGCGACGATGCGCGTGGTGCAGATCGATCCGGGGCCGATGCCCACCTTGATCCCGTCCGCGCCCGCGCCGACCAGCGCCTTGGTCGCCTCTGCCGTGGCGACGTTTCCGGCGATCACCTGCACGCTGTTCGACAGCTTCTTCACCCGCTCGACCGCGGCGGCGACATCCTTGTTGTGGCCATGCGCGGTGTCGATCACCACGACATCGACGCCCGCATCGACCAGCGCCTCGGTCCGCGCGAAACCCTTGTCCCCCACGGTCGAGGCAGCGGCCACGCGCAGGCGGCCCGCGCTGTCCTTCGTGCTATCGGGAAAGGTCACGGCCTTCTCGATATCCTTGACCGTGATCAGCCCGATACAGTGATAGGCATCGTCGACCACCAGCAGCTTCTCGATCCGGCGCTGGTGGAGCAGGCGGCGCGCCTCTTCCTGTCCGATATCGGCGCTGACGGTGGCGAGGTCGTCCGCCGTCATCAGCTCCTTCACCGGCTGCGCGTCATTGGCGGCAAAGCGCACGTCGCGATTGGTCAAGATGCCGACCAGCCGCCCCGACCCCTCGACCACCGGGATGCCGGAAATGCGGTTCGCCTGCATGATCGCGCGCGCCTCGCCCAGAGTCGCTTCGGGCGTGATGGTGATGGGGTTCACCACCATCCCGCTCTCGAATCGCTTCACCTGGCGCACGGCGGCGCATTGCTCGTCGATGGTGAGGTTGCGGTGCAGCACGCCCATGCCGCCCATCTGCGCCATGACGATGGCCATGTCGGCTTCGGTCACCGTGTCCATCGCGCTCGACAGGATCGGGATGTTCAGCGCGATCTCGCGCGTGATGCGGGTGCGGGTATCGGCCATGCTGGGCACGATGTTCGATTCCGCAGGACGCAGCAGCACGTCGTCGAAGGTCAGGCCCAGCGGGATTTCGGATGTGATGCGGTTCGCCACGGGACTTGCCTGCCTTCATATTTGCGTAAGGGGGGAATCGTGGCGGCCCATGTAACCAGATGACCCCCCTTCCGCTAGAGGGCTATGGTGCATTTATTGCACCCCCGCGGCGCCTGGACGAAACGGGGGCGAAACGGGCGCGCGGCGGGGGTGAAACTGCCGGATTATTGCGCGGTCCACCCGCCATCGACCGAGATATTGGTCCCGGTGATATTGTCCGCCGCCTTGCCGCACAGGAACAATGCGACCGCGGCGATATCCTCGGCGGTCGAGAATTTCTTGGTCGGCTCGCGCTCCAGCAGCACGTCGTTGATCACCTGCTCGCGCGTCATGCGGCGCGCCTTCATCGTGTCGGGGATCTGCTCCTCGACCAGTGGGGTCCAGACATAGCCGGGGCTGATGCAATTGGCGGTCACGTTCTGCTCCGCCAGTTCCAGCGCGATGGTCTTGGCCAGCCCCGCCAGCGCATGCTTGGCCGAGACATAGGCCGATTTGAACGGCGAGGCGGTCAGCGAATGGGCGCTGGCGGTAAAGATGATGCGGCCCCAGCCCTTCTGCTTCATCCCGGGAATGGCAAGGCGCGAGCAATGGAACGCGCTCGACAGGTTCAGCGCGATGATCTGGTCCCATTTCTCGACCGGGAATTCGTCGACCGGGGCGACATATTGCATGCCCGCATTGCAGATCAGAATGTCGACCGCGCCGAACGCATCCAGCCCCGCCTGCATCAGGCTCTCGCAGCCCTCGGTCTTCGTCAGGTCGCCGCCCGCGTAGATCGCCTTTGCCCCGCTTGCCGCCTCCAGCGCGGCGCGTTCCTTCTCGATCTCCGCCTCGTCGCCGAAACCGTTGATCACCAGGTTCGCTCCCTCCGCCGCCAGCGCCCTCGCATAGGCGAGCCCGATGCCCGAGGTGGAACCGGTCACGAGCGCGGTCTTGCCGGAAAGGAACATTTCAGCCTCCATTATGGTTTGTAGTCGATCAGGAACTTGACGTGCGCGGGCGAATCACGCCCGGCATGTGTGGCAGATCATCAGGGGGGCGACGATGCGGCTCAACGACATTTCCCGCAATATCAGGGTGCGCGACCAGCGCGGCGCGGGCGGCGGCGGGGGCCTTGGCGGCGGCGGTGGCAAGCTGGGCTGCGGCGCGGTGGTGCTGGCGATCGCGGGCTATTTCATCTTCGGGCTGGACCCGATGGCCACGCTGGGCATGGTCGATTCGGTCGATTCCAGCGCCCCGGTGCAGACCGGCGGCCAGACGCTGGAGGAAAGCTGCAGCGTCAACGAATACAGCCGCGAAAGCTGCGCCGCGCTGTCCTCGCTTGACCAGACATGGCAGCCGCTGTTCCAGGATGCGGGCATCGACTTCGCGCGCCCGACGCTCAATTTCTACGACCGTCAGGGCCGCTCGGGCTGCGGCGCGGCGCAGAGCGCGATGGGGCCGTTCTATTGCCCGAGCGACCAGGGCATCTACATTGACACCAGCTTCTACGACCAGCTCGACCAGCAGCTGGGCGCGGGCGGCGATTTCGCGCGTGCCTATGTGATGGCGCATGAATATGGCCACCACGTCCAGAACCTGACCGGACAGGCCGGACAGGTGCGCCAGTTGCAGCAGCAGAACCCCGGCGCGGCCAACCGCATCCAGGTCGCGATGGAGCTGCAGGCCGATTGCTATGCGGGCGTGTGGGCCGCCAAGAATAGCGAGCTGATGGAACCCGGCGACCTGGAGGAAGGCATGACCGCCGCCTCCTCGATCGGCGACGACGCGCTGACGCAGGGCCGCGTCAGCCCCGACAATTTCACCCACGGCACCAGCGCCCAGCGCCAGGAATGGCTGCAACGCGGCCTGCGCACCGGTGACGAGGACCAGTGCGACACCTTCTCGGCCCTGCTGGGCTGACGGGCGCCGGCTGATGGGTGCCAGGCTGATGGGTGGGGGCGCGGGAAGGAACTGACTTCCGCGCCCTGCCGCCCAGCCCGCTGCTCCGCCGGGCGGGCGAGATCGATGCCTGCCGTGCAGGGTCGCCCGGAATCGCGGTTTCCCCGGCCGTCTGCCTGCAGGGAATGGCGGGCGGCGGACCGGTGACTACCTGAACCCCGCCCCGGCCGCGCGTAATGGGAATACGAACCCTTCGACCTATTCCGCCATGTCGCGGCGAAGCTCGGCCAGTTCGGCGTCCAGATCGGCCAGCACCTCAGCGCGCACATCGGCCGACATCGCCGCGCTCGAGGCGATCGCCACCCGCGCGCCTTCGATCCCCGCGATGGCCGCGTGCATGGCGCTGCGCTCGATCGCGCGCTCGTCGATCACATGCTCCTGCACGACGCGGCTCCTGCCGTCGTTTCCGACCTGGCTGACGCGGATCGTGCGCAGCTTGCCGTCGGCGGAGGTGAATTCCTGCACCTGCGGCGCGGCGGCGGCGGCTCGCATCGCCTCGCGCGCGGCCCGGCGAATGTCGACGCGGGAACGCTCCAGCTCGGCGGCGGCGCGTTCCAGTTCGCGCTCGACATGGGCGCGCTCGGAGCGGCTCATATCCGTGTCGCGGCGCACCATGCGGATCTCTTCACGAAGCTGGGCCTGTTCCCGCACCATTTCGGCATCTTCCTCTTCCAGCTCGCGCTGCTCCTCGAAGATCCAGCTGTGCGGGTCGCCCGAATGGACGCCGTGCTCGGGCGGCAGCGGGGGTTCGGGCGGCAGCGGCGGCTCGGGCGCAAAGGGCGCCGCGGGGGGCAGCGGCGGCTGCGGCACGGCGGGCACCGCGGCCGGCACGGAAGGCGGCGCGGGCACGTCGACCTGCCCCTCGGCATAGGAGATCGATGCGGTCAGCGGCAAAGCGACGCAGGCTCCGGCGCCGATCAGCATGATACCGGTACGGCGGCGCAGGCGGGAGGGGGACATGGTCAGGCTCCTGAGACGATGGACGATGGCTTTCTCGCCCAGCAGGGGCCCGATCTCCCGAAATCCGGCCATGGGGGCTGCAAGGGCAAGGTTCTGCTCACGCGCAGAGGCGGCGATCACCGATCCGTAATGCGCGCGAATGGCGACGTCGCGCCCTCCGTCGGCATGCGAATCCATGACGCGCGCATCGCACGCGGCTTCCTGGTCCCGCCGCATCGCGCGCCAGCCCAGCCACGCGATCGGATTGAACCAGTGCAGCGCCAGCAAGGGCTGGGCGGCAATATTGGCGAGCAGATCGTGCCCGCGGTGATGCGCGATCTCATGCGCGATGGCGAGGTCGCGGCCCGCGCTGTCGAGGTCGGCCATGAAGCCGGTCGGCATCGCGATAACCTTGTCCAGCACGCCGAATGCGACGGGCGCGGCAACGGCATCGGTCTCGACCAGGCGGATGTCTTCCCATTCGCCCACCGGTCGCGCGCCCTTCAGCAGCATGCGGCGCATGCGGTGATAGGACGACCAGCGCCATGCCAGGAACGCCAGCGCCACCGCCAGCCAGACGAACACCAGCGATCCGACCAGCACATCAGGCGCGATCAGCGACGGCGCGGGATCGCCCATGGCGGCCAGATCGGCCTGCGGCAGCACCGGCGGGGTCTTGTCTGCGAACAGCGGGACGTTTGCCGCAACCGGCGCCGCATCTACGGCGGGCACCTCGGCGGGCCGCATCCACGCCGGCAGCACCAGCGGCGGCATGACCAGCCGTGCCAGCGGCAAGGCCCACAGCGCATAGGCCGCGCGCGGCCCGAACCAGTGCGCCACCGGCCGGCGCAGCAGCAGCGCGGCGGCGATCAGCACCCCGGTTCCGATCAGCGTGTCGGCGGCGTAATCCAGAAGGGCGATGTCCCCAGTCATTCCCGTTGGCGTCATCATTTCCTGAGCTCCCTCAGCAGTCCCTCGATCTCGGTCAGGTCGCGCTCGCTCAGCGCCTCGGCTTCGGCCAGATGCGCGAACAGGCTGGCCGCGCGCCCGCCGAACAGGCGGTCCAGCAGGCGGCGCGATTCGCTGCCCAGAAAGGCCTCGCGCCCGATCAGCGGCGAATAGAGGAAACGGCGGCCATCGGGCTCGGTCGCGATGGCGTTCTTGGCGACCAGCCGCGACAGCAGCGTCTTGACCGTGGCCAAGCTCCAGCCCTTTTCCTCGTCCACGCGCTCGGCCACTTGCGATGCGGTCAGCGGCTCGCCCGCCTCCCACAGCGCTTCCAGCACCGATTGCTCGGCTTCGGAAATGCGGTCGGCGGCGGCATCTGGCATGAATCGTTCCCGTGTCTCGAATTGCGACTACAGATGTAGACGATACGACTACAGCTGTAAACGGCAAGGGCCCAGCAACCATGTCGCCGGTCGAGCGGTCTATATCGTTCGTCGGCCAGCAGCCGATGCCATGACCGCTTGCACCCCCGCCCCGGCAGCGCAATACTCGCGCGCATGACCCGCATGCTCTCCCTTGCCGCCGCCCTGTTCCTGGCCCTACCCGCCGCCGCGCAGCCCGCCGCCGACCAGCCGATCCCCACCCCCGCCGCCGCCGCGGCACAGGACACGCCGCAGGCGCCGACCGCCAGCGACACGACCGTCGCGCCGCGCACGCAGCTTGTGGCCATAGAAACGTCGCTGGGCACCATCACCGTCGCGCTCGAGGTCGAACGCGCGCCGGTCACTGCCGCCAATTTCCTGCGCTATGCCACGGAAAAGCGCTTCGACGGGGCGGAATTCTACCGCGCCATGCGCCTCGACTGGGGCGAGCAGCCCAACGGGCTGATCCAGGGCGGCGCGCAGGGCTATCCCGACCGTGTGCTGCCGCCGATCGCGCACGAACCGACCGACCAGACCGGCATCGAACACACGCGCGGCACCCTGTCGATGGCCATGCTGGAGCCGGGCAGCGCCACCGGCGACTGGTCCATCCTGCTGTCCGACATGCCGGGCCTCGATGCCGATCCCGACAATCCGGATCCGGCCCGCCGCGCAGGCTATGCCGCGTTCGGCCACGTGGTCGACGGGATGGACGTGGTGGAAGCGATCTGGAACGCCCCGCTCGACCCCGACAGGGGAGAGGGCTGGATGAAGGGCCAGATGCTGGCGCAACCGGTGAAAATGACCGCCGTGCGCCCGGTCGAAAGCCCGGAAAACCCGGCTGACTAGCCCTCTGCCAGCCCGCGCTGTTCGCGCAGGATCGCCCAGCCGGTGATGAACAGCCCGGCGGCCACCGGGCCGACCACGATGCCGGTGATTCCCAGCACACCGATCCCGCCCAAAGTGGTGACCAGGATCACCCAGTCGGGCAGCCCGGTATCGCGCCCGACCAGTATCGGCCGCAGCGCATTGTCGGCCATGCCGATCACCAGCACGCCCGAACCGATCACCACCAGCCCCTGCCAGATCGCGCCCGTCGCCAACAGATAGATCGCCGCCGGCACCCACACGATGGCCGTCCCCACCGCGGGCAACAGCGAGAAGATCGCCATCAAAAGGCCGAACAGCAGCGCGGCGGGCAGGCCCACGATCCAGAAGGTGATCGCACCCAGCGCGCCCTGCACCAGCCCGACCACGATCGATCCCTTGATCGTCGCGCGCGTGACCGACACGAAGCTTTCCACCAGACGCTCGGCGATGGAAGGCTTCATCGGCAGGCTGGTCTGCACCGCCGCGGTCAGCTCCTCCCCATCGCGCAGCATGAAGAAGGCGGCATACAGTCCCACCGCAAAGGACAACGCAAAGCCCAGCACCCCGCCGCCGATCTCAAGCGCCTTGCTGGCGATCAGGCCGACGCTTTCCTGCAGCAGTTCCAGCGCCCGCTGCTGCAGGACGTAGAAATCGCCATATCCCGAATTGTCGACCATCACCTGCAGCCGCGCTGGCAATGCGTCATAGCCCCAGCGGAAATACTGGCTGGCATCCAGCTGCTCTTCCTGGATCGCCAGATAGATGCCGGTGGCCTGGTCGACGATCATCGTGCCGATGATCATCAGCGGGATGACGACCGCGACCGTGATGACCAGCAGGGTCAGCGCCGCCGCGCGGTTGCGCCGCCCGCCCATGTTGCGCAGCACCCGGCGATACAGCGGCTGGAACATGATCGCCGCCAGCATCGCCCAGAACAGCGCGGTCAGGAACGGCCAGGCGATGAAGCCCAGCAGCACGGTGATGGCCAGCAGGAACAGCAGGAAGCCGCCATGCTCGATCCGGGTCCTGCGGCTCTGCTCGTCCATCGCGCTATACACCTTCCAGCAGGCGCTCGGCCTGTGCCCGTGCCTCGGGCGTGATTTCCGCGCCCGACAGCATGCGGGCGATTTCCTCGATCCTCTGTCCGGCGTCCAGCATGCGGACCGAGGTGCGCGTGACCGTGCCCTCGCTCGATTTCGCGATCATGTAGTGGCTGCCGCCGCGCGCCGCGACTTGCGGGCTGTGGGTGACGGCCAGCAATTGTCCCGCGGCGCTTCCGTTGCCTTTGCCGCTTGCTGAGGAGCCATTCGCCAGCCGCGCCAGCCGGTCGCCGATCGCGCTGGCGACCGCGCCGCCGACGCCGCGGTCGATCTCGTCGAAGATGATGACCGCCGCGCCGCCCTCCTCGGCCAGCGCGACCTTCAGCGCCAGGATGAAGCGCGACAATTCGCCGCCAGAGGCGATCTTGGTCAGCGGCGCATAGGGCGCACCCGGATTGGTCGCGATCAGGAATTCCACCCCGTCCATGCCGTGCGGGCCCCAGCGTTCCTCGGGCAGGCGCTGGACCGCGGTGCGGAACTTCGCGGCATCCAGCTTCAGCGGCGCCAGTTCCGCCGCGACCGCCTTGTCCAGCCTGCGCGCGGCCTCGACCCGCGCGGCAGACAAGGTCTCTGCCTCGGCGTGGTAATGCGCGCCCGCGTCGAACGCCTTGCGCTCCAGCGCGGCGATGCGTTCGCCCGAATGGGTGATCGCGTCCAGCGCCTCGCGCATCGCCTCCAGCTTCGCGGGCAGCGCATCGACCTCGACATCGTGCTTGCGGGCGGCGGCGCGCAGGTCGAACAGGCGGCGCTCGGTCTCGTCCAGAACCTGCGGATCGAAGGCCAGCGCCTCGTTCGCGCGGGTCAGCGCTTCCTCCGCCTCGCCCCCCTCGATCAGCGCGCGGTCAAGCGCGGCCAGCGCCTCGCCCAGCGCGGGGTGATCCTCGGCAATGCGGTCGAGCTTTCTCGCGGCGGAGCGCAATTGCGCCAGCGGCCCGTCGGACCCTGCGAACACATGCCCCAGGTCGGACAGATCGTCGGCCAGCCGCTCGCCCTTCTGCATGTCGGCGCGGGCCAGCGCGAGTTCCTCCTCCTCGCCCGGCACGGGAGCCAGCTTCTCAAGCTCCTCGACATGCGCGGTCAACAGCTCTTCCTCCGCCTGCGCGTCGGCGGCGATGCGCTTCGCTTCGGCCAGCGCATCCTCGGCCTTGCGCCATGCAGCCCACGCCTCGGCGACGCGGCTTTCGTCCATCCCGGCGTAGCGGGTCAGAAGTTCGCGGTGGCCGCGCGGGTTCACCAACCCGCGGTCGTCGTGCTGCCCGTGCAATTCGACCAGCGCGGGCGCAAGCGAGCGCAGCACCGCCACCCCCACCGGCTGCCCGTTGACGAAGGCCTTGGATCCGCCATCCACCTTTACCTGCCGGCGCAGCAGCAACGGTTCGCCCGGCTCGATCTCGACGCCCGCATCCTCCAGCGCCTCGGCCAGCAGCGGGGGCATGGCGGCGAATTCGAATGTCGCGGTGACGCTGGCCTTGTCCTCGCCGCTGCGCACCAACGATGTTTCCGCCCGGTTGCCCAGCACCAGCCCCAGCGCGTCGAGCAGGATCGACTTGCCCGCCCCCGTCTCGCCCGTCAGCACGCCGAGCCCCGCACGGAAGTCGAGGTCGAGCGCCTCTATCAGGACGATATTGCGGATCTGCAGGCTGGTCAGCATGGTCGAGGCGATAGATGGACCCTCGGCGCGGATTTCACCACAGCCTCCCCAGCCCGCTCACAATATGCCCCCAGCTTTTCCACAGCTTTACCCCGCTTCCCGTCACAACGCTGTCACACCGTCGCCGAACCGAAACAACGCGCGGGCATGACGAGGTTGATAGAGAGGAAATGACATCTGGCGCAAGCGCGCGCAGCCGCGCTGACTTGGCCCGAAAGAACCAACGAACGAACGCACGAACGAACGATAGGGGACCGGACATGCGGAAGTCGATTTTCACGCATCTTGGCGCGGACAGCGCCATCGCCGCGCCGGGCATGCTGCCCGACTGGCTGGACCGCCCCGAACCGCGCGGCTTTCGCCCCAAGCGCCGCTATCGCACCGTCTATATCTCCGACGTCCATCTCGGCACGCCGGGCTGCAACGCCGAACTGCTGATCGACTTCCTGTCGGGGGTGGAGTGCGAGACGCTGTACCTGGTCGGCGACATCGTCGACGGCTGGCGGCTGAAGAAGGGCTGGTACTGGCCCGACGCCCATAACGAGGTGGTGCGCCGCATATTGAAGATGGCGCATCGCGGCACCCGCGTGATCCTGGTCGCGGGCAACCATGACGAGATGCTGCGAAGCTATGCCGGCATGCATTTCGGCGGGGTCGAGATCGCGAACGAGGTGATCCACACCACCGCCGACGGCCGCCGCCTGATGGTGGTCCACGGCGATGCGTTCGACGGGGTGGTGCTCTATGCCCGCTGGCTCGCCTTTGCGGGGGACCAGGCCTATGCGCTGCTGCTGAAGTCGAACATCTGGCTCAACCGCGTGCGCCGCCTGCTCAAGCTGCCCTACTGGTCGCTGTCGGCCTATCTGAAGCACCGCGTGAAGAACGTCGTCCAGTTCGTCTGCGATTACGAGGAAGCGGTCGCCCATGCCGCGCGCGAACGCGGGGTCGACGGGGTGGTGTGCGGCCATATCCACTGCGCCGAGATCCGCCAGATCGGCGACGTCACCTATTACAACGACGGCGACTGGGTCGAAAGCTGCACCGCGCTGGTCGAGGATTTCGACGGCGCCATGCGGATCATCGACCACGCCGCCGACATGCGCGACCGCGAGAGGATCTCTCGCCAGGCGCAGCAGGACCCGCCGCTGCCCGAACCGGTCCCCGCCGCCGAACCCGCGGCGGCCTGACGGTGGCAGATCGCGCCCCGCCCGCCCCGCCTGCCACCCCGATGCCCCGGCGCATCCTGCTGGCCACCGATGCGTGGGTCCCGCAGGTCAATGGGGTGGTTCGCACGCTGCAGGAAACGATCGCCCGGCTGCGGGCGCGCGGCCATGTCGTCGGACTGGTCACCCCCGACCTGTTCGTGAACATGCCGATGCCGTTCTATGGCGAGATCCGGCTGGCGATGGCGCCCGGCGCGCGCGCCGCCCGCCTGATCGAGGCTTTTCGCCCCGACCTTGTCCACATCGTCACCGAAGGCCCGATCGGCTGGGCCGCGCGGCGCTGGTGCCGGCGGAACGCGATGCCCTTCACCACCGCGTTCCACACGCGCTTTCCCGACTATGCCGCCGTCCGCACCGGACTTTCGGCAGAGCGCTTCTGGCCGATCATGCGGCATTTCCACGCCCCCTCGCGCGCGGTGCTGGCCGCCACGCCCAGCCTGCGCGCCGAACTGGCCGCGCGCGGCATCGGACCGGTCGCGCCGTGGTCGCGCGGGATCGATTCCGACCTGTTCCATGCCGCCGCCGCGCCCGATCCGCGGCTGCGCGCGCTGCCCGGCCCGGTGCTGCTCTATGTCGGCCGGCTCGCGCCCGAAAAGGGTCTGGACGACTTTCTCGGCTCGCGCCATGCGGGCACGCGCGTGGTGGTTGGCGACGGTCCCGCCCTCGCCGGCCTGAAGGCGCGCTACCCGGCCGCCGTGTTCACCGGCAGGCTGACCGGACCGGATCTCGCCAGCGCCTATGCCGCCGCCGATTGCTTCGTCTTTCCCAGCCGGTCCGACACGTTCGGGCTGGTCATGGTCGAGGCGCTGGCCTGCGGCGTGCCGGTCGCGGGCTATCCGGTGCAGGGGCCCATCGACATCGTCGGCCCCCGCGGCCGGGGCGGAGAGAGCCAGCTTTCCCGCACCATCGGCGCGGTGGACGACGATCTCGACACCGCCATCGCCCATGCGCTGCTTGCCAGCCGGGCCGATTGCGCCGCCTATGGCGCCAGCTTCAGCTGGGACGCGGCGACCGACCAGTTCGTCGCCGCACTCGGCGCAGTGCTGGAGGACGGGCGATCCTCTCCGCTCGCCGCCTGAAAACCGGCGAATATAGATGCGATTTCCCGGAACCGGACGCGCCGTGGGCGACTTTCTTCCATAGAGGATGACGCCGCGCGAGCCGGCCGAGCAATCTCTCGACCCAAGGCGCCATCATCTTCACCCACAACAAGGGAGAATGACCATGGCCGATACCGCAGAACGCAACAGCACCACCCGCACCGGCACTGGCCGTACCGATACTGGCCGCAGCCGCTCCGTGCGCGAGCTGGTGGATTCCGGACACATGATGGAGCGCGACGAGGGCAAGGACCTGATCGCGTCCGACCGCGTGGAAGGCACCGCCGTCTATCGCCCCGATGGCGAGAAGATCGGCAAGATCAACCATTTCATGGTCGGCAAGCGCAATGGCCGCGTCGAATATGCGGTGTTGAGCTTCGGCGGCTTCCTGGGCCTGGGCGCGGAACACCGCCCCGTGCCGTGGGAAGCGCTGGACTACGACACTGCGCTCGAAGGCTATGTGCTTTCCGCCGAAGAGGACACGCTGAAGGCCAGCCCGACGATCCGCGACAATGAACGCCCCGACTGGGACCGCGCCTATGCCGCGCAGATCTATGGCTATTGGGGCGTGCCCTACTGATCGGTTCCCGCGATCGACGCCGCCCGCCTAGACGGGCGGCGTCATCACGCCGATGACGAAGCCGATCGTGCCCGCGCCGAATACCGCGGCGCTGCCGACCTGCGACGCCATGCGCATGTTGCGGCTGCGGAAATTCGGCAGGAACAGCAGCAAGGCCAGGCCGATGGCCATGAAGATCGCGCCCAACTGACTCATCTCGCTTCCCCCGGATCGGCGGCCCCGCCCCCATGGCGAGCCTGACGCCGGGGGCGAAGACTGCTGCCCGCCAGCTTTACGAAAGACTGATATTCATTATGAACGGGCAGGGTTTACGCGGCCGCTTCAAGTAAAGCGGCAACCGAATATGACGTCCGGGTTCACGAACCGATGGACAATTCCTCCCTTATTTGATGAACTCCCCTTCGCATAGCGCAGCAGGGGGTTTCGGGCGGTCGTGGCCGCATGCCCTGACATGCTGCAAAGCGGGGGAACGGTGCAGGCGTTTGCGATCACCACAAGGGGCCCGGCCATGCTGTCCGACGATTACGCTGACGAATACCAGATGCCGCACGCAACGCTGCCCGCCGACACGCGCGAGGAACTGGGCGGGCGCGGCTTCAACCGCCGCCAGGTCGGCCGCATCGCGATGATCCTGGGCGGCGGCACGGCAATGGCCAGCTTCGGCCGCCCCGCCCTTGCCCAGCAATCCGGCCCTGCCGCGGTGGGCGCGGTGCGGATCGCGTCGAACGAATGCTGGACCGGCCCCTTTGCCGAGGGCGCCGCCGCCGCCGCGATGGCGGTGAAGGAAGGCAATCGCTACGAACCCGACAACGATCACGCCCGCCTCGCCGCCACGGTGGCCGGGGTCGAGGGCGTGCCGCAGGACCACATCCTTTCCTGGCCCGGCTCCAGCGATCCGCTCAACCGCGTGGTCGTCAGCTTCTGCTCGCCCGAACGCGGGCTGGTGACCGCCGATCCCAGCTATGAGCAGGCGTGGCGCACCAGCCAGTGGCTGGGGGTTCCGCTGCAGCGCGTGCCGCTGACCGCCGACCACCGCCACGACGTGCGCGCGATGCTGGCCGCCGATCCGAACGCGGGGCTCTATTACATCTGCTCGCCCAACAACCCCACCGGCACGCTGACCCCGCTGGCCGATATCGTCTGGCTGGCGGAGAACAAGCCGAAGGACGCCGTGCTGGTGGTGGACGAGGCCTATATCCACTTCGCCGACACGCCCAGCGCCGCCGGCCTTGCCGCCAGCCGCGACGACGTGATCGTGCTGCGCACCTTTTCCAAGATGTTCGGCATGGCGGGGATGCGGCTGGGGCTGACCTTCGCCAATCCCGCGCTGTATGACCGGATGATGCGCTATGACGGTCAGCAGGTGACCTTCATGGTGCCGATGACCGCGGTCGCCTGCGGCACCGCCTGCCTGCCGCTGGCCGGCAAGATCGCCGCCCGCCGTGCCGAGATGGTCGCGGTGCGCGAGGAGACCCTGGCCCACATGCAGGCGCGCGGCATCCCGACGATCGCGTCGCACGCGAACATGTTCATGGCCGACTGGGGCACGCTGGGGACCCCCGCCGACATGCAGGCAAAGTTCATGGAGCATAACGTGCAGATCGGCCGGTCATGGGACGCATTGCCGACGATGAGCCGGATCACGGTCGGCTCCGCCGCCGACATGCAGGCGTTCCGGCTGGCGCTCGACCGGATCCTGATGGGCTGATCCGGATCCTGATGGGCTGAGCCGAATACTGCTTGGGGGGGGGGGCGGCGCGCCGCCGCGACGAACGGCGGCGCGCCCTTGCCCGATCAGCCGCGCTTCCTGAACAGCAGCGTCATGCGGTCGCTCTCGCCAATGGCGGCGCGCGCCGTGCGGGTCGCCTCGTCCTCGGCACCGCTATAGCTGGGCGGCAGCGACCAGACGCCGCCTTCCCAATTGGCCGGGTCCTTGGCATTGGCGTTGATCTCGCTCGCCCCGACCAGTTCGAAGCCGTGCTGCCCGACCATGTCGATCACGTCCTGCTGGCGCAGATAGCCCTTGGACCCGTCGACATAGGCGTCGGGCGCATCGGCGCGGGCGCGGTGCTGGACGATGCCCAGCATGCCGTCGTCCTTCAGCAGGTCGTGGATACGGTCCAGCTCCGCCCCGGCGCTGCCCCAGCGCTTCATGTTGTGCATCTCGCGAAAGATCAGCGCGCGGTCGACCGTGCCGTCATGCGCGTCGGTCAGATCGCCGGTGGTCATGTTGTCGACCTTCGCGCCCGACAGGTTCCATGCGGGGCTTTGCTCGGCGAAACGCGGCACCATCTTCGACGTATAGTCCTTGCCGCCCTGGTCGGTGATCAGCGCCGGATCGGGGTTCAGCCCGATATAATGCCCGTCCGCGCCCAGATAGGGCACCAGCACGCGGGTATACCACCCGCCCGAGGGCATGAAGTCGGCCACCGTCATCCCCGGCTCGACCTGGAAGAAGGCCAGGGTTTCGGCGGGGTGGCGATACTGGTCGCGGGCGCGGTCGTCGGCGCGGTTGTCCTGCGCCAGCGCGGCTTCCATCGCCGGATTGGCGTGATGGTCGGCAAGCACGGCGGCAGGGGTGGCCAATGCCATGGCGGCAACAAGCAGCTTCAAGCGCATGATTCTCTCCTGATGGGATCGTTGCGCGACTTTAGGCGATGCGCGCGGCCTGCCAATGAAAAAAGGCGGGACGTTCGCGCCCGGATCAGCCGCGTGCCGATGCCGGGACGCGCACGGTCGACAGCTCGGCAATGGCGGTGAACAGGCCGAATTCCCACGCCGCCCATGCCAGCGCCGCCACTAGCAGCACCGCCGCCAGCTTGGCCATCGCACTCGTCCGGTATCGTCCCCGCTTCGCCATGCCCCCGCTATGCCGCCAGCGGGCGGCGGGCGAAAGCGAAAACCGCTAGTCTTGCAGCAATCCTGCGCCCAGCAGCAGCAGCAGCTTGACGTCCACCGCCTTGCCATCGGCGCGCGCACCGGCGACGAAGCGCTCGATGTCGGACAGCGGCACGCGGTGGACGATGATGTCCTCGCCCTCGACGCCGCCGCCCTCGCCCGTTTTCGTCAGCCCGCGCGCCTTCACCAGCGTGAAGCTCTCGCTCACCATGCCGGGCGAGGACCAGAATTCGCCCGCATCCTCCAGCACGGCCGCGCGATAGCCGGTTTCCTCTTCCAGCTCGCGGCCCGCGGCGGCCAGCGGATCCTCGTCCGGGCCGCTGTCGTCGTCGCCGATCAGTCCGGCGGGCAGCTCGATGCAGTTCTTGCCCAGCGGCACGCGATATTGCTCGACCAGCAGCACGTGGCCGTCCTCCACCGCCAGCACCACCGCCGCCCGGATCGACCGCGCGCGCGACACATATTCCCAGCGCCCCCGCTGCTTCGCGACGATCCATCTGCCTTCCCAGGCGATGCGTTCGGGTGCGTCCCGGTCTGCGGTCATGCTTGTCCTTTGGCGTCGGGTATCAGAGTTCGATCAGGCGATCGGGAATCTCGTTCTGATCGTCATGGGCGCGCGGGAAATGTTCGGCCAGAACCTTGCCGACATGCTCCACGCCCGACACCATGGCGGCCGCGGTGCGCCCTTCCTTCAGCTCGCCCAGCATGTCGATCATCGCCTCGCCCCAGACCTCGTCGGGCACCTTGTGGGCGATGGCGGCATCGGCGACGATCTCGGCCCGGTGCTCGCGCATCGACAGATAGATCAGGATACCGGTGCGGCCATGGGTGCGCCGCTCGGCCCCCACCTTGAAGAAGGATACCGCGCGGTCGTGCGCGCGTCTTGTCTTGATGCGTCCGGGCACCAGGATCAGCCGGAACGGCCACCACGCCAGCACGATCATCGCCGCGGCAAACTGGAACGCGGCGAACAGCCCCGCCATCCAGAACAGCTCGGCAGGGGTGTGTTCGGCGCCCCAGTTGCCCGTCAGCCGGTCCCACAGGCCGATATAGAACTCGGCATTGATCGCCAGCGCCGCCAGCCCGACCAGCGAGGCCGCCGCCGCCCAGCACAATGCGACATCGAGATAATCGTCCGACTTCTCGGTCAGGATCGTCACGATCTCGCCCGAGGTGTGCTGCTCCGCCGCGCTGACCGCTGCGGTGACGCGGCGATGATCCTCCTCGCCCAGATAGACGGTCCTGGGTGTGCCGAAACCTGCCATGATTACCAGCCCCCGCTCGCGCCGCCGCCGCCGAAGCCGCCGCCGCCGCCCGAAAAACCGCCGCCGAAGCCTCCGCCCATGCCGCCGCCGGACCCGCCGCCAAAGCCGCCGCCGCCCCAGATGATCACCGGCGCGCCGCCGCGATAGCGATGCCCGCCGCGCAGGCCCCGCAGCAGCGGAATGATGAAGAAGAACAGGAAGACGAGCAGGAAGATCACCTCGAAGATGCCGATCCCGTCGCCCTCGCGCGCCTGCGCCGCTTCCTCGTTGGCGGCGGCGGCGACCTGCGCGGCCTGTTCGGGCGGCAGTTCCAGCTGCTGTATGATCGCGTCGGTGCCCGCCGCGATCCCGCCCGGCATGTCGCCCTGCTTGAAGCGCGGCAGGATCTCGCGGTTGATGACCAGGAACGACAGCCCGTCGGTCAGGATCGGCTCGAGCCCATAGCCCACCTCGATCCGCACCTTGCGTTCGTTGGGCGCGACGATCAGCAGCGCGCCGTCGTCGCTCTCCTCGCTGCCGATGCCCCATGTGCGGCCCAGCTGATAGCCATAGCTTTCGATGTCATAGCCCTGCAGGTCAGGCACGGTCGCGACCACCAGCTGGCGAGCGGTGCGCGCCTCGAACGCCTGCAGCTTCTGCGCCAGCGCGGCTTCCTCGGCAGGGGGGATGATGCCCGCCGCATCGACGACGCGGCCCGTCAGCTCGGGAAACTCCTGCGCCATCGCGTCGCGGGACCCCAGGGGCGCAAGCAAGGCGGCCGCAAGCCAGATCAGGACAGGCAAAAATCTCATGTCTCGTTCGGAGCCGCCGCTTTCGCCAGCAGATCCTCGATCCCTTCCATTCCGGTCATCATCGCCGCTTCGAATTCGCCCTGTCGGGCCAGCGGCTTCATCCGCTCGATGATCGCCTGCCGCTCCGCGTCGGTGGGGCGGATCGGCAGATCGTGCCCGGTCGACACGCCCACCAGCGAATCGCCCGGCGACACGAACACGATCGCCGCGTCATTCTGCCCCGTCGCACGTTCCCAGCCGCCATGGAACCGGCTTGCGAAACGATCGAAGTCCTCGCCGCGCAATCCGCGCGTCGTCAGCACCACGAAACGCGCCCCGCTGCGCGCGCGCGCCTGGTCCACGGCGGCGGACAGGCGCCGCGCCTCGTCCGCCTCGAACAGGCCGATCGGGTCGATCACCCGCTCCACCTCCTGCGCATAGGCCGAGGCGCCGCCCGCCTCCTCCGCGCCGTCGGCATCGTCGCCGACATAGCGGAACGCCCCGCCGCTCCACGGCAGGATGAAACCCGCGGTCAGCACGAAGGCCAGCGCGAACCAGCGCCAGTGCCGCAGCGGGTGCCGCAAGATGTCGCCGGCCGGCACGGCGCCTGCGTCAGAGCATCTCGCCCAGGTCGGGCGCCTGCTCGGCATCGGGGGTCACCGCCTCGAACGGCACCATCGGCTCGGCGCCATGCACCAGCTTGGCGCCGATGATCGACGGGAAGGTGCGGATCGTGGTGTTATACTCGCGCACCGCCTCGTTATAATCGCGCACCGCGATATTGATCCGGTTCTCGCTGCCTTCGACCTGGCTCTGCAGCATCTGGTAATTGGTGATCGACTGAAGCTGGGGATAGGCCTCGAAATTGGCGAGCAGCCGGCCCAGCCCCTGCGACAGCTGGCCCTGCGCCTGCGCATATTGCTGCATTACCTCGGGGTTATCCAGGTCGTCGGCACTGACCTGGATGCTGGTCGCGCGGCTGCGCGCCTCGATCACGTCGGTCAGGATCCCGCGCTCCTGCTCGCTCGCGCTGCTGGCGACCGATGCAAGATTGGGCAGCAATTGCGCGCGCCGGTCATAGGCGTTCTGCACGTCGGCCCAGCGGGCCTTGGCCTCTTCCTCGGCAGTGGGCACGGAATTGATGCCGCAGGCGGCGAGCATGCCAAGAAGCAGCCCCGCGACAAGCAGGCGGATGAGTCTGGAATTGGCCATGGCGGTCGGCTCTCCTCTGTTCGGCGGGGCCCGCGCGGACGTGCGGTCCCTGTCTTGCCGATAATATAGCGTCTCGTCGCTACTATAGGGTGCCCGGCCCGCTCAACAAGAGCGGACGAACCGGCAAAATCGCATTGCCGCATCGCGATTGCCCGTTACATCTGCGCGCCTGAACGACTAACGGGGCCGCCGACTAACGGGGGCCGCCGACTGACGGGGGCTGCTGACGAACGGGGCCGGCTGACGAAAGGCGCTGGCCGATAAAAAGGGGAAATGCTGCTTCATGCTCATGGAATTCAAGAAGTTCATCGCCCGCGGCAACGTGCTCGACCTGGCGGTGGGCGTCGTCATCGGCGCGGCCTTCGGCAAGATCACCACCTCGCTGACCGAGAATGTCATCATGCCGCTGCTGGGCTGGATCTTCGGCACGATCGACTGGTCGAACCATTTCCTCGTGCTTGGCGGCATCCCGGCGGACTACACCGGCGACACCGCCGACTTCGCCGCCTTGAAAGAGGCGGGCGTGCCGGTCATCGGCTACGGCGACCTCATCACCCAGGTCGTGAACTTCCTGCTGATCGCCTTCGCCCTGTTCCTGCTGGTGCGCAGCGCCAACCGGGTGATGGAGGAAATCGAGGAAAAGATGGTCAAGGCCGAGAACACCAAGGAAGAACCGTCTGTGCCCACCGATCCGCAGCTCGACGTGCTCAAGGAAATCCGCGACCAGCTGAAGGCGTCGGCTAAAATCTGACGCCGCCTGTCCGCCGGGAAGGAACGCGCGGCAAATTTCGCGCGCTCACTTCACATTAATTTACAGATCGCTATATGGGTCCTGCCGGTTTCGACCGGCTATGGCGATAAATTGCGGTGTGCAATAGGCACAGCGGACCCGGGGGCAGTACCCGGCGGCTCCACCAAACCCCCTGTTATCGAGGGCTTGGTATAGGGGGCCGAACCAGGATCGACGTGTGTTGAAAGGCACTGTTTTCGCCCGGGCTGAGTAACCCGTTAAAGGCTCAAAAACCCACAAGTGCCAACGATAACGAAGCACTCGCTCTCGCTGCGTAATTCTAGGGGCTAACGCCCTGACGTTACAAAGCTAAAGCGCGGTTGGACCCACCGGGCAACAGAAGGGATTCCGGGCGTCCGGGGGTACGTAGCAACAGAAACCCCCACCTTTCCCCCGACATTGTCGACAAGATCGCGCGGTCGGATCGGGCACGGCGCGACGGTAGGCACTCAAATGCGCGAGGCCGATCGATTGCCGACTTGTCGGCTCGCGCCATGCCGTTGACTGGCGCCCGCGGCTTTGCCGCGATCCTGCGCAAAAGCCGTCATTCCGGATACGACCGATTGCGGACGTTCGAGGACGAGTGCATTCTACCCGCATGAAAATGCACCTGACACATGCGATGCGATTATCGCTCTGGTTGCTTTTTGTAGTAGCCTCACTCGTTGCAACCTTCTGGGTAGCGCTAGTTGTAGTGTCGGGGTTCGAAATTTGGCTCAATGAGTCGAACGCTTCATGTTTGAGCCTTCAACTGACGCCTTTGCTTTTCCCAGCCGGGCTGTTTTTCGCGCTGAAGAAATCCAAGTGCAGCCCAAACTTGATCGCCACATTTTTTGTTGTTTCGTGGGGTATCGCTGCTGCAGCATCTGGGTTCTTCAATTCCTAGTGACGAGTATCGCCTTCCCACCCCATTCCTGTAGTCCGGCCAATTCCGACCGCCCCCCGACAACCGCCACATATTTCCGACCGCACCCGATCGCCGCGCCTAGACCAGCCCCAGCTTGGTCAACTGTCCCAGCAGCCTGCCGGGCAGCACGTCGCCTGCCTCTTCTCCCTCAGCCAGATCGGCGGGGGCGTCCTCGTCCTTCAGATAGCGCCAGCCCTGGTGCGCGCGCCGCGGGCGGGTCTGAACGCGGATCAGCTTCGGCTCCAGGTGGATCCACCAGCGGCCGTTGTCCTGCTGCTCGAAGCCGGTGATCGGGCTGCGCGCCACCAGCGCATGTTCGTGGATCCAGTAGAGCGAGCCGCCCTCCAGCTCCTCCACCCGCTTGGGGCAATAGCGCGTGTTCAGCGACAGGCGCGGGCGATTGGCGAACCAGCCTTCGATATCGTCATAGCTCTGTGCGCCGAACGCGATCTTGGTCAGATGAAGGGGCATCGGACCCAAGATAGGTACCCGGCGCGGCTACTCAAGAATTCAGCCGACCAGCCCCGATGCCACGGCAAGGCCGAGGAACGCGAAGAAGCCCATCGAATCGGTGATCATCGTCACGAAGACCGAGGACGCGACCGCCGGGTCCTGGTCCAGCCGGTCGAAGATCACCGGCACCAGCACGCCTGCCATGCCCGCCGTGATGATGTTCAGCACGACCGCCGCCGCAATCACCACGCCCAGCATCGGGGTGAAGATCGCCGCCGTCGCCGCGCCGATCAGCGCCGCGACGGTGATGCCGTTCAGCAGCGCAACCCGCATCTCGCGCCAGATCACGCGGCTGGTGTTCGACCGCGTCAGCTGGTTCATCGCCAATGCGCGGACTGACACCGCCATGGTCTGCGTGCCCGCATTGCCGCCGATGCTGGCGACGACGGGCATCAGGATCGCCAGCGCCACCAGCTGCTCGATCGCCGCGCCGAACGCTGCGATGATCAGCGAGGCGACCAGCGCCGTGCCCAGGTTCGCGATCAGCCAGCGCACGCGCTGCGAATAGGACGTGCGGATCGGCTCGTTGATGTCGCCTTCGCCCGCGCCCGACAGCAGCAGCGTATCCTCGCCCGCTTCTTCCTGGATGATATGCGCGACGTCGTCGGCGGTGATTTGGCCAATGAGCCGCCCCGCCTTGTCCACCACCGCCGCGGAAATCAGCGCGTATTTCTGGAAGCGCAGCGCGACCTCTTCCTGGTCCAGGTCGGCGGGGATCAGCGTCTGGTCGCGCTTCATCACGTCGGCGATGGCGACCCCGCGCGGCGTGCGCAGGATCCACGACAGCTGCACCGAACCGACCGGGCGATGGGTGGGATCGACGACGAAGACCTCCCAGAACTCGGTGGTGAGGTCCGCATTCTCGCGCATGTAATCGATCAGATCGCCGATGCTGATATGCTCGGGCACCGCAACCAGGTCGCGCTGCATCAGGCGGCCCGCCGATTCCTCGGGGAAGGACAGCGCGCTTTCGATCGCGGCGCGGTCTTCGGGACCCATCTCTGCCAGGACGGCGGCCTGGTCGCTGGCGTCCAGATCCTCGATCAGCGCGACGGCGTCGTCGGTTTCCAGCTGTTCGGCAATGCCGGCGACCGCATCGGGCGGCAGCGATTCCAGCAGGTCGTCGCGAACGTAGTCGTTCATTTCCGAAATGACTTCGCCGCTCATCAGATCGGCGATGCCGCGGGCGAGGGCCGGGCGGTCCTCTCGCGGCAGGATTTCGAAAAGATCGGCGATGTCGGCAGGATGGAGCGGTTCGACCAGGTCGCGGACGTCGGTCTCGGCGTCCTCCTGCAGCGCCTCGCGCACCGCCTCGACGAATTCGGGCTTCAGCCGGTCATCCTCGTCCAGCCGCTCGGCGCGCGCTTCCTCGGCCTCGCTCACGCGATCGGCGTCCTCCGCCGCGATGATATCCTCCAGCGTCGCCCGGTCGGCGTCATGCTCGCTGGCAGGATTGAGATCGTCGCGGTCCATCACCGCCGGTGTCTAGAATGCTGCACCGCGAAATCAACCGGGAAACGCGGCTCTCTCCCCCCGCCGCCGCCGATGTGGACAGGCTGTGGACAGATCCGGGGAACGCCGGGTGGAGAAGCGCGGCAAAAGCCTGTGGACTGGCGGGCAGCGCCTGTGGACGGCGTTGTTGCGCGGCGCGGGCGTGACATATCGCGGCGATTGCCTATATGCGTCTGCGACCCGCAGGAACGCCCCGCCGACAGGGGCGACAAAGGAGATTTCATGTCCGAGGATAAACTCACCCTCACGCTCGATACCGGCAATGGCGAAGGCGGCGACGTCGTGATCAAGCTGCGTCCCGACCTGGCCCCCGGCCATGTGGAGCGCATCAAGGAACTGGCCGGCGAAGGCTTCTACGACGGCGTGAAGTTCCACCGCGTCATCCCCGGCTTCATGGCGCAGGGCGGCTGTCCGAACGGCACCGGCATGGGCGGTTCGGACAAGCCCGACCTGAAGGCCGAGTTCAACGACCACCCGCACACGCGCGGCGTCTGCTCGATGGCGCGCACATCCGCGCCCAACAGCGCCAATTCGCAGTTCTTCATCTGCTTCGACGACGCCCGTTTCCTGGACCGCCAGTACACCGTCTGGGGTGAGGTCGAGGAAGGCATGGACCACGTCGACGCGCTGCCCAAGGGCGAGCCGCCGGCAAACCCGGGCAAGATCGTGAAGGCCACGGTTTCGTAAGCCTGACGTTCAGCGATGTATGAGGGAGGGGCGCCTGTTGGGTGAACCTTTTTTTTTGCGAGATGTGTCGTGAGTGGATGGGGTCGGCTGTTGGCTATTTCGGTCTAGACGCGGACGTTCCGCTACCGACCGATTGCGGACGTTCAGGCGGCGAGGGCTGTGCGGCTATTACCGTGCTGGTTCAAGCCGTGACTGCGATTTCTAGACCGCAGCGGTTGTGAAGAGCCATGACGGCAACGCACCCCCGTATTTTGAAAGGCGTTTCCGCCGACGAGCACGCCATCGAAGCGCTCCGCAAGATTCCTGAAATAGGCTTCTAACATCTTATATATCACTACAGAAAAACAAGAATCTGGGGAACATTCTTTCTTGCGCGCCTTTAGAGCTGAACATTCCGCCGTCCCGAAACCGCAGGAGAAGCAGCATGGCTTTCAACCCGCTCACGGAAAAAGGCATTCCCATGGATCGCCAGTTCCGATCATGGTCGGAGCTAGCAGGAGATACTTACGACACGAATGAGGTTCATCCCTATACCCGTTGCCGCGTGATCCTGATGAACGGGATCGAGGTCGAGGCGATCATGAATTCCCACAACGCCGCACGCCGCACCGCCGATACCGGGATCAAGCAAATGCTGGCTCTCGTGCGCAAGGCGGAGCAACAGCAGCAGAAGCGGGTGAACTGGCTGATTCCGGGAAGCGAAAGTACCATCGCAAACACCATCGGCTACGAGCAGGTCGCCGTGGACCTGACGAGTTGGATCGCACGGCACGAGCCCGATCCGTATCTGACCCAGGCTTACGAGTTCGGCGTGCTGGAGGATTACGATCACCTCTACCGCTATGCCAATCTGATGGACCTGATGGGCGAGCGGCGGAAGGCGGAGGAAATCACTGGCGACCTCACCGAGATCTTGCCCGGCCGCCCGACCATCTTCCATCACCGCCATCCGCATGACGAACTTCGCCGACCGATGACCGTGCAGGCAGCGGACATCCAGTCGATCCTGAACGCGCTGACCGTGGTCTCGGCCGAACAGCAGACGATGAATTTCTACATGACCGTCGGCAATCGTCCCGAAGATCCGATGGCCCGCGCGCTTTATCTCGAGATCGCGCAGGTCGAGGAGCAGCACGTCACGCATTACGAGTCCATTCTCGACCCGACGACACCTGAATTGCTCAATCTCGTCCTGCACGAGTACAACGAATGCTGGCTCTACTGGTCATGCATGGAGACCGAGACCGATCCCAAGATTCGTCAGGTCTGGGAAACCCATCTCGCCATGGAAATCGAGCATCTGCGGCTCGCTGCCGACATGATGAAGCAAGTGGACGGGCTCGATGCTGCGGACTTCTTCCCCAAGGGGGGCCTCACCGAACCCATGACGTTCGAGCCTAACAAGCAATACGTGCGCGACGTGCTGAATCGCACGCTCGACTGGACGGCTTACGATTCCGAATTCGTGCCGGTCGGCCAGCTGCCCTCCGATCACCGTTTCTTCGATTATCAGCGCAAGGTGAACGCCGGCGGAGTGCCGAGCGAGGACGTGATCAGTCGGCACCGCGAGCAATTCGGCGAAGAATACCGTTTCAACACCGAGGGCGAGCACCCCAATCCTTCGCTGCGCGACAGCGGCACCGCTGAGGATACGCCTTACGAAAAGGCCTGCCAGCTCGCGACGGAGAACGCATGATGACCGACCAGGACCACAAGCATACGGGCCTCCGGCAAACCGCGGACAAGCTTCAGGACACGCTCGGCGGAATGCACGGGCGCGTGAAGGCAAAGACGCTCGGATCGCATTCCGGGGAGGCGTTCGCGAAGAATGCGGCGATCGGCGACATCTACGAAATCACGGCAGCGCGCATGGCGCTCCGCCGGTCGCGGTCGGACAGCGTGCGCGAAGCCGCGCGCAAGATGATCGACGACCATACTACGGCGACCCATCAGCTCCGGTCTGCGTATCGGATGTCCGAAACCGCGGGCCTTCCCGAGCTGCCCACCGAGGTGGACATGCGTCGGCGCAAAATGCTGGAGCATCTAGAGGCAGCACCCGACGAGAAGTTCGATGATACCTATCTCGACCAGCAGGTGCTGGCTCATAAGGAGACGGTTGATCTGATGACCGGTTATGCGAGTTCCGGCGACAACTGGCAGCTGCGCTCCGTTGCTGAAAGCACGGCGCCGGTTGTCCAGCGACATCTGGCAATGATGGAGAAGCTTCACGCAACCCTGTGAACGCGCGGTCTCTCGTTAAGCTGAACTCGCAAGGCAGAATGTCCGCTTTCCGCCCCTTTGCGGCCGTTTAGACTGCTATCGCCTGTTCCTGAAAGCAGTCGTGAACCAGGTTCCGGAATGCCCGCCGTTTTATTGTCCTACACAGGCCGGCTGGCCTAAAGCGCCCGTGCGGGCCTTATCGGCCCGCCCGCTCTTTCACCTTGTCGATTTCTCCCGCCCCCCATGGTGTCAACCGATGGGTATCAGACCCGGCAAATCCGCGGCGTTCGGCAGGGTGACAGCCGTTGTAGGACGTGTCGCCTGTGTCAACCAAAGCATCGTCAACCGAAACGCCGCCGAGCGAACAGCCCGAAAATACGCCGGGGAGCCTGTAAGCCGGGTTCTGTCATGCGGGCGGTATGTAAAACACCAGCCCCGCAAGGGCAGCCATTCATCTAGGCCTTGCGTTGCCGCAAGGCTCAAGCAACCAACCCGGGCGGTCACGGGGCGAAACACCCCTGCCCTGCACCTTTCGGCCGGGCGCGCCGCCCCTATTCGGTCTTGCTCCGGATGGGGTTTGCCATGCGGTCGCCGTTGCCGGTTCCCCGGTGCGCTCTTACCGCACCCTTTCACCCTTGCCTGTGGTCCCCCGTCTTTCGACGTGAAACCCATCGGCGGATTGCTCTCTGTGGCACTGTCCCTCGGCTTCGGACGTGCCGCCCTGACGGACGGCCGTTTCCTCGCCGGGCGGGCGTTACCCGCCATCCTTGTTTCGTGGAGCCCGGACTTTCCTCGTACGGGTTTCCCCGACGCGGCTGCCCGGCTCCCCGACGCAAGCGGGTCATTAGCGGCAAACCGCCCGCTGGCAAGCGGAATGACTAGCGCGTGACGCCCCGGTCGCGGTCCAGCAGCAGCGCGAACAGCATGGCGCGGATCTCGCCGTCGACCTGGCCGTCGACGCATTCGGGCCGGAACCGCCGCTGGAACGCGCGCACCGCCGCATGCCCGTCGGCGATGTCATAGCCGAACCGCTCGAGCGCCAGATAGAACGCGCCGTCGTTCTCGAACGGGTCGCCCAGCTTGATGTCGGGCCGGGGCAGCGCCAGCCGGTGCTTCGCCAGAAACGCCCAGTCGAACAATTCGCCCGGATCCGTCTTGCGCTGCGGGGCCACGTCGGAATGGCCAACGATATTGGCGCGCGGAATGTCGTGCCGCTTCATGATGTCGGCCAGCATGATGCAAAGCGTTTCCATCTGCGGCCCCGTAAACGGTTCATAGCCCCAGGTATGGCCCGGATTGTCCAGCTCGATTCCGATGCTGGACGAGTTCACGTCGGTGTTGCCGCGCCAATAGGAAACACCCGCATGCCAGGCGCGCCGTTCCTCGTCCACCAGCCGCACCAGCTCGCCCTGCCGCGTGATGCAGTAATGCGCGCTGACCGCCGAATCGGGATCGCACATCTTGCCGATGGCATCCTCGACATCGGGCATGTCGGTATAATGCAGCACGACCATGGTGATGGGCGCCGCACGTTCGTTGTGATTGGGCGACGGGCAATCCCGGACCAGCGGCAGATCGTCGCCCGGCTTCGAAGCGCCCTCAGCCACGGGGCAGGATGGCGCCCAGCACCAGCGCGCCGCCGGTGGCTCCGTCCGGGGTCAGCGCATGCTGCACCCCGCCGCCGCAATCCTGCGCGATCAGCCGCACCAGCATGGCCGGGGCGGTATGGGCCGACAGATCGTTCATTTCGATCTCTCCCTCCAGCGAGCGGCCCACGTCCTTGTCGAACGCGATGCGCGTCCCCTCGGCCCGCACCGCGATCTCATAGGATTCGTCGCGCTCCTCCGCCGCAATCGCCAGCGTGCCGCCGCGCGGCAAGGCGTCGATCCCGATCAGCGCATAGTTCAAAAGCACCTTGGCCGCCGGTTTCGAAAGCTCTGCCGCCGACACGGCCCATTCGACGCTGATGTCGCGCCCCTCGGCTGCCTGCGCCTTGACCAATTCCTCGATCTCGGCCGCGGGAAGCTGGGAATCGAACCCGCCGGCAGCCCCGAAGGCCAGGCGGAAGAACCGCAGCCGGGTAGCCGTTCGCCGCGCGCCCTGCGCCAGCAGATCGATGCATTGCTCGCGCATCTTCGGATCGGTTTCGTCGACCAGCAGCTCGATCCCGTTCGCCATGCCGCCGACCGGCGACAACAGGTCGTGGCACAGGCGTGATGCGATCAGGCTGGTCAAATGGATGGAATCTGCAGTCATTACAGGCATTCAGCGCTTTCCGTCGTGAAGACCCGCCATAACCGCATCGGGCCCCGCAAGAAAGCGCCATGCCGGTGATTCCACCGGGATTAGCGTCTGGGGGTCCGGTTTCAGGGCAGTTCCGGCAGAATTTGCGGGCAAAGGCGCGCAAAACCGTCCTCTTCGCTGACGAACCAGCCGATTTCGCCGGCGGGCGTGGCGATGGCCCAGACCCGCCCGTCGCGCGCAGCCTGCGCCTGATCGGTGGCAGACGGCTCGGGCAAGCCAGAGGGATGGGAATGGAAATAGCCGATCAGCTGCTGGCCGCCTGCCCTTTCCGCCTTGTGCGCAGCGATCAGCGCGGCCGGGTCGATCTCGAAATGACGCAGCGGATCGGGGGCGACATTGACGGTTTCGCTCAACGCGTCGATCCGCGAACCCCGACCCAGCAGCAGGCCGCAAGCCTCCCGCGGCGCAGCACGGCTGGCGGAAGCGGCGATGGCATCGACGACGGTTCTTGTCACGGTCAGAAACGGCACCCATCTTCCCTAGCATGGGGGACAGGACAATCGCCATCGATGATGCCGACGAGGACGACGGCGCGCAGCTGATCGAGGGAATGGTCCAGCCAGGGGAACGGCTGGACAAGGCGCTCAGCCACGCCAGCGGCCTGTCGCGCGAGCGGATCAAGGCGCTGATCGCGCAAGGCGCGGTGACGCTGGACGGCAAGGCGCTCTCCTCGGGATCGGCAAAGACGGTCGGCGAAACGCCCTTCGCGATCGCGGTCCCCGCCCCCACCCCGGCAGAGGCCGTGCCGCAGGACATTCCCCTGATCATCGTGTTCGAGGACGAGCATCTGATCGTGATCGATAAGCCGGCGGGAATGGTGGTACACCCCGCCGCCGGCAATCCGGATGGCACGCTGGTCAATGCGCTGCTGCATCACTGCGCGGGTCAATTGTCGGGCATTGGCGGCGTGGCGCGGCCGGGCATCGTGCACCGCATCGACAAGGATACGTCCGGACTGATTGTGGCTGCAAAGTCCGATCTTGCGCATGAAGGGCTGGCTCGCCAGTTCGCCGATCACTCGATCGACCGCGCCTATCGCGCGGTGGTCAAGGGCAGGCCCATGCCGCCATCGGGAACGATCGAGGGGCGCATCGGCCGCAGCAGCAAGGACCGCAAGAAGATGGCGGTGCTGGACGGGGGCGACGAGCGCGGCAAGCACGCGATCACCCATTTCCGCACGCTCGAGGCGCTTCACGGCGCCGCGCTGGTCGAATGCACGCTGGAAACAGGCAGAACACACCAGATCCGCGTTCACATGTCGTCAATCGGTCATGCGCTATTGGGAGACCCTGTCTATGGGCGCTCCGATTCCCGATTTCGACCGATTCTCAATCGGCTATCCTTTCATCGCCAGGCCCTTCACGCGGCCATGCTGGGCTTCATCCACCCCGCCAGCGACGAAAGGATACAATTCTCCAGCGAGATTCCGCGCGACATGGCGGAACTGATCGAAGAACTCGCTCGTTCAAATTGAGAAATTAGGCGGGAAAACGCGGGGGAACGCGCCTAGAGTGAAGATGTGGTCATGGATTGGGGATGCCCACAAGGGGTCCCGCGAGTCTGACCGACGCAAGGAAAGGTTACAGGACGTGACGAATAGCAAACCAACCGTTCCGGCCCTAGGCGGCGAGCAAAGCCTCAACCGCTATCTGTCGGAAATCAAGAAATTCCCGGTGCTTACGGCTGAGCAGGAATACATGCTCGCCAAGCGCTATGCCGAGCATGAGGATCCCCAGGCCGCAGCCCAGCTGGTCACCAGCCATCTGCGACTCGTGGCCAAGATCGCCATGGGTTACCGCGGCTATGGCCTGCCCGTCTCCGACCTGATCTCCGAAGGCAATGTCGGATTGATGCAGGGCGTGAAGAAGTTCGAGCCCGATCGCGGCTTCCGCCTCGCCACCTACGCTATGTGGTGGATCAAGGCCTCGATTCAAGAGTTCATCCTGCGCTCGTGGTCGCTTGTGAAGATGGGCACCACCGCCGCGCAGAAGAAGCTATTCTTCAATCTGCGCCGCATGAAGAAGAACCTCGAGGCATACGAGGATTCGGATCTGCATCCGGACGACGTGGCCAAGATCGCAACCGACCTCGGCGTGCCCGAGCAGGAAGTGGTCAACATGAACCGCCGTATGATGATGGGCGGCGATGCCTCGCTGAACGTCTCGATGCGTGCGGACGAGGAAGGTTCTGGGCAGTGGCAGGACTGGCTGACCGACGACCGTCCTCTTCAGGACGAGACGGTTGCCGAAGCGGAAGAAAAGCAGGTTCGCCACGACATGCTGCTAGAAGCCATGGACGTGCTGAACGACCGCGAAAAGCATATCCTGACTGAGCGCCGCCTGACCGACGATCCGCAGACGCTGGAGGAACTGTCGCAGGTTTATGACGTCAGCCGCGAACGCATTCGCCAGATCGAGGTGCGCGCGTTCGAGAAGATCCAGAAGGCGATGCAGCGCATCGCCGGGGAGCGTACGCCGCAACTCGCCTGATCGATAATTGGAATGACGGCCGGGCTCACATTGTCCGGCCGTCATGCTGCGTTACTTCCTGAACAGCAGAGCGTTGCCAGCGGTGTTTCGGAGAGACGCCTCGTAACAGCCCCATTTTTTCGTACGTGATCCTGCGCTAAGACCGGCGCATGATCCGTCGTATCTTTCTCATTCTCTTCAAGCTGATCGCGCTTTTCGTGGTGCTCAGCCTTCTTCTGACTGTCGTTTATCGGTTCGTTCCGGTGCCCGTCACCGCGACGATGCTGATGGACGAAAACGGCATCACCAAGGATTGGGAGCCGCTGGAGGAGATCGATCCGAACCTGGTGCGCGCCGTCATCGGCGCCGAGGATTCCAAGTTCTGCTCTCACGACGGCTTCGATGCCGAGGCGATAGCCAGTGCGATGGCCCGCAACGCGCAGGGCGGCCGCATCCGCGGCGGGTCGACGATCAGCCAGCAAACCGCGAAGAACGTCTTCCTGTGGCAAGGGGGCGGTTATTTCCGCAAGGGGCTGGAAGCCTGGTTCACCTTCCTGATCGAACAGATCTGGGGCAAGCGCCGGATCATGGAAGTCTATCTCAATGTCGCGGAAACCGGCATCGGCACCTATGGCGCAGAGGCAGGGGCGCAGCGCTATTTCCAGCATTCCGCCGACACGCTCAGCCGCAGCGAGGCGGCGCGCATGGCTGCCGCCCTCCCCCTTCCCAAGGAGCGCTCGGTCGTGAACCCCGGCGGCTGGCTGCGGCGTCACGGCAATACCATTTCAGCGCGCATCAACGTGGTGGCGAACGAGGGGTTGGACGCCTGCATCTATCAGTAGTGCGCGGTTGCGACAGAAACGAAAAAGAGCGCGGAGGTACTCACCCCCGCGCTCGATTTCTTACGGCTTAGATCAAGATGATCAGTAGCCGATGATGATCGACAGGCTTCCCGCGCGCGGAGCGCCGATCTGTGCAAACGGGAAATCATTCAACGAGCCACCGAAGTAGCCGATGTAATACTCGTCGAAGATGTTGGTAATGTTCAACTGCAGCGCGACGTTACCCCCGGTTGCAAATTCCGCAATGTTGTAGCGAGCATCGAAATCAACCAGAGTGTAGGCCGGGGTGCGTTCGGTGTTGATGTCATTCACCCAGCGCTTGCCAGTACGCTTGACCTGCGCACCCAGTTCAAGATCGCCAAAAGCGATCTGGCCGCGAGCCCCGAAGGAATAGTTCGGTGCACCCGACTCTGCATTGCCGCCGGTGGGCAGTATGAACTGCTCGCCCAGATTATCGGCGGTGCAGCCGAACTCAGTATCCTCAACCTCGCCATCGCGATTCAGACCGCAGATGCCGCCAATAGTATCGGAATCGATATCCGAATCCTGGTACGAACCGAAGACATAGAGCAGCGTGTTCGCGGTCGGCTGGAATGCGATCGAACCGTCGATACCGTATTTGTCGACCCGGCCGAGATTGCGATACACGGTTTCACCATCGCCATTGTTCGCCGTTGGATCAAAAGCGGTGGCCAAGCGATCTTCGTACCGCGTGTACCAACCGGCGATCTGCGCGGTTATCCGCCCCTGCTGGAAACGCAAACCTGCATCGAAGTTGTCGGTCGTTTCCGGAACCGGACGCGCTACGGCTTCACCCAGATACAGCGAGTCATAAAGCGGATCGGTCCCAGGGACCGAAATGCCCTTCGAGTAGTTCGCAAACACCGAAGCTGCACCGGTCACGGCATAGGTGAAACCGACGCTCGGCAAGATATCGTCATATTTGTAAGTGCGCTCGAGAGGGCCGACATAGTTCGGATTAGCCGCTTCATAAGCGGTCAGATCCTGACCGGGCGCGGGGCAATCCACAAAACCGCTGGCCGAGGTCGTATAGCAGTTCTGGTTCAACTCTCGCGTGAAGAACGGCGCGCGGAGGCCGAGAACGGCAGTCAGGTCGCCAAAGCGGCCGCGATACTCGCCCGAGACCTGATGCAGGATTGCATAGGATAGACGGTCACGCTTGTTAACCTCATTACCTTCTACATCCAGCAACGGATTGTCGACGGCGAATACGTCGCTGATTTCGCCGTTGCGCAACATGTAGGTGATCTGTCCAGTCTGCCGGTGACGCGCACGGTCCCAAGTATAGGCGGCGCGCACGGTGTGGTCATTGCTGATGTCGTAGATCAGATTGGCCACGACGCCATAGCGATCAGTATGGGTCTGGCTGGGATCGTTGCCTGCAATGCGGTCGAGCAAGTCGCCATCACCGTTCAGGTCACGGCCGAAGTAGTATCCACCGTTGAATGCACCGGTATAGCCAACACTATCGACCGTGAAGAATGCTTCACGCGGATCGTCGGGGCCGCCACCGTTGGCCTTCACGTACTGGTAGCTCGGGTCGACTGTCAGAACAATCGAGTCGGTGAGCGTGAAGCGCGAGGAACCGCGGATGTTGCCCGTATCCGAAGGATTGTAACGACGATAGAACGGTTCGCCGCATTCGTTACTGTCGTCATAGCGTTCAGAAACGCCATTCACGCCGCCGCCCTGATAAACCAAACCGGGTTCGACGGTGCATGGATAACCCGCCTCGTCATCCTTGTCATAAAGGGTGAAACGCTCGCGCTTCGAGAAATCCCCGTCGTAATATCCCAGCAGATCGCCCAGGCTTTCGGAACCGGCAAAATTGTTGCGGTTGACGTTCCAGTGACCGGCGACCGAGACGAAGTCGCCGTTGCTGCCGATATCCTGGAAGATGCGGCCGTTTAGCTGGGTCTTCTCGATCTTTCCGTAAGGATTATAGGGGACGCCGTAGGTCAGGTAACTAGCCGAGAAGAAGGCCTTGGTACCCATGCCCGTGATGTCGCCGGTGTCGATCATCCCGAAACCGCGCATGTAGAGGCTGTCGCCATAGCTGCCTTCGGCCAGAACGTCACCGACCGTCATGGTGGTGGTGATCTTGAAGTCATCGCTGGGGACGCGCGTGCGAATATTGATCGTGCCGCCTGAAGCCGAAGCAGTCGGGCTGTCCACATCGGTTGCGCCCAGATTGACGCTCACGGTCTCCAGAACTTCGGAGTCGACCTGCTGGTTTGTATACAGGTCATAGCCGCCCGAGTCGTTCAGCGGCACACCGTCCAGGGTCTGTGAAACACGATTCGCGCCGAAGCCGCGAATAGTGAAGCCGCCGCCCGAGGAGCCCCAGGGATCATTGTTCTGGAAGCTGACGCCCGGGACCAGATTAATGATGTCGTTGACTGTCTGGCCGGGCCGCTGACGACGGATGATCTCCTCGTTCAGCACCTGCTTGGCCTTGGGGGTGTCGGGAATCTCAACACCGCCGACATCGCTTGAAAGCGCGCCGGTGACGATGATCTCGTCCTCGAAGTCGATCGAACCGGTCGACTGGGCGTGGGCGGCGGCGGGCACGGCGATGGCGACGATCGCCGTGCTGCGCAGAAGAAATTTCTTCATGGCTGAACTGGGTCCCTGAGTGAAGTTCGTATGGCATGGTGCGGCAGGACTGCGACCTTGCTGCGCTGCGCCATAAGCTGACATACATGACGAGCAAGTGACAATGGAGCCGCCTAAGTTCGCCCGAATGCTCCCATTTCACTGTAAGATCGGTCTTTTCCTTGATTTTCAAGGCTTGCCGCCATGAGGCGAACGGAGCTCTGGGGGGAGCCGAACCGAAATTCATGATGCATTGCGGCATTTCTGCAACGCCCCGGCGAGGGGTCTTTTCCCGCGCGTGACAGCCGCTACAAGGGTGTGATGGGACTTGGACACCAGCACTCACCCGCAGCCACGCAGGATCGTCATTCCGGCCATTCGCATGATCACGGGCACAGCCATGCGCCCGAGAGTTTCGACCGGGCCTTCGCGATCGGTATCGTGCTCAACACCGGCTTTGTCATCATCGAGGCCGGGGCGGGATTCTGGTATGGCTCGATGGCGCTGGTGGCCGATGCAGGGCACAATCTGTCCGACGTATTGTCGCTGCTGATCGCTTGGGCAGCCAGCGCCGCAGCCCGCAGGCCTCCGTCCGAACGCTTTACCTATGGGCTGAAATCAAGCTCGATCCTGGCGGCCATGGCGAATGCGGCCCTGTTGCTGGTGGCGCTGGGCGCTATCGCGATCGAAACCTTTCGCCGCCTTTTCGATCCGGCCCCGGTAGAACCGGGCGCGATCATGATCGTGGCGGGAATCGGGATCGTCATCAATACGGCCACCGCTCTGATGTTCGTGCGCGGGCGCAAGCAGGATCTCAACATCAGGGGCGCCTATCTGCACATGGCGGCCGATGCAGCCGTGTCGGCCGGTGTCGTCATCGCTGGCTTGCTGATCGCGCTGACGGGCTGGCAGTGGGTCGATCCGGTGGCGGGGCTGGTCATCGTCGCGATCATTGCGGTCGGCACCTGGGGCCTGTTGAAGGACAGCGTGAAGATGGCGCTGCTGGCCGTTCCCGACAGCATCGACATGCCCCGCGTGCGCGAGTTCCTTGCCGGGCTTCCCGGCGTGGCGGCGGTGCACGATCTGCACATTTGGCCCATGAGCACGACCGAGACAGCGCTGACCGCCCATCTGGTAATGCCGGAGGGTCATCCGGGGGACATCTTCCTGCACGACCTGGCGCACCGCCTGGACCACGATTTCGGCATCCACCACTCGACGCTGCAGGTCGAGCTTTCGCCCGACGCGGGCTGCGCGCTGGAACGCGCCGACACCGTCTAGTCACCCGGACATAAAGAAAGGGCCGGGAGCAGCGCCCCCGGCCCTTGTTGAATTGCTTATCCGGACCGCTATCAGGCGGCGGCTTCCTTGCCCTTCAGGACCTGCACCGGTTCCTTGCGCCCTTCGACCACGTCCTTGTCGACCACGATCTCGGACACGCCTTCCAGCGTGGGCAGATCGAACATGGTATCGAGCAGGATCGCCTCTACGATCGAGCGCAGCCCGCGTGCGCCGGTCTTGCGCTTGATCGCCTTGCCGGCGATCGCCTGAAGCGCATCGGCGGTGAAGGTCAGTTGCACGTCTTCCAGCTCGAACAGCTTCTGGTACTGCTTGACCAGCGCGTTCTTGGGCTCTTCCAGGATCTTGACCAGCGCCTCGACGTCGAGGTCTTCCAGCGTGGCGATGACGGGCAGACGACCCACGAATTCGGGGATCAGCCCGAATTTCAGCAGATCTTCCGGTTCCGCCTTCGACAGAAGCTCGCCCACCTTGCGCTTTTCCGGGTCGGACACATGCGCGCCGAAACCGATCGAACGCTTCTGCAAGCGGTCCGAGATCAGCTTCTCGAGCCCCGCGAACGCGCCGCCGCAGATGAACAGGATGTTCGTGGTGTCGACCTGCAGGAATTCCTGCTGCGGGTGCTTGCGGCCGCCCTGCGGCGGAACGCTGGCGGTCGTGCCCTCCATCAGCTTGAGCAGCGCCTGCTGCACGCCCTCGCCCGAAACGTCGCGCGTGATCGACGGGTTCTCGGCCTTGCGCGTGATCTTGTCGATCTCGTCGATATAGACGATGCCGTGCTGCGCCTTCTCGACATTGTAGTCGGACGACTGCAGCAGCTTGAGGATGATGTTCTCCACGTCCTCGCCCACGTAACCAGCTTCGGTCAGCGTGGTGGCGTCGGCCATGGTGAACGGCACGTCGAAAGTGCGCGCCAGCGTCTGGGCGAGCAGCGTCTTGCCCGAACCGGTGGGGCCCACCAGCAGGATGTTCGACTTGGCCAGTTCCACTTCGCTCGACTTGCCCGAATGACGCAGCCGCTTGTAATGGTTGTGCACCGCGACCGAGAGTACGCGCTTCGCCCGATCCTGACCGATCACGTAATCGTTCAGGGTCTGGAAGATCTCGATCGGGGGAGGAACGCCGGCGTCCTTCTTGCCCGCGATGCCGGCCTTTGTCTCCTCGCGGATGATGTCGTTGCACAGCTCGACACATTCATCGCAGATGAAAACGGTAGGTCCGGCGATCAGCTTGCGCACCTCGTGCTGCGACTTCCCGCAGAAGCTGCAGTACAGGGTGCTCTTGCTGTCCGATCCGCTAACTTTGGTCATAATTGTCTCGTAAAGCGCCCGCAGAATCGGGCCATCCTCAAATTTACGCGGCTGTCACAGAGAATCAACCGCGGGCAGGTCAGCTTCCTGGCATACAGTGTATAAATGCAACGCCCTGTATATCCGATTAAAAGATAGGCACATCCGCTTGAAGGATACAGCGGCATCGACGCGATGACCATGCTTCAAGCTGATGACAGCGACTGACCCTTTGGAGCCATAGGCCCCGATGAACCGCTGCATCAGGACGGATCGGCGGACTTTTCGCAGCCCACCGGCCCGGATCCCGAACGTCCCGACCCGCAATCAGCCTTCGCTGGCTGCCGCATCGGCGCGCGACACGAAGACCTTGTCGACGATGCCGAATTCGCGCGCTTCCTCCGCTTCGAGGAAGGTGTCGCGGTCCATCGCCCGCTCGATCTCCTCAAGCTGCTTGCCGGTATACTTGACGTACAGCTCGTTCATCCGGCGGCGGATGCGCAGGATCTCGCGTGCCTGGATCTCGATGTCCGAGGCCATGCCCTGCGCGCCGCCTGAGGGCTGGTGCACCATGATGCGCGCGCTGGGAAGCGCGATGCGCATGCCCGGTTCGCCCGCGGCCAGCAGGAAGCTGCCCATGGACGCCGCCTGGCCGATGCAGACGGTCGACACGCGCGGCTTGATGTACTGCATCGTGTCATGGATCGCCATGCCCGCCGTGACGACGCCGCCCGGCGAGTTGATGTACATCGAGATGTCCTTGGTGCTGTCTTCCGATTCCAGGAAGAGCAACTGCGCCACGATCAACGATGCCATGTGGTCCTCGACCTGTCCGGTCACGAAGACGATGCGTTCGCGCAGCAGGCGCGAGAAAATGTCGAAGCTGCGTTCGCCGCGGCTGGTCTGTTCGACGACCACGGGCACGAGCGCGCCGGTTTCGGGGTCGATACGCATGTTCCCGATACTGTTCATGAAATCCTCTGTGCAATCTGGAACGCCTATGTCGGGCTTGCCCGACGGTTGTTCAACCCCGTTTGCCCCGCCCTCCACGGACCTTTGCGTTCGATGTCCTTACCGATGCCTAAACAGCCCCCTCGGACCATTCGCACAATCCAGCATGCCTGGCCGGCAATTGCCGGAAAGAAAAGGGCCGCAAGGCTTGCGCCCGCGGCCCTTTCGATCGCTGTCGACCGGATCGCTTATTCGGCGTCGGCTTTCTTGGCGGATGTCTTCTTGGCAGCAGCCTTCTTGGCAGGCGCCTTCTTGGCGGCAGGCTTGTCGTCTGCCTCGCCCTCGTCGTCCGCCTTGGCAGCGGCCTTCTTGGCCGGAGCCTTCCTGGCTGCGGGCTTTGCGTCCGCATCGTCTTCGGCGGTGTCGTCAGCCTTCTTCTTGGCGGGGGCCTTCTTGGCCGCCGGCTTGGCTTCCGCCTCGTCCTCGACCGCGTCGTCAGCCTTCTTCTTGGCTGCGGGCTTCTTGGCCGCGGCCTTCTTGGCGGGCTTCGCTTCGGCTTCGGCTCCTTCCTCCGCCTCGATCGCGGCCTGCAGTTCCTCGCGCGTCACTTCGCGCTCGGTCACTTCGGCCTTGTCGAACAGGAAGTCGACGACCTTGTCCTCGTACAGCGGGGCGCGCAGCTGGGCCGCGGCCATCGGTTCCGAACGGACATATTCCATGAAACGCTGGCGATCTTCGGGGCGGTACTGCTGCGCCGCCTGCTGGACCAGCATCTGCATTTCCTGGCTCGACACTTCGACGCCGTTGGCCTGGCCGATTTCCGACAGCAGCAGGCCCAGGCGCACGCGGCGCTCGGCGATCTTGCGATAGTCGTCCTTCTCGGCCTCGATCTCCTTCATCGCGGCTTCGGGATCTTCCTCGTGGCTGGCTTCGTGCTGAAGCTGCTGCCAGATCTGCTCGAACTCGGCATCGACCATCTGGCCGGGGACCGGGAAATCGTGACCGGCGGCCAGCGCGTCGAGAAGCTGGCGCTTCATCTGCGTGCGGGTCAGGCCGGCGGTTTCCTGCTCCAGCTGCGCCTTGAGCAGTTCCTTGAGCTTGTCGAGACCTTCGAGCCCCAGCGACTTGGCGAACTCGTCGTCAATCTTGGTCTCGCCCGGGACCTTCACCGCCTTTACGGTGATGTCGAACTGGGCTTCCTTGCCGGCGAGATGCGCGGCGGGATAATCCTCGGGGAAGGTGACCGTGATGGTCTTTTCCTCGCCAGTCTTCACGCCGGTGAGCTGCTCCTCGAAACCGGGGATGAAGCGGCCCGCGCCGATTTCCAGCGGGGCGTCCTCGGCCTTGCCGCCTTCGAATTCCTCGCCGTCGAGCTTGCCGACGAAATCGATGATCAGCTGGTCGCCTTCACCTGCCTTGTGGGTCTTCTTGGCGTCCTCGAAGCTCTTCTGGCCCTCGGCGAACTTGGCAACTGCCTCGTCCACGGCTTCGTCGCTGACGGGAACGACCAGGCGTTCCAGCTTCAGGTCGTCGGTCTTGGGGGTGTCGATCGCGGGCAGGATTTCCAGCTCGATCGCGACCTCGGCGTCCTTGCCTTCCTCATAGTCTTCGCCAAGCGAGACTGCGGGCTGCATCGCGGGGCGCAGCTTGTGCTCGGCCATCACCTTGTCGACGCTTTCGCGCACGGTCTTGTTCAGCACGTCGGCGTGGATCGCCTCGCCATGCATCTTCCTGACCAGGTTCGCGGGCACCTTGCCGGGGCGGAAGCCGGGCATGCGGACCTGCGGCGCGATCTTCTTGATCTCGGCGCTGACCTTGTCGGCGATCTCGCCGGCGGGGATCTTGACGGTATATGCGCGGGCAAGCCCGTCGTTCTTGGTTTCGGAAATCTGCATGATGTCTCTTTCAGGCGTCGCTGTATTGCGTTCTCTGGGAGCCGCACGGACAACAAAGGGCCGCGATAATGCGCGGCGAGCCTGGTGCGGGCGAAGGGACTCGAACCCCCACATCTTGCGATACCAGAACCTAAATCTGGCGCGTCTACCAGTTCCGCCACGCCCGCGTTGCCCTGTGCCGACCAGCGGACAGGATTTTCAGGCTCGCGGGCCTCTATCGGACAGGCGGCAAAAGAGCAAGCGCATTGGGGACCGGCGCGGATGTCCCGTGGATCGTTCGCGCTTTTGGCGCGTTCCAAAGCCATGGCTACGCAACCCAACATCCCCTCGCCCGATACGATCGAACCCGCGGCTCCGCCCGAGGCGCCAGTGACGCCTTCGCCAAACGAAGCGCCCGGCGAACCCGCGCGCCCCGACGAGTTCGAGACGCCGACCCCCGACTACGACAATCCGGACCCGGTGCTGCCCGAAACACCGATGCCGCCAGACTGATCGGCGCAGCCTGCGAGGCTCAGAGCCCCAACCGGTCAAGCAGGACCCGCAAAGCCGCGGGCCTGGCGTTTTCTGCGCCCGAAACCGGCGGCGGACAGCCCAGGCATCGCGCCTGGATGCGCGGCCGATCGAGCAATTGCACCAGATCGGCCAGTGAGCGTCCCGCGACCAGATCGCGCCGCGCCATCATCACCGCCAGCATGTCGCCCTCCTCCACCGTTTCTTCTGGCGCCGTCATCGACTGCAAAAAGGCGGTGAAGGGATCTGGCTCGTCCTGAAGGTAGCGGGCGTGCCAGTCGCCTGCGCCCAGCCCTGCAAGCTGCGCCGCATGAACCAGCGCTTCGTCGAGATTGCCGAAGCGGTCGACCAGCCCCACCTGCCGCGCCGGGCCGCCTGCCCAGATGCGCCCACCGGCGATATCGGTGCGCAGCCGCGCCCGGCTGATGTCGCGGCTTTCCGATACCAGTCCCAGGAACAAATCATAGCTGTGCTCGACCTGCGACTGCAGGATCGCGTCCATCTCGGGCGTGAAACCGCCCAGCAGGTCGGGCTGGCCCGCAAGCGGGCTCGTCCGGATCGAATCGGTGGTCACGCCCCATTCGGGCAGAGCGTTCTCGACGCTCGGCACGGCCAGGAATACGCCGATCGAGCCGGTTATGGTCGACGGATCGGCGAAGATCGCATCGCCCGGCGTCGCCACATAATATCCGCCGCTGGCCGCGACATTGGCCATCGACACCACGACCGGAATGCCGCGCGCCTTGTGGCGCAGGATCGCCTGCCGGATCCGCTCCGACGCCGTGACCGATCCACCCGGCGAATCGACGCGCACCACCAGCGCGGCCAGATCGTCCTGCAGTGCCTCGTCCAGCAGGGCGGCGATGCGGTCGCCGCCGGCGGTGCCGGGCCCGGCCTCGCCGTCGACGATGCTGCCCGCGACCGTGACCACGCCGATCGCCCGCCCGTCCTGCGGCGGCGCTACCGCCTCGACCCAGTCGCGATAGGAGGTGTGGGCAAAGCTGCGCGGCTCGTCGGGCAGGTTGGGGTCGTTGCCGACCAGTTCGGCGACGCGCAGCGAGAAATCCTCATAGCTGCCGATCCGGTCGGCCAGCCCCGTATTGACAGCCGCCAGCGCCCCATTGCCGTTCGCCGCGCGGATCGGGGCGACGGGGTCCATCGCCACCTGCCGCACCTGCGCCTGGGGGCGGGCCCTCCTCACGCCGTCGAGCCAGTTTTCCCACAGATTGCCATAGGTCCCCTCGATGTCACTGCGTGCGGCACCGGAAAATCCGCTCAGCGTATAGGGCTCGACCGCGCTCTTGTATTCGCCCGTGCGATAGACGTGAACGTTGATCTTCAGCCGCTCGGCGATCTGCCCGAAGAACAGATAGGTGCCCCCCGGTCCCGCCACGGGCGCGCCGCCCAGCGGATCGACCCATATCTCGCTGGCATGGGCGGCCAGCTGCATGCTGTCGCCGGTATAGGCGATGGCATGGGTGAGCACCGGCTTGTCCGCGGCGCGCACCTTGTCGATCGCCTTGCCGATCTCTTCCATGTGGACCTGCCCGCCCCCAAGGAAATAGTCGAGGTCGAGCACCACCGCCTTGACCCGCTCGTCGGTTGCCGCCCCCTCGATCGCGCGAACCACATCGCGGGCGCGGTGTTCCTGGATCGGCGTGCTGGTCGACAGGACCATGGCGAACGGATCGGTCGGCGCGGGCTCTTCCACAACCACGCCGTCCAGCGCGACCAGCAGCGCGCCATCCTCGACCACGGCGGCCACCGGGCGAAAGGTCAGCACGGCATAGAGCGCACCGAAGAACAGCAGCAAAAGCAGCAGGACAAGCCCGTCCTTGATGGCGACCAGCAGCTTCCAGACCTTGCGCGCGAACGCCATGATGAACTTCCTTCCTGCGCGGGCCAAGATCGCCCGGCATTTGCGCGCTAGTTAAGGCGGGGCGGCCAATGTCGCAAATGCGAAACGCGTGCCGGACCGAAGGGGGGGCTTTGCACGGCGCGCGCCATCGGCCTTGCCGGAACGCGAAAGGCCATTTAGACGCCCGGTCTCAAGATGAGCGATGCACCAAACCCCTCCTCCACCCGCTATCCCGCCGGTGGCGACGCGTTTCCGCACAAGGACCTGATCGGCATCGCGCCGCTGGCTCCTTGGGAAATCCATTATCTGCTGGATGAGGCGGAGCAATGGGTCGCACTCAATCGCCAGCCCGCGAAACATGCCGACGCGCTGGCGGGCCTGACCATCATCAACGCGTTCTTCGAAAATTCGACCCGCACGCTGCTGTCGTTCGAGATCGCGGGCAAAAGGCTGGGCGCCGACGTGGTCAACATGCACGCCGCGCAGTCCAGCGTGAAGAAGGGCGAGACGCTGATCGACACGGCGACAACGCTGAACGCCATGCGCGCCGATGCCATCGTGATCCGCCATTCGTCGTCCGGCGCGGTGCAACTGATCGCGGACAAGGTCGACTGCCCCGTGCTGAACGCGGGCGACGGGCAGCACGAACACCCGACGCAGGCGCTGCTCGACGCGCTGACCATGCGGTTCTGGCTGCGCAGCGACAGCTGTCCGCTCAGCGACGAATTCGCGAAGCTGAAGATCGCGATCTGCGGCGACATCATGCACAGCCGGGTGGCGCGATCGAACATATTGCTGCTGACGACATTGGGCGCCGAAGTGCGCGTCTGCGCCCCGCCCGCCCTGATGCCAGCGGCGATCGAGCATATGAAGGTCACGCCCTTCAGCGATTTCAATGCCGCCATCGACGGGGTCGACGTGGTGATGATGCTGCGCCTCCAGAACGAACGCATGGCAGGCCCCTTCATCCCCTCGGCCCGAGAGTATCGCCATCTGTTCGGCCTGACGCCCGAGCGGCTGAAGCGCGCCGCGCCGCATGCGCTGGTCATGCATCCCGGCCCGATGAACCGCGGGGTCGAGATCGATTCGTCGGTCGCAGACATGCTCGAACGCTCGGCCATCACCCGGCAGGTGGAGATGGGCGTGGCGCTGCGCATGGCCTGCCTGGACGTGGTGACGCGCCGCGCGCGCGGTGTCGAAGGGTGGAATTCGCTATGATCCCGCGCGAACCCCTGATCATCACGGGCGGAAAGTTGCTCACCGGCAGCGGCGCGCCTTCTGCCGGATCGATCCGCTGCGAAGGCGACCGCATCGTCGCGGCAGGCGAAGTCGAGGCACAGCCCGGCGACCGCACCCATGACGCCAGGGGCAAGATCGTCATGCCCGGCATCATCGACCTTGGCGTGTTCGAGATCGACAAGCCCGCGTTCCATTTCGGCGGCATCACCCGCGCCGCGCTGATGCCCGACCAGAACCCGCCGCTGGACTACCCGGCGCGAGTCCGTTTCGCCGCCAGCTATGGCAAGCCCGACCTGTGGGTCCATCCCATCGCCGCCGCGACGCGCGGACTGGCGGGCTCGGAACTGCCCGAGCTGGGACTGATGCAGGAAGCGGGCGCGCGCGCCGTGTCGTCGGGTCGCCAATGGCTGGGCGATTCGGGCATCATGCTGCGCATGATGCAATATGCCGCGATGCTCGGCCTGCCCGTCATCTCTCATGCCGAGGATGCCGGACTGACCGGCGGGGCCGTGGCGACCGCCGGCGAGATGGCGACCCGTCTCGGCCTGCCAAGCGCCCCTGCCGAAGCGGAATCGCTGGCCATCATGCGCGACATCGCGCTGGCCGAGATGGCAGGCGCTCATCTGCATATCCGGCAGGTGACGACCGCCGCGGGGCTCGACCTGGTCCGCGCGGCCAAGGCGCGCGGCGTGCGGCTGACCTGCGGCGTGACCCCCGCCTATTTCATGCTGTCGGATATCGCGACTGCGGGTTTCCTGACCTTTACCCGCCTTTCGCCGCCGCTGCGTAGCGAGGCGGACCGGCTGGCCGTACGCATCGCGCTGGCGGACGGCACGATCGACACCATCGCATCGGGCCACGACCCGCGCGGGCCAGAGGACAAGCGCCTGCCCTTCGTCGATGCCGCCCCCGGCATGGCGGGCGCGGAGACGCTGCTGCCGCTGACGCTCAGCCTGGTGCGCGACGGGGTGATCGACATGGCACGGATGTGCGAATTGCTATGCGTCAATCCCGCGCGCATCCTGGGGGTCGAGGCGGGGCGGCTGGAAGCGGGACTGGAAGCCGACATCGCGGTCATCGATCCCGACCGCCCATGGATCGTCGATTCGGATCGGATGGAAGCGCAGGCGGGCAACACCCCGTTCGACAAGCAGCCGGTGCAGGGCCGCGCCATTGCCCTGTTCAAGGGCGGCCAGAAGATCGAGGGCTAGCCGCCGCCTTCCGAGGCATCGCTCAGCGTTTCGCCGGGGCCGGGCACGGTCCAGATCGCGACATTGATCGCCAGCACCGCCGCGAGCACCAGCATCAGCGCACCCTGTTTCCGGTCGCCCCGGCGGAACGCGAAGAACGCCGCCACGGTCATCACCGCGGCGCAAAGCACCATCAGGGAAAGCGCGATATCGGCCATGCCGCCAGCGCATAGACCGCGCTTTCGGCTCCGAACACCCCAAATGATGCAACCCGGGCCGCGCTCGGCGGTTATCGTCCGGACCGGCTTTGGCCAATGGGCTTTGAAAGGATCAACAGGAAATCGACATGGGAATATTCAGCAAGATCCGCGACTCGATCTTCGGCAAGGACGACGACAAGGCCAAGCCGGGCGCCGCAGCCGGCAAGACCGCGCCTCCCCGCCCCGCTCCGACGCGTCCCGCTCCGACGCGCCCCGCCGCGACACAGGCCGCCCCCGCAAAACCTGCTCAGGCCAAGCCCGCGCCGATGGCAGAGGTCGACGTGGAGGCCCGGCTCGCTTCGATGGGCGAGGGCAAGGACCTCAACTGGCGCAGTTCCATCGTCGATCTGATGAAGCTGCTCGACATCGATGCCGGCTATGCCAATCGCAAGGAACTTGCTGCCGAAATGGGGCGCACCGATTACGAAGGGTCGGCCGAGGATAACATCTGGATGCACAAGCAGGTGATGCGTGAACTGGCCGCGAATGGCGGCAAGGTTCCCGCCTCGCTGACCGACTAGCGTCGCGGCTCAGCAGGGCCGAAATCGAAAACGCCCCGGACCGCCTTGGTCCGGGGCGTTTTCATGTGCCGCGAATTCGGGTCAGGCCGCGGTCGGAGCCGCCTTGCGCACGCCCTCGTCGACATGGCTTTCGAACTGCGCGAAATTGTCGACGAACAGCTGCACCAGCTTCTGCGCGGTGCGGTCGTATTCGTCCTTGTCGTCCCAGGTCGCACGGGGATCGAGGATGGTGCTGTCGACACCCGGAACCGCGACCGGAACCTCGAAACCGAAGTTCGGGTCCTTGCGGAACTCGACATCGCCCAGCGATCCGTCGAGCGCAGCATTGAGCAGGGCGCGCGTGACCTTGATCGGCATGCGGCTGCCGGTGCCGTACTTGCCGCCGGTCCACCCGGTATTGACCAGCCAGCACTGCGCGCCGCCCTGCGCGATGCGTTCCTTCAGCAGATTGCCGTAAACGCTGGGGTGGCGCGGCATGAAGGGCGCACCGAAGCAGGTGGAGAAGGTCGCTTCGGGCTCGGTCACGCCGATCTCGGTACCGGCAACCTTGGCGGTATAGCCCGACAGGAAGTAGTACATCGCCTGATCGGGCGTCAGCCGCGCGATCGGAGGCAGCACGCCGAACGCATCGGCGGTCAGCATGATGACGTTCGACGGCACCGGACCAAGATTTTCTTCCGAGGTATTGGGAATGAAATCGATCGGATAGGCACCGCGGGTATTCTGCGTCTTGCTGGTGTCGGTAAAGTCGATGGTACGCGTTTCTTCGTCCATCGCGACGTTTTCCAGGATCGTGCCGAACATCTTGGTCGTGGCATAGATCTCGGGCTCGCCCTCGGCCGACAGGTCGATCATCTTGGCATAGCAGCCGCCTTCGAAGTTGAAGACCGCCGAATCCGACCAGCCATGCTCGTCGTCGCCGATCAGCGTGCGGCTGGCGTCGGCCGACAGCGTGGTCTTGCCGGTACCCGACAGGCCGAAGAAGATCGCGGTCTTGCCGTCGGCACCGATATTGGCCGAGCAGTGCATCGGCATCACGCCCTGTTCGGGCAGCAGATAGTTGAGAAGGCCGAACACGCCCTTCTTCATCTCGCCCGAATATTCGGTGTTGGCGATCAGGATCAGCTTTTCGGTGAGGCTGACAGCGATCATCGTGTCCGTACGGCTGCCATGGCGATCGGGATCGGCCTTGAAGCTCGGCAGGTTGATGATCGTGAATTCGGGAACGAAGCTTTCCAGTTCCTCCGCCGTGGGGCGCACCAGCATGGTGCGCACGAACAGCGAATGCCAGGCCATCTGGGTGATGACACGCACGTTGACGCGGTAATCGGGCTGCGAACCGCCGAACAGGTCGGCGACATACAGCTTTTCCTGATCCTTCAGCGCTTCCATGAAATCGGCCTTGAGATTGGCAAAATGCTCAGGGCTCATGGGCTGGTTGATCGGTCCCCAGTTGATCGTGTCCTGCGTCATGTCGTCGCGAACGACGAACTTGTCCTTGACGCTGCGACCGGTGAAACGGCCGGTATCGACGACGAGCGGACCATCCGCGGCAAGGCGGCCTTCGCCATTCGCCAGCGCATGTTCGATCAGCTGGGACCGGCCCAGATTGGCATGGATTTCGGCATCGGTCGCGATACCCTGATCCGACAAGGACGTCATTTTCGGCACGTTGCTCTCCTTTCAGGACCCCTTCCAGACGGGGCCAGCCGCGCGGCGCAGGCGCGGACAATCAATGCAATCCTCTCGGGATGACTTCGTGGTCGCCGGACATGCGCCCGTCGCCTCGACTTATTGATTTTCAGATGCTCACAAATATTGGCAGAGTCAAACCCTCTACCCGACCCTGTCACGAATCGCCGCGAATGGCCAGTTCTGCTTCATTGGGATCATGCTCCCAAAGAGTTACAAGGCGTCACGGCGCCACCCTTTCACCGCAAGTCGGCAGCAGGCATTTGGCTGGCGCGTCCGAATTGGCTAAGCCGAAACATGCATGGCGGCCCGCGCGTTGTTACGAGCGGAATTCGCGACAAGAAGGTTGTTTTTATGGCGCATGTTATCGCCCTGGTGGACGATGATCGAAATATCCTGACCGGCCTCTCGATCGCCCTTCAGGCAGAGGGGTTCGACACGCGGGTCTATTCAGACGGCTCCGCCGCGCTGGAAGCACTGATCGAAAATCCGCCTGACCTTGCCGTGTGCGACATCAAGATGCCGCGCATGGACGGGCTGGAACTGCTGCGCCGCTTGCGTGAGAGATCTTCGCTTCCGGTCATCTTCCTCACGTCAAAGACCGACGAGCAGGACGAGGCGCTGGGCCTGGCGATGGGCGCGGACGACTATATCGCCAAGCCCTTCAGCCAGCGCCTGCTGATCGCGCGCATCCGCGCGCTGCTGCGGCGCGAGGAGCTGGTGATGAACCGGCTGTCGGGCGACACCAGCCAGCCCCCCGCCGAGCTGACCACCCGCGGCCGCCTGACGATGGAGCCGGAGCGCCACCGCGTCACCTGGGACGGCCATCCGGTGTCGCTGACGGTGACCGAGTTCCTGATCCTCGAGGCGCTGGCCCAGCGGCCGGGCGTGGTGAAGACGCGCAACCAGCTGATGGATGCAGCGTATCAGGACGACGTCTTCGTCGACGACCGCACCATCGACAGCCATATCAAGCGCCTGCGCCGCAAGTTCCGGCAGGTCGACAGGGAATTCACCGGCATCTCGACGCTCTATGGCGCGGGCTACAGCTTTGCGGGGGACTGATCCGCATCATCCCGGCGCGCAGGTGCCGCGCGGTCCGCCCGCCCCGGATGATGAGCAGGAGTATCCGGTGCCGGGCGAGACGGCCCATTCCGCTGCGGGCAAATCCGGCGCGCGCGACTCCGGTGCCGCAGAACCCGGCGCAGGCAATGCCCCCGATCCGCTCTTCTGGACGCGGCGCTTCTCGCTCACCACGCGCATCCTTGCGGTCAACCTGCTGATCGTCGGGCTGGTATTGGGCGGGTTGTTCGTGCTCGACACCAATCGCAAGCAGCTTGTCGCCGAACGCTCGCGCCTCGCCCGGTCCGAGGTCGAGATCATCGCCAACGCGCTGGCCGAGGCACCCGCCAGCGAGCATGCCGCGCTGCTTGCCCGCATCGGCGACCAGCAGCGGCTGCGGCTGCGCACCTTCGATTCGCAGGGCGCGCTGCAGACCGACAGCTTCGTGGTGGGCGAGCCAGCCTTCTTCTTCGCCGATCCCGACCAGCAGGACTGGACCCATACGCTGGCGCGCACGATGGACCGCATCGTCGACTTTCTGGTCATGGCCCCGCCAGTCTCGCGATACGACCCTGAGGACGACGCCGAACCCGCCACCAAATCGCAGTGGCCCGAGGTGTTCGTCGCCGAACAAGCGCGCGCGGGTACGGTGATGCTGCGCTATGCGCCCGACCGCACGCCGGTCATCACCGCCGCCGCGCCCTATGGCGCGCAGGGTGAGACCCTGCTGACCATGCGCAACGCGACCGACATCACCGTCGCGATCCGCGCCGCGCGCCAGACCTTGCTGGTCCTGTTGGCGCTGGCGGTGATCTTCTCGATCCAGCTGTCGCTGTTCCTGGCCCGCACGATCGTCCAGCCGGTCCGCACGCTGTCGCGCGCCGCCACCCGGGTCAGCGCCGGGCGCGAGCGCGATGTGGTCATCCCCCGCCTGCCCGAGCGCCAGGACGAGATCGGCACGCTGGCCCGGTCGCTGTCCGACATGACGCAGGCGCTGCGCGACCGCATCGACGCGGGCGAGGCCTTTGCCGCCGATGTCAGCCACGAGCTGAAGAACCCGCTGGCGTCCCTGCGCAGCGCGCTGGACACGCTGGAAACGGTGGATGACCCATCGCTGCGCCACCAGCTGGCCGAGATCGCGCAGGCCGACCTGCGGCGCATCGACCGGCTGATCACCGAAATCGCCGAGGCAAGCCGCCTCGACGCCGAACTGTCGCGCGCCTCGTTCGAGCCGGTGGACCTGCTGGCGCTGGCCCGCAATGTCATCGGCGGGCGCACCGCCGCCGCGCGCATCAGCGCCGAACGCGACCTGCAATTCACGGTCGAAAGCGCGCCCACCAGCGCCACCATGGTGCGCGGCGACGAAGCCCAGCTAGAGCGCGTTTTCGAAAACCTGGTCGACAACGCGGCCAGCTTCTCGCCCCATGGCGGTCGCATCGCCATCGCGTTCCGCGACCTTGGCGACACGGTCGAGATCACCGTCACCGACGACGGCCCCGGCATCGCCGAGGAAGAGCGCGAGGCGGTATTCGAACGCTTCCACTCGCACCGGCCCGAACCGGAGAGCTTCGGCAAGCACTCGGGCCTGGGCCTGGCCATCGCGCGCTCCATCGTGACCGGTCATGGCGGCACGCTGGCCGTGCGCGGGCGCGCGGATGGCGCAAGCGGGGCGGTCTTCGTCATCACCCTCCCCGCGCTGGAAGGAGACGCCAAGTCATGACCCTCGTCCCCGTCCCCGATCACGCCGCCGCCTATCAGGCCAGCGTCGTCGCGCTGGACGGGCGCGCCCTGCTGATCGAGGGCGAGCCCGCCAGCGGCAAGACCAGCCTGGCGCTGGCGCTGATCGATCGCGGCGGCGTGCTGGTGGGCGACGATGGGGTGATGCTGGCCGATGTGGGCGGCGTGCTATGGGCCTTCCCCCATCCCAACACCCGCGGAATGGTCGAGATTCGCAATGTCGGGATCGTCACCATGCAGGCGGTCCCCGCGCCCGTGGCGCTGGCCGTGACCCTGACGCACGGCGCCCCCCGCCATGTCGAAGAAGCGGGCAGCAAGAATATCTGCGGCCTTCCGGTTCCCTCGCTGGCGCTCTGGCCCGATACGCCGGTGCTGGGGCTGCGCGCGGAATGGGCGATGAAGGTGCACGGGCTTCCGATTCTGCCCGCAGTGCGCGATAGCCACCCGCGATGACGAGCGACTCGCCCCGACCCCGCGACGACGACGGCGACGCCGCGAAGCAGACGCGCATCCTGCTGGTCACGGGCCTGCTGGGCGCGGGCAAGACGACAGCCTTGCGCGCGCTGGAGGATCTGGGCTGGGAGCCGGTCGACAATTTTCCCGTGCGCCTGCTGCCGCGCCTGGTCTCGACCGCGCCCGGTCCCGGCCACGACCGCAATTCGGCGGAAAGCCATCCGCTGGCGATCGGCTTCGATTCGCGCACCCGCGGATTCGACCCGCAGCGCGTGATCGCCGAGGTCGATGCGCTGGCCCGGCGCGTGGACATCGCGTTGTCCACGCTGTTCCTCGACTGCGGATCCGAAGAACTCGAGCGCCGCTATAACGAGACGCGCCGCCGCCATCCGCTGGCGGGCGACCGGCCCGTGGCGGCCGGCATTGCCGCCGAACGCGAGCTGATGGCACCGCTGCGCCGCTGGGCGGACGTGGTGGTCAACACCACCAGCTTCTCGACCAACGATCTCGGCCGCACGATCCGCGAGCTGTTCGCCCCCAGCGCGCCGCAGGGGATGACGATCACAGTGTCCAGCTTCGGCTTCGCGCGCGGCATGCCGCCGCTTGCCGATCTGGTGTTCGACATGCGCTTCCTCGACAATCCGCACTGGGTCGACGAATTGCGCCCGCTGACGGGCCGCGACGCGCCGGTCGCCAGCCATATCGCCGCCGATCCCGCCTGGCAGGAAAGCTTCGGCCGCATCCGCGACCTGGTGCTGTCGCTGGTCCCGCTCTACGAAGCGCAGGGAAAAAGCTATCTCCATATCGCTTTCGGCTGTACGGGCGGCAAGCATCGCTCGGTCTTCAGCGCGGAAAGCATGGCGCACGAGTTGCGCAAAACGGGACACAATCCCGGCGTGCTGCATCGCAATCTTGACATCGGTGCAAGTGATCTGGTCGAAGGCGGCTCCCGCGCGGGGTAACCTTTGTTGACGTCGGCGCAATGTCGGATCGAGCAGGGCCACGGGCCGGGACGATCCGGCCGGAAAACACGCTGGCAAGAAAAGCGCACGTCAGCAAGGCGGCGTAAATTTGGGTGAGGCCATAGTGGGTTTTGGCTGTTTAGAAGGACTGACATGATTGGCCTCATCCTGGTAACCCATGGTGACCTGGCGCGGGAATTCGTCGCTGCCATGGAACACGTGGTGGGCAAGCAGGACCGGATCGTTCCGGTCTGCATTGGCCCGAACGACGACATGGAAGCGCGGCGCAGCGAAATCGCCGACGCCATCAGCGAAGTGAACGACGGCGCGGGCGTCATCATGCTGACCGACCTGTTCGGCGGCACGCCGTCGAACCTGGCGATCTCGCTGCTGCGCACGGGCGAGGTCGAGGTGATCGCCGGCATCAACCTGCCGATGCTGATCCGCCTGGCCGGCGCGCGCATGGAGATGAGCGTGACCGATGCCGTCGTCGCCGCACGCGATGCCGGGCGCAACTATATCACCGTCGCTTCCGAATTCCTGGGCCAGGACGCGTGAGCGATTCCGGCGCCCCTTCCGCCAATAAAAGCGGCGCGCCGGACATGCTGGTCCGCAAGGTGACGATCGCCAATCGCCGGGGCCTGCATGCCCGCGCCAGCGCGAAATTCGTGGGCGCGGTGGCGGCATTGCCCGAAGGCACGGTGGTCCGCGTCGCGCGCGACGGGAACGAGGCTGCGGGCGGCTCCATCCTGGGCCTGATGATGCTGGGCGCCGCCAAGGGCGACGAGATCGAGATCCGCACTTCCGGCCCCGCTGCCGGCGAAGCGATGGAAAGACTGGTCACGCTGGTCGAGGATCGTTTCGGAGAGGATTGAGCGCAGGCTCTCCCTTTGGCAAAGCCCGAGCCCATGAAGACCATCAGCGGCCTGTCCAATCCCACCGTCAAATATCTGCGCTCGCTGCGCGACAAGAAGCACCGGCGGCGCGAAGGCGTGTTCCTGGCCGAGGGGCTGCGCCTGCTGACCGATGCGCGCGAAAGCGGCCGCCTGCCGCAGATGCTGGCCATGGCCGAGGGGCGCGATCCGCACCCGCTGCTCGATACGCTGATCGCGGCGGTCGAGGATGCGGGCGGCGAGGTTCTGGCCATGTCGGAAGCCGCCCTGTCCAAGATCACCGGCAAGGACAATCCGCAGGCGGTCTGCGGCGTGTTTGGCGAGTTCGATACCGGGCTGGACCGGCTGGACCGCACGGCCGCGCCGCTGTTCCTGGCGGCGCAGGCGCTGCGCGATCCGGGCAATCTGGGAACCATGCTGCGCACTGCCGACGCGGTGGGCGCGGGCGGGCTGGTGCTGATCGACGATTGCGCCGATCCGTTCTCGGTCGAAGCGGTGCGCGCCAGCATGGGCGCGATCTTCACCGTGCCGCTTGCACTGGCCCGGTGGGAGGAATTCCTGCCGTGGCTGCGCGGCGGAGCCGGAGGCCAGCTGGTCGCCGCGTCGCTGCGCGATGCGGTCGATTATCGCGGCGCGCCCTATGCGGCGCCCTGCTTCCTGCTGGTCGGCAACGAATCGCGCGGTCTGCCCGAGGGGTACGAGATGGCATGCGACCTGCGCGTCACCATCCCGATGCTGGGCCGCGCCGACAGCCTGAACGCCGCCGTGGCCGGGGCCGTGCTGGCCTATGAAGCGCTGGCGGCGCTGCGCTGATTTAAAAGAAATACGCGCCGGGCAGATGACCCGCCCGGCGCGCTATCGGCAAGGCCGGATCAGTCGCCCGCGACGAAGGCGGTGACCTTCCAGCCATCGTCACCGCGATTGGCCAGGATGCGGTAATCGGTAATCGGCCGCAGGCTTTGCGCCGCGACGAAGCCGCTGGTCGCATCGTCGAGGGTGCTGACCTCGACGTATTCAGCACCTTCTGCCGGGGCATCGCCTGCCAGCTTGACAAGATCCCAGCTGATCGCGCCATTGCTGGCCGCGGTCTCGCCGGCCTCTGCACGGACGGGCGCATCATTCGCCGTCACCAGATAGGTCGAGGTCGCCTCGGCGCCATCCGGCAGGTTGGCGAAGGCCCAGGGCATCGTCACGGCCGTCTCGTCCTCGGCGCTGCAGCCCAGCGCTATGGCATCGCTCATCTCGCTCCACAGCGAGGGATCGTCGGCAAGGCGCGTCTTCAGCGCGTCGATGCCGCCATCGCCGCCAAAGTCGAGCCTGACGTCCGGATCGACCAGCGCGGCAAGGCTCTCAGTGTTCTGGAAAGTGATCGCGCGGCGAAGCTGGCCGCGGAAGCTGTCGAAGCCATAAAGCTCGCCGCAATCGTCCTTGGGCGCGAACGGCCCTTCGGCCGAGGCGACGGCATTGGCCAGCGAAGGCGCTTCGCTGGCGGGGGCAGTCGGTTCGGTGGAGGGGGCTTCGTCGGCGGGGCTTTCCCCGCAGGCAGTCACAAGCAGGGCAAGGCTGCACAGTCCAGCAATCTGGAGTTTCATCGAGTCTTCTAGTCCGTAGTCCGTTTCAGTCCTGGGGCGAAGCCTGTGCAATTGCAGCATTATCGCCCTTAGGCAAGACAGGCACATCGCTGTGACCATAGCGCGGAGAACTCTCCACCTGCGGGACATCGTCAATCTCGCGCTTGCCGATCTCGATATGCTTGTCCTTCAGGCGGCGGCCAGCGGACAGTACGTTGCGTTCGAACGAACCCACGAACTTGTTGTAATTATTGACAGCCGTTTCCAGTCCGGACCCGACGCGCTTCATATGCTCGGCCGCGACGGCCAGCCTGTCGTACAGCTCGCCGCCCATGCGTCCGATCTCCTTCGCCTCCTTCGCCAGCCCGTCCTGCCGCCAGACCTGTGCGACGGTCCGTGCAATAGCCACGAGGTTCGTCGGCGTCGCCAGCAGCACGCCCTTCGCAAATGCGAAGTCCCATAAGGTCGGATCGGTTTCCAGCGCGGCGGCCACGAAATGCTCGCCCGGCACGAACATCACGACATAGTCGGGCGCTTCCTCGAACTGGCTCTGATACGCCTTCGCGCCCAGCTGCTGGACATGGGTCCGCATGGATGCCGCGTGCTGCGCCAGAGCCGTCTCGCGCGCCTCGTCGGTCTCGGCCTCGAACGCGGACTGATAGGCGTTCAGCGACACCTTGGCGTCGATCACCAACATCTTCTGGCCCGGAATGCGCACGATCGCGTCGGGGCGCAGGCGGCCATCCTCGGTATCGATCGAATGTTCGAGGTGGAAATCGGTATGCTCGGCGAGCCCGCAGTGCTCGAGCACGTTCTTCAGCTGCTGCTCGCCCCAGCGGCCGCGCGCCTTGGGCGCATTGCGAAGCGAATTGCCCAGCCGCGCAGCCTCGCGCCGCACGTCTTCCTGGCCCTTGCGCATCCCCTCGATCAGGCCGGACAGCTGGCCGAACGCATCGACGCGCCTCGCTTCCAGATCCTCGACCTGCTTGCGATAGTTGTCCAGCCGCTCGCCCACCGGCGACAGCAGCGCGCGGATCTTCTCCGCATTGGCCTTCTCGCTCGCCTCGAACCGCTCGTTCGCGCGTTCGAGGAAGCGGGTCTGCGCGCCTTCCAGCGCCTTGTTGCCCAGTGCCTCGAATTCCTTGCCCAGCACCTCGCGCGCCTCGACCAGCAGCTTCTCGCGCTCGGCAAGGTTGTGCCGGTCGCGCGCCGCCTCGGCGATCTTCACGCGCATCCCGTCGCTCTCCTGCCGCAAGACCCTGATCTCGTCATCGAGCATGGCCGCACGTTCGGCCCGCTCGCTCATCGTCGCGAGTTCGGCGATTGCGCTGCGGAACTTGTCGTCCAGTTCCTTCGCGTCGGCATCGCGCTGCGCATGACGCGCGCGCCAATCGGCCACGGGCCGCGATCCGAAGAACCAACCCAGCGCGGCACCCACGGCCAGCGCGACAATGACAAGAACAAGGGCAAGTATATCCATGCCGGGAACATAGGCGGAACGGCGGCGAGCGCGCAACGCTCGTCCCAATCATTTTGGAACCTATCCCCCGCTTTGCCGCTGATGGGGAAAGGAGAATGCCAATGTCCATCCAGAAGATGATTTCCGAACACCCCTCCGTCGGCAGCGATTACAACGAAAAGCTGGGCACCGCGGTCAAGCACGCGATGTATTGCGCGGCGATCTGCAACAGCTGCGCCGATGCCTGCAGCGCCGAGGAAATGGACATGACGCGCTGCATCCGCCTGTGCAGCGATTGCAGCGACATCTGCGAGGCGACCTATCGCGTGGCCAGCCGCCGCACGGACGAGAATCGCAGCGTGATCCGCGCGATGCTGGCGCTATGCGTTAAGGCCTGCGAGACCTGCGCCGAGGAATGCGAGAAGCACGACAACGCCCATTGTCGCCGCTGTGCCCAGATGTGCCGCGAATGCGCCCGCGACTGCAAGGGCGCCATGGAAGACCTGCACGACGAAGCGGTCAGCGCCTGATCCATAGACCGGTCGGCAAGAGCTCCGAGCGCGCAGCGACACCGGCAAACGCGAACGCGCGTCCGAGCTTATGCGAGGAAGCCAAGCGGGCCGAATGGCCCGCGCCCGGCGTCTGAGTGACTAGAACAAACTACGCCGCGGCGCGCATCTTCTGCAGCTTCTTCATCGCCATGTTGCGCTTAAGGCGCGACAGATGGTCGATGAAGACGATGCCGTTCAGATGGTCCATCTCGTGCTGGATGCACACGGCCATCAGCCCGTCCATGTCCTCTTCGTGGGTCGTGCCCTCAAGGTCCTGCCAGCGCACGCGGCAGGTGGCGGGGCGGTCGACCTCGGCGAAGATTTCGGGCACCGAAAGGCAACCTTCCTGATAGGCCTTCACCTCTTCCGACGGGTCGAGGATCTCGGGATTGATGAAGATCCGCGGTTCCTTCTTCGTCGGCTGGTGGGTGTGTTCGTGCCCGCCATGGTTGCAGACCTCGGCCTCCGCATCGGGATCGTCGGGCTGCAGGTCGATCACCAGGACCCGCAGCGGCACGCCGACCTGGATCGCCGCAAGGCCGATGCCGGGGGCGTCGTACATCGTCTCAAACATGTCCTCGACCAGCTGCTTCAGCTCGTCGTCGAAGGTTTCGACCGGGTCCGACACGCGCTTCAGCAGCGGGTTCGGCACTTCAAGAATTTCACGGATAGCCATCGACCCTATTTAGGGACCGAACGCGTTTCCGGCAATGATTCGTCGAATCTGCCAGCGTTCAGCCGACCGGACGTCGCGCGCGCAGCGCCTGCGCCAGCGTACCTTCGTCCAGGTAATCAAGCTCTCCGCCCACCGGCAGGCCGTGCGCAAGCTGGGTGATGCGCACCGGGCGCCCTTCCAGCCGCTCGGCGATGTAATGGGCTGTCGTCTGCCCCTCCAGCGTGGCGTTCATCGCCAGCACCACCTCGTCGACATCGCCCGTCTCGATCCGCGTCAGCAGCGATCCGATCGCCAGATCCTCCGGCCCTACGCCGTCCAGTGCCGACAATCTGCCGCCCAGCACGTGATAGCGCCCCGGAAACAGCTTCGACCGGTCGAGCGCCCACAGGTCGGACACCTCCTCCACCACGCATAGCGAACGGGCATCGCGGCGCGGATCGCTGCAGATGCCGCACGGGTTCTTCGTGTCGACATTGCCGCAGATGTCGCATTCGACCAGCAGTTCCTGCACCATTGCCAGCGCTTCCAAAAGGCGTGGCAGATCGGATTCGCGCCGCTTTACCAGCCACAGCACCGCGCGCCGCGCGGAACGCGGCCCAAGGCCGGGAAGGCGCGCCAATGCGCCGGCGAGTGCTTCGATCTCTTGCGATGCCATGGGTGGGCAGATAGGGACTGCGCCTCTTTCCTGAAAGTCCGAACCCGATGCGCATCATTTTCATGGGAACGCCCGAATTCGCCGTGCCGGTGCTGGAAGCGGTGATCGCTGCCGGGCACCAGGTGATCTGCGCCTACTCCCAGCCCCCGCGCCCGGCGGGTCGCGGCAAGAAGCTGCAACCCTCCCCCGTGCACCTCGCCGCCGAGGCGCACGGGATCGAGGTGCGTACCCCCGTCAGCCTTAAACCGCAGGAGGAAAAGGACGCCTTCGCCGCGCTGGGCGCCGATGTGGCGGTCGTCGCGGCCTATGGACTGCTGCTCCCCGTCGCGGTGCTTGAGGCGCCCGAATACGGCTGCCTCAACGTCCATGCTTCGATCCTGCCGCGCTGGCGCGGGGCCGCGCCGATCCAGCGCGCGATCCTGGCGGGCGACCCGACCACGGGCGTGACGATCATGCAGATGGAAAAGGGTCTCGACACCGGGCCCATGATCCTGACCCGCACCACCCGCATCGACGACAAGACCGCGGGCGAGTTGGCCGGCGAATTGTCGGCGCTGGGCGCGCAATTGATGGTCGAGGTACTGGAAGACCTGCCCCGCCGCCGCGCCCAGCCGCAGCCCCAGTTCGGCGCGACCCACGCCGCCAAGATCGACAAGGCGGAAGCGCGGCTGGACTTCACCCACGGCGCGGCGCTGCTGGAACGACAGGTCCGCGCCTTCGCCCCCCGCCCCGGCGCCTTCTTCGAGTTCGAGGGCGAGCGCATCCGCGTGCTCGCCGCCGAAGTGATCGGACGCGAGGGCGTCGCGGGCACGACGCTGGACGACGATCTGACTATCGCCTGCGGCTTCAGCGCGCTGCGCCCCACCATCGTCCAGCGCGCCGGCAAGCCCGCGATGGAAACCGCCGCCATGCTGCGCGGCAAGCCGATCCCCGCAGGTACCGAGATCCGGTGATGCGCCCCCGATGACCCGTTTCGCGCTTACCCTGGAATATGACGGCACCGCCTTCTTCGGGCTGCAGCGCCAGGCCGACGGCCCCTCCGTCCAGCAATCGGTGGAGGAGGCCGCACAGGCGATCACCGGCGAGGACGTGCGCATGCATGCCGCGGGCCGCACCGACACCGGCGTGCACGCGGCGGCGATGCGCGCGCATATCGACGTGGCCAAGGACATCGCCCCCTTCCGCCTGATGGAAGGCATCAATGCCAAGCTGCGCCCCGATCCGGTCGCGGTCACGGCCTGTCAGGTGGTGGGCAACGACTGGCACGCCCGCTTTTCGTGCACCGGGCGGCGCTATCTCTACCGCATCGTCAACCGCCGCGCGCCGCTCGCGCTGCTGAAGAACCGCGCGTGGCAGGTGCCGCAGGAACTCGACGCCGCCGCCATGCACCGCGCGGCGCAGCATCTGGTGGGACTGCACGATTTCACCACCTTCCGCTCGGCCCATTGCCAGTCGGCCAGCCCGGTCAAGACGCTCGACCGGCTGGATGTCGAGGCGGCGGAGGGTGCATGGGGGCCGGAAATCGCGATCCATGCCGCGGCGCGCAGTTTCCTGCACCATCAAGTCCGATCCATGGTCGGCTGCCTCGCGCTGGTCGGCATGGGGCGGTGGAGCGAGCAGGACATGGCCGATGCACTCGCGGCCAGGGACCGCGCCGCGCTGGGTTACAACGCCCCGCCGCAGGGCCTATATTTCATGGAAGCGATTTATAACGGCCAATGATGACGGCCAAAGACAGTGGGGACTGAGCGATGGGTTTCGATGGCAGGCAATTGACGACGCAGCTGGATGCCGATGGCACGCTGACCCTCAGGCTTGCCGAACGAGACTGGGACGCCCCCACCGGGCGCAATCTGCTGGTCCGGATGGAGGCCGCTCCGATCAATCCATCGGACCTCGGCCTTCTGTTCGCCGCCGCCGATGTCGAGAATGCCGATTACGGCGATGGCCGGCTGGTCGCGCAGATGCCCGAAAAGGTCACGCGTTCCATGGCCGCTCGCCATGGCAAGGCGATGCCCGCCGGTAACGAAGGCGCGGGCACCGTGGTCGCGGCGGGCGACGATCCGGCCGCGCAGGCCCTGATGGGCAAGCGCGTCGCCTGCGTTCCGGGCGCGGCCTATGGCACCTATGCGACATGCGATGCGTCGATGGCCTTCGCGATCGGCGACGACGTCACCGCCGAGCAGGCCGCGTCCAGCTTCGTCAATCCGATGACCGCGCTCGGCTTTACCGAAACGATGAGGGCCGATGGCTACACCGGCATCGTCCATGCCGCCGCCGCGTCGAATCTGGGCCAGATGCTGGTCCGGATCTGCCTTGCCGATGGCATTCCGCTGGTCAATGTGGTGCGCAGCGCGGACCAGGTGAAGCTTCTGAAGGACCTGGGCGCGACCCATGTCATCGACATGACCGAAGACGGCTTCATCAAGCGGCTGGCCGACGCGGTGGAGGAAACCGGCGCGATGCTGGGCTTCGATCCGATCGGCGGCGGCACCATGGCCAGCGACATGCTGACCGCCATGGAAGCGCAGGCGACGCGCGGCGCGGAATTCAGCCGCTATGGGTCGAGCGAGGACAAGAAGGTCTATATCTACGGCGCGCTCGACACCGGGCCGACCAAGCTGTCGCGCGGTTTCGGCTTTACCTGGGACGTCAGCGGCTGGCTGCTGTTCCCCTTCCTGCAGAAGGCAGGCAGCGAAGTCCGCGCCCGCATGCAGAAGCGGGTGCTAAGCGAGCTGACCACCACTTTCGCCAGCCATTACAGCGACCGGATCACGCTGGACCAGATGCTGCAAAAGGACGCGGTGCTGACCTATAATGCGCGCAAGACCGGGCAAAAGTTCCTGGTCCTGCCGAACGGATAGCGGGATTCAGGCCCCCGGCACAGCGCGCTGCATGAAAGCCTTCCAGATGCGGGCCGGGGCGTCGCCGCCCGACAGGCCAGTGCGGTCGGTGTCGTCCGCCTCGGCATAGACCCACACGCCCGCGACGATGCCGCCCGCCCAGCCGACGAAAACCGCATTGCGGTTCTGCTGACTGGTACCGGTCTTGCCGAAATTGGGGATCGCCAGCCTCGCCGCCCGGCCCGTGCCGCCGTTGATCGTCTCGCGCAGCATGTCGGCCATCTGGCGGCGCACGCGCGGGTCCAGCGTATATTCGCCCGAATGGTCGATCCACTGCCCGTCGGCATCGATCACCGCATAGGGCACCACCGGATATTCGCCGCGCGCCACGCCCGCATAGGCCGCCGTCAGCTCAAGCAGCGAGACGTCCGCCGTGCCCAGCGGGACCGAAGTGTCGTTGGGATCCAGCTGCGCCGAGATGCCGAAACGCCGGGCCAGATCGACCACCGCCTCACCGCCGATACCCTCGTAGAGCCGGGTCGCCGCGACATTGCTGGACTTGGTGAAGGCGCGTTCCAGCGTGATATTGCCTTCGTACTTGCCGCCCGAATTGCGCGGCCCGCCCGCCAGCGGCGTATCGGCCACCATTGTCTCGGGCGTCATCCCCGATTGCAGCGCGGCCAGCCAGACGAAGATCTTGAAGGTCGATCCCGGCTGCCGCCCGGCCAGCGCGTGATTGAACTGGTTCTCGTTGTAATCCTTGGACCCCACCATCGCCAGCACCGCCCCGTCCGGCCGCATCGCGACGATGGCGACCTGCGCATCGCCCACGTCGACCGCCTTCACCGCAGCCTCTGCCGCGCGCTGGACGTCTACGTCCAGCGTGGTCGGGATGATCCGCGCATCGGCGTCATAGCCCTGCGCTTCGGCTTCCTGGCGGATCCAGTTGGTGAAATGGGCATAGCGCGGCAGGTCGCGCTCACGCGTCAGGCGGAAGGTCGCGGGACCGATGGAGCGCGCCTCGGCGGGCGTGAGATAGCCCGCATCGATCATCGCGCGCTTCACCACCGACGCCCGCTGCCGCGCAGCCTCGGGGTGGAAGCTGGGCGCGTAATTGCTGGGCGCCTTGGGCAGGCCCGCCAGCACCATTGCCTCGGCCGGGGTCAGCGCCTCGGGCGCCTTGTCGAAATAGCGCAGGGAAGCCGCACGGATGCCATAGCTGCGATCGCCGAAATAGATCTTCGACAGGTAACGCTCAAGGATCTCGTCCTTGGTCAGCCATGCCTCCAGCCACAGCGCGGTGGGCATTTCCAGCAGCTTGCGGCCCATCGTCTGGTCGTGGGTGAAATAGGTCACCTTGGCGAGCTGCATGGTAATCGTGGATCCGCCCTGCCGCGTGCCCGAAAACAGGTTCGACACGAAGGCGCGCGCCATGCCGCGCGGATCGATGCCCCAGTGCGAATAAAACCGGCGGTCCTCTGTCGCGATGAAGGCATTCACCACGTG